>NZ_CP018839.1:311292-622584 GCF_001922305.1 Thauera chlorobenzoica
GCGCGAACAAGGGCCGGTCGAGCCCGCGTGGATGGCGCAGGTCCACGTCCTCCGGGGTGGCGGCTTGCTTGAGTTTGGCGCGCTTCAAGCGCGCCGCATTCTGGCGTGACTCGCGCTCTGCCGCTTCGCTGTCGACGAGCAGGCCGAGACGTTCGTCAAACGAGAGCTGGTCGATCTCGGGGCTCTGTGCCTGCTGGGCCAGGGCGCGGGCCATGCCCGAGAGGCGCAGTTGATGGAGTTTGTCGACGGTCGGATGATTGAGCATGGTGCGTGCCTTCAGTGGTAGTAGCCGGGGCCACGCACATTGGCGTGATCCAGGGGTAAATTGGCTTGGGCCGGGGCGCTTGCGACCCGCTTGTCCAGACCGTTCTTGAGGATCGATTTCAGGCTGCTGTAGGAGGTCGCGCCGATGGCAACGGCGCGTTCGCAGGCCGCCTCCAGGCGGTCATCCCCGACGCTTTTACCCAGGCGCAGGATGCCCAGACAGGCCCTGAACGCCTGCTGTGGGTGGTGGCGCTGATGCAGCAAGCTTTGCACGACGGCCTTGGCATAAGGCCCGATCCGTTCGGCCCATTCGATCAGGCGCGGCGCGCTCCAGCCCTGGACTGCCTGATGGGCCGGGGTCATGTGGGCATCCACAGTGGTGTGCCGGCCGCGCAGATCGGTGCGCACATGGCTGGCGATGCGCGCACCGCGGTGAAACAACTCGACCGTGGTGGCGGTGAGGCGCACATCGATCTTCTCGCGGGCAAAGCGGTACGGCACCGAGTAGTAGTGGCCGACGACCTCGACGTGATAGTCGATGCCGACCTTGGCCACTTTCCATTCGGCGAACTCGTACCGGGTCGCCGGCAGCGGACGCAAGGCGGGCCGGTCCAGTTCGGCAAAGGCCGACTGCCGGCAGCCGGGCAGCTTCTTGAAGGCGCGCGTGTTCAGATCGCTCATCAGCTCGGCGATGGCCCGGTTCAGTTCGCCCAGACTGAAGAAACGCTGATGACGCAGGCGGGCCAGCACCCAGCGCTCGACCACGAGCACGCCCCCTTCGGCCTTGGCTTTATCCTTGGGGCGACGGGGCCGCGCGGGGAGCACCGCCGTGCCGTAATGGCGGGCCAGGTCGCGGTAAGTCGGGTTGAGCTCGGGATCATAGAAGCAGGCGGTGGTGACGCCACTCTTCAGATTGTCCGGCACCAGCAGGGCGGGCACGCCCCCCAGATACGCGAGGGTGCGCACATGGCTGCCGATCCAGTCGGGCAGGCTCTGGCTCCAGGTGGCTTCGCAGTAGGTGTAGTTCGACGCCCCCAACACGGCGACGAAGATGGCGGCCCGATGAATTTCGCCGGTCATCGGATCGATCACCTCGACGGTGGGACCGGCGTAGTCGATGAACAGCTTCTCGCCCGGGGCATGGGTCTGACGCATGCTCACCGAGAGCCGCCCGACCCAGCGCCGGTAGTGGTCGCAGAAGCTGCTGTAGCGGTAGCCGTCCGGGTGCTCGGCCTTGAACTCCTGCCACAGCAAATCGAGGGTGACGCCCTTGCGCCGCAGCTCGCGATGCACCGCGGGCCAATCGGGCTCGGGACGCTTCTGGCTCGACGGCGCGGTCGGCGCATACAGCAGCGCCTCCAGCCCGGCCTCGCTCATGCCGGCCGGTACCGGGTAAGCGAGCCCACATTGCCGGGCGCGGCGAAGGATCTCGCCGACCGTCGTCGGCGAGGTTCCGACGACCCGGGCGATCTCACGATGGCTACGGTCGCCCTCGTGGTGCAGCCGTAGGACTTCAACAATCTTGCGCATGGGTAACCTGCTATTGGCCATGTGGTCCTCGGCAAACTTGCCGAGGGTGCCACGGTTACCCCGCGCGCTACGTTATTACGTTTGACTGTCCAGTTTGCGCTGGAATCAGTGTCCAGTTTGCCGTGGAATCACTGTCCAGATTCGCGTGGAATCACTGTCCAGTTTGGTCTGGAATACGCAGGCAGCACTGTTATCGCTCAATCGGCGCCTCTTCCTAGCCTTAAGCCATGGCTCAGCAATACTCACTCAGCACCCGATCTGTTCGACTCCTCCACTCAGAAACCTGCCGCTGATTCACCGATACGACGAATGTCTCTTGTGGGTCGATAGGGTGAGTTCGGGGTATCAGAGACCTGCCGTTCAACCTCGTTTGAGCGCTCGGCGACCGGTGTCGACGACATTGCCGCCGCTCGCTGGGCACAAGCTGAACGGCCCCTTCGGCCGAAGCCCGGTCATCGGCGCTTGCCGACCGAATCGGAGCGCAGCCCCAAGGTCCGCTCCGACCGAGAAGGAGATGCTCGGTGATCAATGAGACGCCTCGGTTTTATGCAAATATAGTAAGCGAAAGTGCGCCTCGGTATCCGACGTAAAAGCGGCCGCTCCCCAACTCGTGTGGTTCGGGGCAAACAAACTACCGAACGGGAATACATGATTGCCCGCGGCGTGCAGCGGTGCATGCCCCGTTATGCGCACACATCCTCCCACACCCTACCATTCTCGATTACTTCGACAAAACCCGACGCTTCGAAACCGCCCGGATAGAGCATCGCACGGCTTGCCGCCTGGGTCGCTTCCAGCGCCCCCCCGAGTTTCGCCCTCTCAAGGATGCGGCTCGGGTCATTTAGCAAATGACGATCGTCCCGGAGCGCAATGAGAACCTCTTCCAGCGACACCTTCAGGAAGCCGTCGAACCGTTCGTGGTCGCATTCGATCGAGGTATCGACGATCCAACCGATGATCGAACCAAGCTCGCTTGATTCGGCGACACCCAACAGTTGAGTCAGATCGGAAGTTCGTTCCAGCGCTGCACGAACCGCAACGATCTTCCGGCGAAGTTGCTGACCCGCTTTTCTCAGGGTTGTGGTCGCGTGCAGCCACGCGTCACGTTGTGATCGACGCAGGTAACTGGACTTCACCTCCATGACAATGACCACACCCTCGCGAACACAGATCAGATCCACTTCTCCGGGATTGTCCGTGCCCTCAATCGGCGGATGCCAGTTAGCAGCGACCCTGAATCCTTTCTCGGCCAGCAGCTGGCCCAGCCGCTCCTCGATTCGTCTCGTTTCCGCCTGCGCCTCGGCCCGCCGTGCGCCCAGGCGGCGCAGACTGTTGATCGCCGCAGTGCTGTTGTTCTGAATGCCAACAACCCACGGCAGCTGAACCAGAATTTGCCCCTGCTTGATGAACGGACGCTCCAAAAGCTCCGGCTGGAGGAGCGATTCACCGCTTCGAAGGCGCCTGCCCACCGCGCCCCAGTCGATCGTCCAGAAATCTAGGATCGCCGCGGCCATGTGCGGGTTTCCCTTTGGAGATTCAGGGGTCACGGTCCAGCCAACGATATTGGCGATCTTCGCTGCGCGGTCGGACCAGGTCAGCGGAAACCGATTCTGGAACCCACCGGCCAGCCCCTCCAGAGCCATCAGCCTGAGGGCCTGGAGGCAATGCCCCGACCTTTCCAGATGGCCCACATAAGTCAGCAGGAAATCTCGCTGAAAGAACGCCGACGTCAGTTCCAACGACAGTAATGCCTGGAAAAGGTTGACCCGCGCCCCCGACTCGGCCGTCACAAATTCTTCTAGTCCGTACGCCTCGGTAAGTCGCAATCGGGTCCGAATCGCCTGGATGTAGGCGAGCTGGTTGGCTGCCTGGTTCTCGAGACGCCCCATTGGTGCCTCCGCCATACCTGACGCAACAAACTCGTCCAGCGCACGATAGAACCAATAACCATGCAGACGCTCGAGTTTGGCGCCATCCCTCCACCATGCAGCCCGCCGATCGGGATCGACCACTTCGATTTCCAGATGATCGCCACACCGAACAAAACGGATCGCGTCATCGTAGCTAAAGGCATCCGCGGAGCGGGAGATAAAGCTGTTCAGCTCTACCTGGTCCAGGAGCAAGCGCTCAAACGCTTCCCGCAGGTCATGCCTTGCTACCATTCCCGAATGCGACGGGAAGAGGAATGGCGCCAGATGCATCGCTACGGAGGCATGTATATGGTCTTCGGTCATCGCCAGTGCCGAGTCGGGGGCCGTTTTCAGTTTCCAGTGCAGTAGGTCGTTGATGGCATCCCACACCTCCTGAGCGGATGCTGTCTCTTCTGTCCTCGCATCGGCACCAAGCTGCGGCAGGTGCGGCACGAGGTGCTCAAAGGCATAGAGACTCGCATAGATCAACATCTCGAACGGCAAGAGCTCATCCAACATATGCTTGCCCATTTCAACTGCGGCAAGACGCTGTCTGTAGGCGAGATCAAAAATATCGAGGACGCGGCACAATTCGGCAATGTCCGGCGACGATGCAGCCAACTGATCGAGTTCCGAGCGTCGCGGCGAATGCTGTCGCAGAACGAGGCCGGAGTATCGGACCGCATTGCAGATGGCCTCGGGTGCCGACGACGCGAGTTCCGCTAACAATGCCGTGTTGGCCGTCCGCTCTTGCGTGAAGTATCGAGACAACGCCAGCGTGAAGGTCTTTGACTTCCACGATTCGAGCGGTATCGCTTGGACGAGGTGGCTGCTCCAGAACGCTAGGTTTCGGTCGGCACCGGTAAGTCGCGTCTTCTTGTCTCGCTGACGCGGCTTGCCGTCGAGGTAGTCCTCGACCACGGCGAGCGCTGCGATCTCCGACGACTGTCCGTGCTCGGTCAGGCGCGCGTAGAGCTTGTCGTATAAGTTAAGCGCCGTGTCACGATCCGCCGTTGTCATCGTCGCCTCAAGCGGTAGATTGGGCCGACGCCGCGCGCATCGGGATCGTCGCGCGACACTTCGGGTAGCGGATGCAGCCCCAGAATCTGCCGCGCGCGCTGTCACGGGCAGCCATTTTCACCCCGCAGCTCGGGCAGGTGGGGGTCGTCCAATCGCCCTCCGTCGCGAACGCCAGCAAAGCCTGTCGCCCCGCCTCCGGAAGGCGCTCCAGCATCGCAAAGATCAGCTTGCCATTAAGGAGGGTGATTCCGTTCTCCGCCGCGAATGTCCGAGCATCGTCAGTAAAGCCATTCGGCGCCATGAAGAATCCTTTCTCGACCTTCTCGTGTGCCATCACGCCGCGCAGCTCCCGCACGGGCTTGACGCCGACGGCCTGACTCCACGCCTTGCATTGAACCACCGTGGTACAACGCGTCGGTTGAGACTCATCCTGAAACAGGCGAATGTCGACGCCGCCGTCAGCACCGAGGCGGGTTGTTTCGGCGCGAATGCCCTTCACAAGATAGAACTTGCAACACAGATCCTCGAATCGCTTCCATTCCATCATATCGATGACTTTGGGCGACCACACCGTAGGCTTGACCTCCGAAGATGATGGGCATTGCGGCGACAGGGTAACGGCGAGGAGCGCTTTATCCAGCGGCGACAGCGGCGGGCTCGTACGCGCGCTCGGCTCAGCACGGCGCGACGCGGCGGCGGGTTGATCGGGCACCATCGAGGAATCCGGCCGTTGCTTCATATAGCGCAGCAGGGAGATGCCGCCAAACACGGCTGCCAACAACCAGGCGAGCGATTTGAACATGGTCATCAGCGGAACCAGCACGGGTTTTCCCCCAAGAAATCCGGGGATGATCAAACTGGCGAATAACACGCACACACCAGCCATGCCGGCCGAAAGCTTCCAGTCGGAAGTCAGTGCGAATTCGAGCAGGCCGGGGGAGCGGCGGGATCTACGGGAGCGACGAGTCATGATGTGATGGTATTTGATACACGGATTCAAGGGACAGGAAGATACATGACAGCTGCACAGTGCGGCAGCGCTATAGATCAGACGCAGGTAGACCCTCCGCTGCAGTGCTGCGCGCCAACGCCGAAAAAAAGCGATCCAACTGCTCATGACACTGCGGGCCACGCACTTCACGGGTTCCGGCGATCGCGAAATCGACGCAATGCAGCCCGGCAGAACGGGCGAACTCAGACAGTGCTGCGTCATAGGCACTTTTGCGGCCGCCCGGACTGCGCCCACCAATGGTCACCCAACACGACCCATCGCCGTGCGGATGCCGCCGGAGAAATGCGACCGCACCGGACAGTTCGTATCGCGTCGGCTCCGGATAAACCTGCGCGATAAAGGCAAGCCGCTTGGCGGGATCTCGCGGAATCAAGCCCATTGCCGGGTCAAATACCAGCGGTGCCCAATCCATGGCCTTCGATCCAGCGCACCCGCTAAGCACAGGGTCCGGCGCTTCTCCCTCGTGATCGTGCGCAACGCCAGTCCATGGCACTTCCATACGGGTAAGGGGGCGCGCACTCGCCTCGCTATCTTCGCGCAGTTGCCGTCTAAGCCTCGCCTCTTCAACGTGATACGCCCAGCGCTGGATCCCGACGTCGGTCCTCAACGCATGCTCAAGCGTCGCAAGGGTCCAAGAACCTTCGCGATGCATCCCCGCCAGGTCAAACTCCAAGGTTGATATCGCGTGCCGCCCAAGCCGAGCGCGCTTCGAATCACCAACTGCATGCGTCACCAGAATTTCAGCCCAGATTGTTTCGCCTTCAGCATGCATTACGACATCCGGACGCACCCGATCGCGCCCCCAGTAAGTGGCGCCGCGCATGTCGTCAGGCAACTCGCTCGACCGGATCGAGATCACGCGCCCCGGGATCGACGCCCGTCGGCCTGCCTCCTCGACCAATAGCGCAGGCAGTTCAATCGTGCACCACCCAGCAACGAGCTGTCTCGCTGCCGCATGCAATGCGCTCTCGCGTCCACCGCCGCACAGCCCTGTGGCGCGACCGGCAACGTAATGGGCAAAGTGGTGGCGGTTTTTACGCCCCTTTTTTGCCTGCAGCAGGGCGCCGCAGTGGGCGCAGACGCAGTCGCATGCCAATCCCCGTGCGACCATCGTGACATCGACCATATGGCCGGTCTTGCGGGATAGGGCAAAATCCAAACCTTCGTCATTTTTCATTGGAATGCTCCATGAGTGCCAAGGACACACCCATGCTCCATGCCGAGCACCAGACAAACGAGGGAAGACTCTGGGAAGAGTCCGGAGAGATCCCGGAAGGTGATGAATCTAAGCCACTTTTTTCGCAGGCGGCGTTACTGTCTTACGCCGCTCAGGTCGGCGCACAGGCGGCTGCCGATTGTCGCGAAAGCGGCTGGAGAGGCGATTGGCTGGTGTTGCTGCAGGCGCTGTGCGCCCTGACGGCACGACATGCCGAATCCGGCAATCCTGCGCCGACGTTTACTGCTGAGCGTCTTCGCGAGGAGATCGCGCAGATTGTCGGGACACCTGAGACCCAGTGGTGGCTCGGTGACACGGACTCGGCGCGAAAGAAGTTCACCAACGCATGGAAGACACTCGCCACCGATTTCCCACGTTTGGGTGAGAACCTACGCGGACGCGCCATCAAAGGCGGCGTGCCCGGGATGATCACATTGGCAGAGCCCGAACGGCTCGGCACGACCAACGCAATGGGGTACGGACTTGCGGTCTTGGCGCTGGACCTCCCGGTGACAAGGGCCAAGCCAGCCACCTCGCCGTCCGCGCAACCAGTCAGCTTGGCGGGCACACCTGCGTTTGAGATCGACTATCAGGAGGAAATGGAGGTCTATCCGATTCCAGGTGTTCGACGCCCACTGAGGATTTCGCTCCCCGGCTGGCGTGGGATGCTTGTCGTGGCGCCCCTTTTCGGGGCACTAGTCGTAGGCGGTTTTCTCGCTTGGCTGCTGTTTACCCTGTGGATGTCCAATGAACCGCCGCGCGTCCTGTTCCAATGGACCATTCTCACCGGCATCATCGGTGCGATGTTGGCCTGGTTCTGCCACCCGTTCCACACCCTGCTCAATAACCGCATCGTTCGCGCGCCGACCGTGCTTGAGGCAATGCTGCCCCTGGGTCACGTCCTGGTGCTGCGTCGCGAGGCGGACGACCGTGTGTTGCGGATGGTGCGCTTCACCGCGCATTGCCCGATCTGTGAAGGCGAGATCACCATCGAGAAAGGCCGACGACAGCACCGGGGACGTCTGGTCGGCGAATGCGGCCGCAATCCAGTGGAACACGTTTTCAGCTTTGACTTTGTGACGGCAAAAGGGCGACAGCTATGAGGTCTTTACGGGCAGCGCAGCGTTAATTGCCCATGGCCATGAATTGAATCATTTCCCCGCATCACAGCCGCCCCGGTTCCGCCATCAGCGATTCATCCGCACACGGACGCAGCAGGACCCGCATGCCGTCCGCGCTGTCGGCATCCAGCCAAACGTCCAGCGCATGGCCGTGCCCACAGGGGCAACAGGCCGAAGGTGCCGACGACGCAGGACCACCCGCCCCCATCGGGCGGCTTGTAGATCAGCGGCGCGGGGCTCCCAGGGTACCTGACCGGCTCAAGGAATCAGATCCAGCGCATTTCACATTCTTTGCTGTCCCCGTTGGGGCATGCAGCGAAGGTATCGGCTCATCGCAACAGAGAGCCGACCCATGCCAGCACTCCACCTCTTTCGACGCCAGGTTGCCAGCGGTCTGCTGGCCGCAACGGCGGCAATTAGCGGCTGCGCCTCCATCGGCGAGCCGGTCGTCCTGCCCGATGTTCAGGAGGCGGACACCGCACCACAGACGCCCACGCATGAATTTATTCCGGTCGTGCGCTACGGGCGCTACACCCTTGTGGAGCTGGTCGCAACGGCGGCGCAGCGCGACTTGCTGCTGCAGGTGGTGGAGGTGGTCATGCCCGAGGATGCCCGCACCACGGTTGCCGACGGCCTGCGCCACGTGCTCAAGCGCAGCGGCTACCGGCTTTGCGAGCCGACACCAGCCATTGCCGACCTGTACGCGCTGCCAATGCCTGCGGCGCACCTGCACCTCGGCCCGCTGACCCTGCGCGATGCGCTGCTGACCCTGGCTGGCCCGGCGTGGGACGTGAACGTGGATGACCGGGCACGTCAGGTCTGTTTCGCCCACACAGGCGAAGCACCCGACAGCCCGGCTGCGGACGCGGCCGCCGTTGCACCAGTCACCGCGCCCACCGCTGGGGCGGCTCAAACCTTTCCCCTTGCTTCGGGAGAACAGCCATGAACGCGCTTTTCCCCGGCACGCCGCGCTCGCGTGCGGTGGCCGTGTTTCATATCGTTCTCTGCACGTGGCTGATCGGCTTGAGTGTGTTGGTATTCATCAGCCTGCGGATGACGGACAGCCTGGCGCAGCAGGATCAACTCGATCTAGCGCAGCGGCAGCAGCAACTGCTGGAGACCCGTCTCACGGCGCTGGCCGAGAACCTCCAGGCGCTTCGCGCACTGCCGCAAGCCGCCACGGTGACGGTGCTGCAAAGCACCCGCGAATCATTGGAGGCACGTTTGGCCGCCGTGGAGCAGGCCGTATCCGCACTGGCGACGGCTGATGACGTGGCGGTATTGCGTACGGCAGTGGAACAGATCAATGCTCGGCAAGCGACCACTCGAACCTCGACCAAAGCCCGGCCCCGCGCCGCACGGCCTGTGGTCACGGCTCCCAAGGATGAGCCGCTGCCGTTCCGGGTGATCGCCGCGGAGTTGCGGGCAGGACAGCGCAGCGTCTCGGTGGCCCCCTTGGCGACATCCCCCTCGGGGCCACTGTCCGCCGACCAGCTTCAACCTGTGTTGCCTGGCGAATCGGTCGGCGCTTGGCGTCTCGAAGCCATCGAAGACCAGACGGCGGTGTTCCGCTCAGGTGAGCAGACACGCCGCCTGGCGATTCCTTGAGCGGAGGCCGCTCCATGAAACAACTGATTACCTTGGCGGCGGCCCTCCTGGCCGCGTTACCGTTTGCGGCGGTGGCGCAGCAGGCATCAACCGCACAGTCCCGCGTTGCGCAAAGCCAGATCGAGCACAGCCAGGAAGAGCGCCTGGCGCACGAATGGGGACTGCGCACCGAAGAGTGGGCGCGCTACCAGCAACTAATGCAGGGGCCGCTGGGCATTTATTCGCCCAATCTCGACCCGCTTTCCGCGCTCGGCGTGGAGGCGCGTTCGGACGAGGAGCGCCGCCGTTATGCGGAACTCCAGGTGCAGGCCGAAGCCCGCCGAGTCGAGAAACTGCTGGCCTACCAGCGTGCCTATGACGACGCCTGGCAACGGCTGCAACCTGGTGCCCAGCGGGTGAACATGCCCGATGCCTCGTCGGGACGGGCTAGCAGCCCTGCCAACAGCGGCGTGGCGGGCAGCGGACGAACGGCGGTCTTTGTGCGCGACAACTGCGCGCCATGCGAGCAGGCCGTGCAGCGCTTGCAGGCGATAGGCAGCACGTTCGACATCTACGTCGTGGGCAGCCGCGCCGACGATACCCGTATCAGGGACTGGGCACGTCGCAGCAAGATCGACCCCGCGCGGGTGCGCACCCGCACGATCACCCTCAATCACGATGGCGGACGCTGGCTGTCCCTCGGCCTGCCCGGCGAACTGCCCGCCGTGGTGCGTCAGGTCAACGGTCAATGGCAGCGCCAACCGTGACCCTGCCGCGCCCGCTGGCAGCAGGCACGTCGATGGCACTGCTGGCCGCCAGCCTGGCCGCTGGCAGCGCGCACGCACAGGAAACCCCGCCACCGGCCTACCAGTTGGCCGCCAAGCGCGCAGGCATTCCTTCCTCTGTGTTGTACGCAGTGGCCCTGCAAGAAAGCGGTGTGCGCCGGGATGGTCGCCTCATCCCCTGGCCGTGGTCGCTCAATGTCGCCGGGCAGTCGCGCCGCTACGTCAGTCGTGCTGACGCATGCGCGGGGCTGCACCAGGCGCTGCGGCAGGTGCCACCCACCCGCGTCGATGTGGGCCTGGGGCAGATCAATCTGGGCTACCAGAAGCATCGCTACACCCAGCCCTGCGATGTGCTCGACCCCTACGCCAACCTGGCCATGGCCGCCGAGATTCTGCGCGAGCAGCACACCCCGGGCGAGGACTGGCTGTTGGCGATAGGCCGCTACCACCGCCCGGCAGGCGGCGAGCCCGCCGCGCGCTACCGGCGCAGTGTGTCTCAGCACCTCGACCGGGTGCGGGGCACGGGCCGAACGACACACCACGTCCTGCAAAGCAGCCACAACGAGACCGCGCCATGATTCCTTTCCCCCAGATCGCCCGCCGCTGGATCATCCGTGCCCTGCCGGCCCTGTGCGCCTTGGCTGCGCTGCCGGTGCCGGCCGCCGAACCGCTTATCGTGGTCGAAGATCACGGCGGCACTTCGGCGTTGCCGTACTACGAGGTGCTCAACCTGCAGCCACGCCCGGCTGGCGGTGGCAAGCCATCCTTCGCCTTTCCTGCGCAGACCTCACCGATGCCGCCCATCACCCCCAGGCAGGCCAGCGAAGCGGACATGCTGCCAGTGCGTAGCGCCAGGCTGACACCGGGCACCGTGGTCCGCCGCGTGATCGAAGCGCCGGGACTGCAAGCATTCTTCCTGGTCGGCGATGACGAGGCGTCGCACGCCTGGCTGCGCCGCCATGCGGCATCCCTGCGCGAGCGCGGTGCGGTGGGTCTGGTGGTCAATGTCGCCAGCGCCGCTGCGCTCGCGCGTCTACGGGCGGCAGCGCCCGGCCTGCAACTCGCTCCCGTTGCCGCCGACGAGCTGGCCGAGCGCCTGGGCGTACGCCACTACCCCGTGCTGATCACCAGCACTGGCATCGAGCAATGAAGCCATGGCGCAGACCCAGCCGGTTGAAGTTCTGTTGCGCCCAGCGGTGGAGCTATACACCGCTGCGGTTTGCGCCGGCGCCGCGTTTCTGTCCGTGGTGGCCCCATGGGCGCTCGCGCTGAATCCGGTGCTGGGAATCGGCAGCGCGCTGGCATTCTCGCTGTTCGGCAGCATTCGCCTGCACCAGGCGCTGGGAATTCTTCGCTACCGCCGCAACATCCGCCGCTTGCCGCGCTATGTGATGACCAGTCGCGACGTGCCGGTCAGCCAGCAGCGCCTGTTCATCGGCAGGGGCTTCCAGTGGGAGCAGAAGCACACGCACCGGCTGATGCAGACCTACCGGCCCGAGTTCCGGCGCTATGCCGAACCGACCCCGGCCTACCTGCTGGCCCGGCGCCTTGAAGAGCGGCTGGAGTTCGCACCGTTTCCGCTGTCGCATTTGACCCGGCTCACGAGTTGGGATGTGGCTCTCAATCCCGTTCGACCCTTACCGCCCGTGGGGGGACTGCCGCGCCTGCACGGTATCGAGCCTGACGAGGTCGATGTCAGCCTGCCATTGGGCGAGCGGGTCGGGCATTCCCTGGTGCTGGGCACCACGCGCGTGGGCAAGACACGGCTGGCCGAGTTGTTCATCACCCAGGACATTCGGCGCAGGGATGTCCTGGGCGAGCATGAGGTGGTGATCGTGTTCGACCCCAAAGGCGATGCCGACCTGCTCAAACGCATGTACGTCGAGGCCAAGCGGGCTGGGCGTGAGCGCGAGTTCTATGTGTTTCACCTGGGCTGGCCAGATATTTCCGCACGGTACAACGCCGTGGGGCGCTTTGGGCGCATCTCGGAGGTTGCTACACGGATCGCGGGGCAGCTTTCGGGGGAAGGCAATTCGGCGGCGTTCCGCGAGTTCGCCTGGCGCTTCGTCAACATCATTGCCAGGGCGTTGATCGAGCTGGGGCAGCGGCCCGACTATCTGCTGATCCAGCGGCACGTCATCAACATCGATGCGCTGTTCATCGAATACGCCCAGCATTACTTCGCCAAGACCGAACCCAAAGCCTGGGAAATCATCGTCCAGCTCGAAGCCCGACTAAACGACAAGAACATCCCCAGGAACATGATCGGGCGCGAGAAGCGCGTGGTCGCCCTGGAGCAGTACCTCTCGCAGGTGCGCAACTACGACCCGGTGCTCGATGGCCTGCGCAGCGCCGTGCGCTACGACAAGACCTACTTCGACAAGATCGTGGCATCGCTGCTGCCGCTGCTGGAGAAGCTCACCAGTGGCAAGATCGCCCAGCTTCTGGCCCCAAACTACGCCGACTTGGCCGATCCGAGACCGATCTTCGACTGGATGCAGATCATCCGCAAACGCGCGGTGGTCTATGTGGGCCTGGATGCGCTGTCCGATGCCGAGGTCGCTGCGGCTGTGGGCAATTCCATGTTCAGCGACCTGGTGTCGGTGTCCGGGCACATCTACAAGTTCGGCATCGACGACGGCCTGCCGGGTGCCCGCGCCGGGGACAAGGTGCCGATCAACCTGCACGCCGACGAGTTCAACGAGCTGATGGGCGATGAGTTCATCCCCATGATCAACAAGGGCGGCGGTGCGGGTATCCAGGTCACGGCTTACACCCAGACCCTCTCCGACATCGAGGCGCGCATCGGCAATCGGGCCAAAGCCGGTCAGGTGGTGGGCAACTTCAACAACCTGTTCATGTTGCGCGTGCGCGAGACTGCCACCGCCGAGCTGCTGACGCGGCAGCTTCCGAAGGTGGAGGTGTACACGACCACGGTGGTCAGCGGCGCGACCGACAGCTCGGACATTCGCGGGGCGACGGATTTCACGTCGAATACGCAGGATCGCATCAGCATGTCCAGCGTGCCGATGATCGAGCCGTCGCATGTGGTGAGTCTGCCCAAGGGCCAGTGCTTCGCGCTCATCCAGGGCGGTAACCTCTGGAAAGTCCGCATGCCGCTGCCCGCGCCCGACCCGGACGAGGTCATGCCCAAGGATTTACAGCAACTGGCCGGATACATGCGCCAGAGCTACACCGAAACCGGTCAGTGGTGGGACAGCATCGCAATTCCTGGCCTGCAAGAGCAGCCCTTGCCTGCGGATTTGCTGGATGCCTCGGAGCACGATGCGACCCCCGACCAGGATGAAGCCGCTGCTTCCGCGCCGCCAAATCCGCCTGATGAGGCGCAGCCATGAGCGATACTGCCTCCACGGCCAAGCATCAGCAGGCCCAGCGCCCTGGCCTGATTCTGAGCATGCTCACCATGCCGTTCCGCTTGTTCGGGGTGCTGGTCGGGTCATTGCTGATCTCCATCGTGTTCGAATGCGTGGGCATGCACCTGTTCTGGAAGGATCAGGGCTGGCGTCATTCCCAGGCCATGCTGCAATACGAGTTGTCGCATCTTTCGGGCCACTTCACCCGCAGCGTGGTCGTGCAGGAGCCAGGGCGCACGGCACACCATCTGGTGGATACCGGCTACCGCTGGGTGTTCGTGAAGACGGGGCTACTGGAGCGGGTGAACCGCACCGCAGAGCAGGCCAGAGCGCCCAGCCAGGGCAGCGGGCGGGACTTCCGGTACTACATCAGCCAAGCCTACGTGTGGGCCGAGAAGTACCTGATCGCGACGGCCTTCACGACACTGACCTTTCTGGTCAGGCTGCTCGTGCTGATCCTGACGCTGCCGCTGTTTTTCATGGCAGCCTTCGTCGGCTTTGTCGATGGGCTGGTGCGCCGCGATGTTCGCAAGTTCGGCGCGGGCCGGGAATCCGGCTTCGTCTATCACCGGGCCAAAGCCTCGCTGCTGCCGCTGGCCGTGCTGCCGTGGGTGGCGTATCTGGCCTTGCCGATCTCAATGCACCCGCTGCTGATCCTGCTGCCCAGTGCGGCGCTGCTGGGGCTGGCGGTGAATCTGACGGCAGGCAGCTTCAAGAAGTATCTGTAACGCCTCTCGTACCGCAATGGCGATGCCATCAATCCGGGCCGCCCTGAGTTCCTATTGTTTGCAGCACGCACCGCTGACCCTCGCCACGATCACGCCATTGCTGATCTGACGAGGAAGGTGCGATGGAGCATTCACTTCGATCCCGCGCCGCCGGCCGTGGCGCGCTGATCCTTCCGTTGCTGGCCTTTGCGGGGACGGTGGGCGCGCTGCCTTTGAACGCATGGGCCGACACGCCCATGCAGCGCCAGGAACTGAGCGCCGCCCTGCGGCAGGTTCAAGCTCTGGAACGCCTGATTGAGACGAGTGCCGCATCTACGCCTGGCGAACCCGGCCAGCGCTACCACTTCGACTATCCGCGCCTGCGTGCCGATCTCGAACGTGTGCGCGCCGGATTGCAGGACTACCTCACGCCGCCCCGCGCCCAGCCCCGAGATCCGGCAGAGCTGGCGGGCCAATACCGCCTGGAGCCCGGCGCTGCCCACGAAACGGCAGCGGAGGCAAAGGCGGGGGAGCGGCCATGAACAGCGCCCAGCTCATAGCCTTCCAGGCCAACAGCGGCATCACGCCCTCCGTGATGGCGACCGCCCTGGTCGGCGTGGTGTTCGCCGTGCTGCTGCTATGGGGCGTCTGGGCCATCCGCACGGCCTACGTCGGCTGGGCCGAGAACCGCATCAACCAGCGTCAGTTCCTCGGGGTCATCGTGCGCTTCCTGGCGATGTACGTGGTGCTGACTTTTTTCCTCCTCTCCTGACCTGAAGGACGCGACCATGAAGACCCACCTTGATTCCCGCTTTGTTCCCCAGCGCCTTGCCAACCGCATGGTGCTTGCCGCCAGCGTCTTCGCGCTGCCCGCACTGTCGTTCGCCCAGGGTTTGCCCACCCTGGAGAACCCCTCCCGTGGTACGGGCAGCGGCATCATGCAGACGATCCGCAACTACGGCTACGACATCGTGCTGCTGGTTGCGCTGCTCGTGGTGGCCTCCATGTTCGTCGGCGTGTGCTACCACGCCTATGGCACCTACGCGGAAATCCATACCGGCAAGAAGACCTGGGGCCAGTTCGGCCTCACCGTGGCGATTGGCGCGGTGTTGCTGGTGATCGGCATCTGGCTGCTCACCGAAGCGACCGGCATCCTTTGAGGTCGCGGCCATGTCCGAGCATCAGCATGTCCGCGCGGACGGCACGGTGTCCTTCCTGCCGCACCGGCTTAACCGTCATCCGGTGGTCGTGCGCGGTCTGACCGCTGACGAGTTGTGGGTGTGCTGCGGCCTGTCCGCTGCGGTCGGGCTGCTCATCGGCGCACCGCTGTCCTGGGTGTTCTCGACCATTGCCATTGCGCCCACCTGCATCGTGTTTGGCATCGCCCTGGGCGTGTTCGTCGGGGGCGGGATTTTGCGGCGGCACAAGCGCGGCAGGCCCGATACCTGGCTGTATCGGCAGTTGCAGTGGTGGCTGGCGATGCGCCATCCCTTGCTCGCGGGCTGGACGGGCGGGCAGGTGCTGGTCACACGCTCCGGGCGCTGGTCGGTACGGAGGGCCACGCCATGAGCCGCTTCAAGAACGAGGTCACGCACCTGCAGGCCCACATCAAGACGTTGCGCCTGGGCACGGGGGCGCTGTTGGTGGTGGCGCTCGTCATGGGCGGCGGCTGGTGGAGCGCCCCGCGCGACCTGACCATCCACGTTCCACCGGATCTGCGCTCTGGCAGTACGCGCAAATGGTGGGAGGTGCCGCCGGAGTCGGTTTACACGTTCACGTTCTACGTCTTCCAGCAGCTCAATCGCTGGCCAACCGACGGTGAAGCCGATTATGCCCGCAACCTGCATGTGCTTTCGCCGTACTTCACCCCGGCGTGCCAGGCATTTCTGCAATCGGACTACGAGTTTCGGCGCAATGCCGGGGAGTTGCGCCAGCGCGTGCGGGGCATCTACGAGATTCCCGGTCGCGGCTACGGCGACAACCCCGGCGCACGGGTGCAGGTGGTCTCGGATCGCGATTGGCTGGTGACGCTGGATGTCAGCGCCGACGAGTACCACGGCTCCGAGCGGGTCAAGCGCGCCTTGGTGCGTTATCCGATCAAGGTGGTGCGGGCCGATGTCGATCCCGCCCGCAACCCGTTCGGCCTCGCGCTCGACTGCTACGAGCAAGCGCCGCAGCGCATCGCCACGCCTGCCCCGCAAGCGCCTGCCCGTGGCGGTCTGGGTTCCCAAGGAGACGCCCCATGAAAACCCTTTCGTTGGCCGGCCTGGGCGCGCTGCTGGCACTCTCCGCATTGCCTGCCCATGCTGTGGAAATCCTGCGCTGGGAGCGCCTGCCGCTGACCGTGCCCCTGGTGGTTGGCCAGGAGCGCATCGTGTTCATCGACCGCAACGTCCGGGTCGGCGTGCCTGCCAGTCTGGGTGAGCGGCTGCGCATCCAGAGCGCAGGCGGCGCGGTGTATCTGCGCGCCAGCGAGGCCATCGAGCCGACCCGGTTGCAGCTTCAGGACGCGGACACGGGGGCGCTGATCCTGCTGGACATTGCCGCCGAACCGGCGCGTGAAGGCATGGCTCCCCTGGAGCCGGTTCGTATCGTCGAAGGCCAGGCCACCGCCGCACGCTATGGGGAACGCGAGAACCCTTCTGATGCCGGGGCCACCCGTGACCAGCCTCGCCAGGCCCAGCGCGAAACGCCGATCGCCGTGGTGCTGACCCGCTACGCGGCGCAGAACCTGTATGCGCCGCTGCGCACAGTGGAGCCCGTTCCGGGCGTCATTCGTGTCAATCTGCGCCGCGATCTGGCGCTCGATACGCTGTTGCCCACCTTAGCTGTGCGGGCCACGGCATTGGCGGCCTGGCGGCTGGAAGACCAGTGGATCACCGCCGTGCGGCTGAACAACTGCAGCGCGGGCTGGATCGGCCTCGATCCGCGTGCGCTGCAGGGCGACATCCTCACTGCCACGTTCCAGCACGCCAGCTTGGGGCCGCAGGGCACCGCCGAGGACACCACCGTGGTGTATCTGGTGACGCGCGGACGTGGCCTGGCGCAGTCGCTGCTGCCCGCCATCCACCGGTTCGACCCTGCGGCTCACCTGTCGCAGGCAGGCGCCCACCACAGCGCCAAGGAGGCCGATCATGCGCAGTAACGGCTTACTCAAGTGGCTGATGATCCCTGTGGCGCTGCTGGTGCTGTTTGTCGGCATCCGACTGTTTTCTGGGGGTGGCAACGACGCTGCGCCCCGAACCCAGACCGCAAGCGCGCTCACGCCTGACGAGATGAAGGCGCTGGGCATTGAGGGCGACACCCCGAACGACACCGTTGCCACGCTGGTGGCGCAGGTCAAGCAGTTGCGCACCGAGTTGCAGACGGCCATGACTGACAGCAAAGCTCAGCGTTCCGAGAATGAGCGCCTGCGTCAGCGCGAAGCCGCCATCGACCAGCGCATCAGCACCGCCCTGGAGACCGAGCGTGCCAACCTGCGCCGCGATCAGGAGCGTCTGGCCAGCGACCGGCAACAGGCCGAGGGCTTGCTGGAGGACATCCAGCGTCGGCTGGAGAGCATCGGCAACCGGGGCGAACATGCCGACCTGCCGGTGGGGCTGGGTCTGCGCGAGGGTGATGCCGAAGGAATGCCCGGCACGGGCATCGCTGGCATGCGCTGGGTCGAACCCGACGATGCCCGTGCCAGCGACGCCCGCAGCGGCGCGGGAGCCCAGCTCAGTTTCCCGACCCGTTTCGGCCCCGCGCAGCGAACGCTGGACAACACGATCGAAACGGTCGCCGATGCCGGAACCCGCGCTGGTACGGCAACCGGTGTGGTGGGCGCGGCGGGCCCGTACAGCGCCAAGGCGGTCTATACGGTGCCGAGCAACTCCACCCTGATGGGGTCGGTCGCCATGACCGCGCTCATTGGCCGGGTGCCGATCGACGGGACGGTGAATGACCCGTACCCGTTCAAGGTGCTGGTCGGTCCCGACAACCTGACGGCCAACGGCATCGACCTTCCCGATGTGGCCGGGGCTGTCTTCAGCGGCACGGCGTCTGGCGACTGGACGCTCTCATGTGTGCGTGGCCAGGTGCGTTCCATCACCTTTGTTTTCAACGACGGCACGATCCGCACCCTCCCCGAAGACCGTGACGGCAGGCAGCAAGCCAACAACCAGCAGGAAGGCCTGGGCTGGATCAGCGACCCGCACGGCATTCCCTGCGTCAGCGGCGAGCGCCGCAGCAATGCGCAGCAGTACCTCGGCACACAGGCGCTGATCACGGCAGCAGGTGCTGGAGCCGCATCCCTCATCAAGTCCGACAGCGGGCAGATGTCCTATGTCGGCTCGGACGGCTCCATCGGCACGGTCGGTATCAGCGGCAACGAGGCCATGGGCCGCATCCTGGCCGGTGGCGTGCAGGAAATGTCGCAGTGGGTCAACAAGCTCTACGGCCAGGCGTTCGCAGCGGTGTACGTGCAGCCCGGAGCCCAGGTGGCCGTCCACCTCGAAAAACCGCTGGCCATCGACTACGACCCCGAAGGCCGCAAGGTCGATCACCGCGCAGGAGAAACCCATGCCCTGGAACTGGACTAAACCCCTGATGCTTGCCCTGCTGGCGGTCACTGCCGCCGGTTGCGCCACCAACAAGGAAGAACTGCTCACCCACGGCGGCCGCACCATGCAGGACATCTGGCGGCAGGAAGCCGGGGATGGTGGCAGCGGCGGCAATGTCGCCGGCCGGCAACTGCTCGATGCCCGCCAGAGCCTGCGCCGCCCGCTCATCAAGGCAGACGAGCAGGCCGCGGCTGCCCAGCAGGCCCGCTACACGCGCACAGCCGCCAATGAAATCCAGCGCCAGTTCCACCGCCTGCCCAATCCCGACCTGGTGATGTACGTGTTCCCCCACCTGGCGGGCAGCGATCCGGTGCCCGTGCCGGGTTACTCGACGGTGTTTCCGCTGTACCAGCGCGTGCAATACGCCATGCCCGGCGAACGGGTGGAGGACTACTGATGGCCTGGTCATTGCCTTGGCGCAAGAGCCCCGATGCCCATGCTGCATCTTCTGCTTGCGATGACACTGCCGACGGCTGGGGTGAATACTTGCGGGCGCTGCAGCAGGCGGGCCTGCCCGAACCGGGCGAAGCCGTGCAAGGCGCCCGTGCCGCCACGCTGGCCGACGAACAGGCCCTGTATGACGTAGCCCCTTCGCTCGTGGCCTTGCTGCCCTGGGTCGAGTTTCTGCCGCATTCCCAGACAATGCTACTGGAGGATGGCCAATCGGTGGCCGCGTTCTTCGAGGTGACGCCCCTGGGCACAGAAGGGCGCGAAGCCACCTGGCTCGCCCAGGCCCGCGATGCGCTGGAAAACGCCTTGCAGGACAGCTTCGACGAGTTGGATCAAGACCCCTGGGTAGTGCAGCTCTATGCCCAGGACGAAGCACACTTCGATCAATACTTGGAGACGCTGCGGCGCTACATCCAGCCACGTGCGCAAGGCTCGCGCTTCACCGACTTCTATCTGCGCTTCTTTGCCCACCACCTGCGCGCCGTCGCCAAACCCGGCGGCTTGTTCGAGGACACCGTCGTGACCCGGCTGCGCTGGCGTGGGCAAAGCCGCCGCGTGCGGATGGTGGTGTACCGCCGTACCAGCGGCCCCAGCAGCCGCCGAGGGCAAACGCCCGAGCAAGCTTTGAACATGGTCTGCGACCGACTGGTCGGCGGCCTGGCCAATGCCGGCATCCAGACCCAACGCCTGGATGCCGCCCGCATCCACGACTGGCTACTGCGCTGGTTCAACCCGAACCCCACCTTGATCGGCCACGAGGCAGAAGACCGCGAACGCTTCTACACCTTGGCACGCTATCCCGAGGAGACGGAAGAGGGCGAGATTGAACAGGCCAGCGGGCGGGATTTCAGCCAGCGGCTGTTCTTTGGCCAGCCGCGCTCGGACGTGGGCCAGGGGCTGTGGTACTTCGACGGCATGCCGCACCAGGTCATGGTTACCGACCGACTGCGCACGCCGCCCGCCACCGGCCACCTCACGGGCGAGACGCGCAAGGGCGATGCGATCAACACCTTGTTCGACCAGATGCCCGAGGACACGATGCTGTGCCTGACCCTGGTGGCCACGCCGCAGGACGTGCTGGAGTCGCACCTGAACCACCTCGCCAAGAAGGCCGTGGGCGAGACCCTGGCCTCCGAGCAGACGCTCAAGGATGTACAAGAAGCGCGCTCGCTGATCGGCAGCGCCCACAAGCTGTACCGGGGCACCCTGGCGTTCTTCCTGCGGGGCCGGGACGAGGCCGAGCTGGATCAACGCGGCTTGCAATTGGCCAACGTCATGCTCAACGCCGGGCTGCAACCCGTGCGGGAGGAGGATGAGGTCGCGCCGCTCAACAGCTACCTGCGCTGGTTGCCCTGTGTGTATCACCCGGCCCAGGATCGCAAGCAGTGGTACACGCAATTAATGTTCGCCCAGCACGCGGCGAACCTGTCGCCCGTGTGGGGACGCAGCCAGGGCACGGGCCGCCCCGGCATCACCTTCTTCAACCGGGGCGGCGGGGTCATCACCTTCGATCCATTCAACCGGCTCGACCGGCAGATGAACGCCCACCTGTTCCTGTTCGGGCCGACCGGCTCGGGCAAGTCGGCCACGCTCAACATCATCCTCAACCAGGTCGCGGCCATCTACCGCCCGCGCATGTTCATCGTCGAGGCGGGCAATTCGTTCGGCCTGTTCGCCGAGTTCGCCCGGCAGTTGGGCATGACGGTGAACCGGGTCAAGCTGACCCCCGGGTCGGGCGTGAGCCTGGCCCCGTTCGCCGATGCGCGCCGGTTGATCGAAACGCCCAGCGATGTGCAAACGCTCGATGCCGATGCGCTGGACGAGGAGCAGCCGGCCCCTGCCGAGGCCAGCGAGACGGATGAGCAGCGCGACGTGCTGGGCGAACTAGAAATCACCGCCCGACTGATGATCACGGGCGGCGAGGACAAGGAAGAGGCCCGCATGACCCGCGCCGATCGTTCGCTGATCCGCCAGTGCATTCTGGATGCCGCCCAGCGTTGTGTGGCTGAACATCGTACGGTGCTCACGCGGGATGTACGCGACGCGCTGCGCGAGCGCGGCCGCGATGCCACGCTGCCGGAGATTCGGCGCACCCGCCTGCTGGAAATGGCCGATGCGATGGACATGTTCTGCCAGGGCACAGACGGCGAGATGTTCGACCGTCCCGGCACACCCTGGCCGGAGGCCGACATCACCATCGTCGATCTGGCGACCTACGCCCGCGAAGGCTACAACGCCCAACTCTCGATCTCCTACATCTCGCTGATCAGCACCGTGAACAACATCGCCGAGCGCGATCAGTTCCTGGGGCGTCCCATCCTGAACGTGACCGACGAAGGCCACGTCATCACCAAGAACCCGCTGCTGTCGCCCTATGTGGTCAAGATCACCAAGATGTGGCGCAAGCTCGGTGCGTGGTATTGGCTGGCCACGCAGAACGTGGACGATCTGCCCAAGGCCGCCGAGCCCATGCTCAACATGATCGAGTGGTGGATCTGCCTGTCCATGCCGCCGGATGAGGTCGAGAAGATCGCCAAATTCCGCGAGCTGTCTCCGGCCCAGAAGGCGCTGATGCTGTCTGCGCGCAAGGAGGCGGGCAAGTTCAGCGAGGGAGTCATCCTCTCGAAAAGCATGGAAGTGCTGTTCCGGGCCGTGCCGCCCAGCCTGTACCTGGCGCTGGCCCAGACCGAACCGGAAGAGAAGGCCGAGCGTTTCCAGTTGATGCAGCAGCACGGCATCTCCGAGCTGGAAGCGGCTTTCAAGGTGGCCGAGAAGATCGACCGTGCGCGTGGCATCACGCCGCTGACCTGCGACGACGTGTTTGCCTGACCCCGGAGCCGCCATGTCCACGACACCATCCCAAGCTTTGCGCCTGGCCCAACACCAGCGGCGCTGGCGGGCCTTCGCCGCCGCTGCCGCCATGGTAGCTGTGGCAGCGTGCCTCATCGTACTGAACCTCCAGCGCTCCCAGGATCACGCACAGCCTGCCGGACCAAGCCCATCGGCAGACTTGCCACATCCCTCCGGCCCGCCCTGGCGCTACGGCCCGGGCGCAGCCCGGTTCACGGTGATCGTGTATGCCGATCTGGAGTGCCCGTTCTGCCAGTCCTACACCCCGGAGCTGCAGCAATGGATAGCCTCTCAGCATGATGTGAACCTGCAATGGCACCACCTGCCGCTTAGCATCCACCAGCCCGCAGCCACGCAACAGGCGCTCTGGATCGAATGCGTGGGCGAAGCGATCGGCCATGCGGGGTTCTGGGATGCTGTTTCCTGGGTGTATGCCCACACGCGCAGCGACGGCCTGGGCCTGCCACCGGGCGTGGCCTATCCGGAACACGGTTCACCCGAGCAGCAGCAGGCCGTGCGCGCCTGCCTGGCGAGCGAGCGGCCCGCCGCCGTGGTCAGCGCCCAAGCTCAGGAAGCCCGTCAGGCGGGCGTGGACGCCACACCTTCGCTGCGCCTGATCGACCATTCCAGCGAACGCTCGATGCTGTTGAGTGGCCCGGTGATTGGCGATGCGCTGTTGTCCGCGCTCGATCTGCTGTCATCTCCCGAAGCCACCGCCGCTGAATTGTCCGCTGATGTAGTCAGCGACATGCCCAGGTAGTCAGCGATCCACAAGGCTACGGCGCGGCACTCGCCACGCTGATCGCACCCAGTCCGCTTCACATCCCATGCGCGGACGCCTGCCGTTTCGACGGCAGCGGATGTGCCATTCATCAACCACCCAGGAGGGTTTCCCTCCTGGGGAAAGCCTCCCATTCATCAGGAGGCTCACCATGAGTACCGCTCTTGTCGCCCAGGACAGCGCTACGCTGTTTCAGATGCTGGATACCCAGCACGAAGACTGGATCATCGCCCGCGCGATGGAAATCATCGAAAGTCGCGTCTTTTGCCATAGTGACGCCTTGACCGGCCCCGATCTGGTCAAAGCCTTCCTGCGGGCCAAGCTCAATGGCGAACGTCGCGAGGTTTTCGCCGCCATCTTTCTTAACAGCAGTCATCGTGTGCTGGCCTATGAGGCGCTCTTTTGGGGCACCATCGACCAGAGTGCGGTCTATCCACGGGTGGTCGTGACCAAGGCGTTGGAGCACAACGCAGCCGCTTTGATTCTGGCCCACAACCATCCTTCCGGCATGACGGAGCCCAGCGCTGCCGATAAGGTGCTCACCACCCAGCTCAAGACAGCATTGGCGCTCGTCGATGTCCGGGTGCTGGATCACATGATCGTTGGCGAAGGACCGCCGTATTCCATGGCAGAGCATGGATTGATCTGAGCCTGCCTGAATCATCCACCAGTGACCACCTATCATGGGTGGTCATATTTTTCCAGACGGCGCAACGCTCGCTGCCGTGCGACCCCGGGCAAATGAGGACACGCCACGATTCGCATTGTTCGTGGCCTGCGACTGCGCAATGGTTTGGACTACCGGGGTCACCCACATCCTGACACAGCGCCATCCCGACCATGCCCACGCTCTCTTGTTCGCGCCGATCCGCATTGGCACTCCTGGTTGGCATCGTCTGCTCGGGCGCTGCCGCCGCTCAGGAGGTCTGGGTCATCACCGAATCCGGGCAGCCGATGCAGGGCACGCACAAACCCGCGCGCGTCATTGAACTGGATGCCCCTCAGCGCATCGAGGCCGAACTGACGACGGGCTTGCCCGGCGATCCACAAAAGGCTGCGCCCATCGTGCGCCAGCGCCTCAAGGACGGGGGAGCGTCTCTGCAACAGCGCATGCAGACCGCGTACCAGGGCGTCACCGATGCCTGGAGCATGGGCATCACCACGATACCCGCCGTCGTCGTGGATCAACGCTATGTTCTCTACGGCGAAACCAACATCGACCGGGCGCTTGCACGCATCGCGCAGCACCGCAAGGAACGGCCATGAAATCCCGCATTCCCCGCCGACTGCGGCTCGGTGCCGCTATTGCGCTCTTGTGTGGCGCCACCTCGAGCTTGGCCCTGAACACCGCCAGCATCGTGGCCTCGGCCTTGTCGCCGGATTGCCTGGAATACCGGGTGGTCGGCATCTGCTACTGGCTGTATTGCACGTGGGGTGGCTGTTCGGTGCGCACCTCGATCAAGGTGCGGCACTACGTTCCTGACGCGGTGGTGTCCAGCTACACCAACACGGGCGAAAACCCGTGGATCGAGGTGCGGGCCGTGAGCATGCCGAATCCCACGGCACAGGCCGGAGGCGATGGCACGACCAATCACGACAACGAGAACAACCTCGCCAAGTTCAAGAACGCGGACGTGATCGGGCACCCGGCCACGCTCGCCTTCAGCGAGTTCGCGGCCAGCTTCGGCTACTCCTGCGAAGGGGCGGGATCCGCCTACATGCCGTACCTGCTCAGTACACTCGACACGCTGGCCTGGCGCTACAACATCCCTGAGGCCGTCTATCCCGAAGCCTTGACTCCGGGCATGCGCGAGATCGGCGCACGCACCACGCGGAACCTGTGGGGGGCCGTCTATCCACGCGGCGGCTTTTTGCACCAGACCGACGATCACAAGGCCGGGGCCGTGGTGGCCCAGCGCGCCGGGGATGTGGTCACGCGACGCGGCCAGCTGCATGTCTATCAGCCCTTGCTCGCCAGTTCCCGCGATGGTTACTGGCCCGCTGGCGCACTGATGGAGACCGATGCCTCCACCGGCAAGTGGCAGGAGCTGACGCCGCGCATGTCGTCGTCCTGCACGGTCTTCCCGCGCAACGGTTTCCTGACCCAGGCTCAGCAAGGCGACTACGCCTGGGCGTTGTGGCGTCCGTATAGCTGCTGCCGGCGCCGGGGACAGGTGTTCCTGGGTAGTGTCGATTTCCTTTGAGGGTCAAACCATGAAGCATCCTGACAACCCCACTTCCATTTTGCGCCGCTGGCCGATCCGCAGTCATTCCGCCATCCTGGTGAGCGCCTTGGCATTGGCCAGCGGCTTGGCATTGGCCCAAGGTTCCAATCTCCAGACCAGCGGCAGCGTGATTGGCGATGAGGTCATGTATTCGATTGGCGGCGGCAATGCCGTGTCGATGAGCCATGCGGCGGGCATGCGCTCGATTGGCGTGGGGGTGGGCTGGAACAGCAATCTGATCTGCGGCGACATGAGCATCAGCACGACGATCAGGAACCAGCTCAACGGCCTGACCAACGGTTTCCAGAACATCATGAGCAGCGTGATCCAGAGCGCCACCAGCGCGGTGGCCTCGTTGCCTGCACTCATCATCCAGCGCGCCGATCCGGGCCTCTACAACCTGCTGACCAATGGCGTGCTGCAGGCCCGGCTGGACTACGACCGCTCCAAGCTCACCTGCCGCGCGATGGCCGAGAAGATGGCCGACATGGCCGGCGGCCAGATGGGCTGGAACCAGATTGCCGATGGCATGGCCCTGAGCCAGGCCGTTGCCAGCACCGATGCCGTCTCGGCCATCGAGCAGGCTGAAGCCAGCCGGGGCAACGATGGCGTGCCCTGGGTCGGCGGCAACAATGCTGGAGGCGCGGGCCAGCCGGCCGTCAAGGTGGTGGGCGATGTGACTCGCGCCGGGTACAACCTGGTCAATGGCCGTGGAGTGACGGACACCTCGGCGATCAGCGCGGCAAGTTGCAACAGCCTGGCCTGCCAGACCTGGCCGTCACCCCAGGCCGCAGTCGAATGGGCCACGCGGGTATTGGGAGAGCGAGAGCAGCGCACCTGCGAGAGCTGCATCAAGACCGCCACGGTGCCCGGCGTCGGCCTCACGCCGCTGATCCAGGAGGAGTACGAAACCAAGCTGCAAGCCCTGCAGGAACTGATCGCCGGCAGCCGCAACACCACGTTCGAGAACCTGCGCACGGCGGGCAGCACCTCGCTACCCATCACCCGTGGCGTGATCGAGGCGCTGCGTGACGAGCCCGACCAGGACATTCTGGCCCGCCGCCTGGCCTCGGAGGTGGCCCTGTCCTCGGTGCTGGAGAAGGCATTGTTGCTGCAACGCACGCTGCTGACCGGTAAGAAGGAGCCCAACGTCGCGGCCAACCAGTTGGCGGTGGATGCCGTGAACCACGAAAGCGACACCCTCGACCGGGAAATCATCAACCTCAAGACCGAGCTGGAACTGCGGCGCGAGCTGGCGAACAACTCACCCATGGCGATCATCCAGCGCCATGGCACACGGGCCGCTGGCTCTCGTGGCGTGTACGAAGGCGACCCGGTGCCCAACCGTCTCAACCAGCTCCAGCGCCGCACGCCGGGAGGCACGCCATGAATGCAGACCGGCTCCGACTGCGGTGGCTGTTCAACCGCCGCACACGCCGGGCGCTGCTGTGGACGCTGATCCTGCTGACCCTGGCCGTGGCCGCCAACGTGGCGGGCATCTACCTGATGGGGAGCGTGGCAGGGTGGGAGCGCTGGATGGCGCAGGCCAGCGGCTACTTCCTGCTGTGGCGGCTGTGCCTCTACGGTGCAACGGCTTACGGCTGGCTGTGGATGCGTCGCCGACTGCTGGCGCGCGAGCCGGGCGAGGAAGCCAGGCGCCGCCTGATCCGCGCCGAGGTGGCCGGAGCCGTCGCGATGGTGGCATTGGAGGCCAGCCTGTTCCTACAGGCCGCATGACGGGGGACCCGAGACATGACGCTCTTCACCACCGACTATCTGGAGTACTACCTCACACTTGTGGGGTGGATCGTCCATAACGGCATCTGGGCCGTGCTCGTCTCCAGCGGCGTGTTCGCCTTGCCATTTGTGGCCATCATCATCCAGGAGTGGCTCAAGGCCCGCGCCGAGGGGGCCGACGAGGGCAATAAAGGTGTGCTGTCCTCGGTGCGTATCGAAAACCGCGTGTGGGTGGCCATCGTGGTGGTGATGTTCGCCGGCATACCGTTCATCGACGTGGATCTGAGCATGATCCGCTTCGACACTTCACGCTCCGCGCAATGCCAGGTCAGCGTGGCCCAGCCTTCCGACACCGGCTGGAGCCAGTCCTTCACCACGCTCAACAACCAAAGCGCCAAGGTGCCGGTGTGGTGGGCATTCATGCACACAGTTTCCAGGGCGGTAACAGGGGCGTCGATTGCAGCAATCCCGTGCGGCACCGACCTGCGGCAGATGCGAATCGAGGTCGATGCCACGCGCATCGATGACCCGGTTCTGGCCCAGGAAGTGGCCGACTTCACGCATGACTGCTACGGCCCGGCCCGCGCCAAACTGTTCATGAGCCGGCCCGCGCTCGACGAGGCCCAGATGCACGACGTGACCTGGATCGGTTCGCGCTTCTTCCTCGACTCTGCCGGGTATTACGACACCTACCGCGCCAATACCCCGCGCGACGGCTGGCCCTACGACAGCAACCGGGATGCGGGACTGGCCCAGGTGCCCAGCGGGGCAGGCTACCCCACCTGCAGGCAGTGGTGGAGCGCCGGCGGCAACAGCCTGCGCGCGCGCCTGCTTGGCCAGGTCGACCCTGGCCTACTGACCCGGCTGGCTGGCTGGGCAGGCTTCATGAGCCGCACCGAGGTGGATGATTCGGTGATCCGAGCCATTGCCTCGCCCCGCCAGCAAAAACTCAACCAAGGTGCGATTTATGCCGATTACGGGGGGGAGATCGAAAAGACTCTCCCAAACATCGTGACCCGCGCAGCAGGCGACGTGGGGTTGGCGGTGGGTTCGCTCGGCTTCTTTCCCGCCATGGACGTGGTTCGTCAAGCGCTGCCGATGGTGCTGTCGCTGCTCAAGATGGCGCTGGTCATCTGCATTCCGCTGGTGCTGGTGATCGGCACCTATGACCTGAAGACGGTCATCACGGTCAGCGTGGTGCAATTCGCCTTGTTCTTTGTGGACTTCTGGTTTCAGCTTGCCCGCTGGATCGACAGCACGATCCTCGATGCGCTCTACGGGTGGGGATGGGGCTGGAATCGGCCGCATTCCAACTTCGACCCGATCATGGGCCTGAACAATGCCTTTGGGGACATGCTGCTGAACTTCGTGATGGCGACGACGTTCCTGGTGCTGCCGGCATTTTGGCTGGCGAGCC
Source organism: Thauera chlorobenzoica (assembly GCF_001922305.1). Lineage (NCBI taxonomy): Bacteria > Pseudomonadati > Pseudomonadota > Betaproteobacteria > Rhodocyclales > Zoogloeaceae > Thauera > Thauera chlorobenzoica. The sequence goes on from NZ_CP018839.1 coordinate 339,880, forward strand.
TAACCTGGGTCGGGATTCGGGCCGGACATACGATCCAAGGACTCTCAGATGGCAGCAAAAGTGCTGGCCAAGCAGGTGGCAAGGGTGCAAGTGCGCTCACCGGCGGCAAGCTGAAATAGCGCGGAGGCCGTCAATCGTCGGTGTACAACTCGTGTGACGTGTCGTTGTACAGATTGGGATCGTAGCCGGGCGATTTCCGCAACTCGGTGAGGTCGGTGAAAGGCCACTCTTCCTCATCAGGGGTGTTGGCGGCAGCAGCCCATCCTGCCACCGCCACACCCAGCAGCAATACTGCCGCCCAGAAAGCCACGTAGAGCAACAGCCCCAGGGCGACAAGTTTGGTTGCCCACAGCAGTGCGGCGGCGACAGCCACTGGAAGCCCCTTGGAGTCCAACCAAACCAACACCCGCCGCTCGCGGCACGCGTAGCCCCGCCAGCCGCGGCCGAGCCAGCGGCCCAGGCGTTCTGCGGCGCTGATATGGGTTGTCGTGTTCATGGCTGTCTCATGCTACATGAGGAATACCTATTCCAGTTTGCACCAATCCTGCTTGCTGGCCAGCATCAGTGCGTTCCAGTCATCGGGTGGGTTGCCCCGGCCCAGCATCTTCTCGAATACCGCATACGGGTCGGATTTACTACCTGCCGATCGCAGCGTCTGTTCATCGTTGACCCAGGCATAGACGATCACCTTGGCCTTCGAGTCATAGCGGAAGAACAGCCGGTACCGCCTTCCGAGCTTGGCCCGCCGCCAGTGGCGGTAGGCCGTCCCCAGCGTGTTGCCCTGGCGGTATTCGTCCCGCGCAGGGTCGCTCGGCACTACGTCTTGCATCAACTGGACCAAGGCCCGGAAGAACTTGACGTTGGCATTGGACTCGAAGCCCGCGGAGTCGTTCTCTTGTGCACGCAGCACGGCCGCGCGCAGTTTCATCAACTGTTCGATCAGGTTGTCGTGGAACAGCAGCGTCCAGCCATGCTGTTGCATCAGATTTCCACGTCCTCATCGAAGTCGTCGCCCAGGTTCACCTGGTGGCCCGCATGCTCCAGCATCGTGCGAGCCAAGTCTTCCGGCAGACCCCGAATGTTCCGGCCAGCCTCGATATCGCGAGCCAGCACGGTCAAGAACGCTGCAATGGCGGGGTCTTCATGTTCGGCATCGGCACGGCTGACGACAACTTCGCCGCCGCGCAAGTCGAACGCAACTTTGCCGCCGGTATCCACCCCCAGCGCCTGCCGGATGGACTTGGGCAACGTGATCTGGCCTTTGGAGGTCAGCGTGGCAACTTCGTGGATGGCAGGCATGGCCATTCTCCTGATAGCAACGCCTACAGGGTAAGGAAAATCCCTTACCTCGTCAATATGGGGCATCATTGCGTCCTCCCGAATCCAATAAGCGGACCATCGTAGGGCCGGAACAGCCAGCCTTCCCGCATCAATCCGACCTTGGTCCATCCCGCATTGACTGTGGACGGCCGTTGCCCGTTGCCCTATATCCAAAGGCTTCCAAAGGCCAAAGGGCTGAAAGGGGCAAAGGGCAAGGGAATGGGGCACAAGGGGAAAGGCCCTACCTGAAAAGGCCAAAAGACTCCCCCGGTCCGCTCACCATTCGGGATTGCCCATGCTCTCGCTGTTCCAGTGCAAACGGGTGTTGCCTGCCGCCATCGCGACACCAGCCCCCACCGCCGAAGCGCCCAAAGGGATGATGCGGCCCGAGCGGGCCGCATCACTGCTGGCGACACCACGGCGCACGAAGCTGCTGGAACACATCTGGCAGCGCACCTCGTTGTCGCGCAAGCAGTTCGCGCTGCTGTACCAAGCCCCACTCGAGCACTATGCCGAACTGGTGCAGCAGTTTCCCGCATCAGAAGCCCATCACCACGCCTATCCAGGGGGGATGCTGGATCATGGTCTGGAGATCGTCGCCTACGCGCTCAAGCTGAGGCAGTCCCATCTGCTCCCGGCTGGGGCCACACCTGAAGACCAGGCTGCCCAAGCCGAAGCCTGGACAGCAGCGGTCGCCTACGCCGCGCTCCTGCACGACCTGGGCAAGATCGCGGTCGATCTGCATATCGAGTGCGCGAATGGCTCCGTGTGGCATCCGTGGCACGGCCCACTGACGCAGCCGTACCGCTTCCGCTACCGAGAGGATCGGGAGTACAGGCTGCACAGCGCTGCCACCGGTTTGCTCTATCGCCAGGTTCTCTCTCCGGCGATTCTGGACTGGCTCAGTCAATACCCGCCACTGTGGTCTGCGCTCCTGTATGTGCTGGCCGGGCAGTATGAGCACGCTGGGGTACTGGGCGAACTGGTGGTGCAGGCAGACCGGGCATCCGTGGCGCAGGAACTCGGCGGAGATCCGGCCAAGGCCATGGCCGCGCCCAAACATGCGCTCCAGCGCAAACTGCTGGACGGCCTGCGCTACTTGCTTCGGGAGGAACTCAAGCTGAACCAGCCGCAAGCCTCGGACGGATGGCTGACCCAGGATGCGCTGTGGCTGGTGAGCAAAACGGTCTCGGACAAACTACGCGCCCATCTGCTGGCCCAGGGCATCGACGGCATCCCATCCAGCAATACCGCGGTCTTCAACGTGCTGCAGGAGCATGGCATCGCGCTGGCCACGCCGGACGGCAAGGCGATCTGGAAGGCCACCATCACCAGCGACGCGGGCTGGTCCCATACCTTCACGCTCCTGCGTCTCGCCCCCTCCCTGATCTGGGAAGGCAATGAGCGGCCTGCGCCGTTCGCCGGCACGGTGGCGGTAGTGCAGGAAGATGGGGAGCCAACCGTTCCTGTGCCCTCGCCAGCCGCGGCGGATTCGGCCGCATCCGAGCCTTTGCCGGTGCAGTCGGCCGGCGATGGCGTCGAAGCACTTCTGGATCTGCTCGGCACTTCCGACATGGCGCCGACGGATCTCTCGTCAACCACCAAACTACTTCCGCCAACCATGAAAGAGCCGCTCCTCGAATCCGTTGAGTCAAGGGCGCCAGTCGACTCGATGACGCCGGCTCTCATAACGACTCCAGGATTGGAGGAAACGCCGTCAGGTGCGCATTTTGTCGCCTGGCTGCGTCGGTGTATGGAAGAGCGTCGGCTCATCATCAACGACGCCAAAGCGCTGGTGCATACGGTCGACGACTCCGCTTATCTGGTCAGTCCCGGAGTATTCCAGCGCTACGCTCAGGAACATCCCGAGACCGCCGTCCTTGCCAAGCAAGACCAGCTAGCCGACTGGCAATGGGTGCAGAAGCGCTTCGAGAAGCTGCAACTCCACCGCAAGCAGGAGAACGGTCTGAATATCTGGACCTGCGCAGTCACGGGGCCGCGGAAGTCGCGGCGTCTCCATGGTTACCTGCTGGAAGACCCGCGCGTTCTGTTCATCGATTTACCACCGAACAACCCTTACCTGTCTCTATCGCTCTCCACTGACTCCGTGCGCCAGCCTTCGTAGAAGGGTGTGGTTGAGGTGGTCGCCGACCGTCCCAGGCGGCCAGTGTCTTGAACTGCTCCGCAGTCCCCTTTGCCCAGGACTGCAGCCGCGCTGACACTTGCGTCAGCTTCGCTTTCGCCTGCTCGGCATGGGCATGCAACCCGCGAGCCCGCCGGGACGCACGCAATATTGTCAGCAGGAAGTTGAAAAGCAGTGCTGCCCCTTAACCACACTCAACTTTCTTGATCTTCGGGATACGCCGCTTGGGGAACCGGTACCCAGCCATCGCGGGTGATGCCTGCCCCGATGCGTATGTTCTTGCTTTCGGTGGCCGCCCAGTGCCCACCCCGGTGCAATACAGCGCGAATCACCGATTTCCGTGGATGATCCTCATCCGCCTTAGCAGAACTGCATATGGCATTCCAAGTATGCTTGTCCGGCATACTGTCCCACCGTGGACCAACCAGTTGATCCAGAATTTCAGTCGAAACATTGTGCCGCCCACCATGGTGAGGCACCTGGAAATACCGAATACCTGGCAGCGCGAGTCCAGCAAAAGGCGCGTAGTCGATCACCTCTTTCAGCGCTTCACGCCCGGCATCGCCAGTAAGCATGATGCGATGGCCGTTTAAGACAGTCGTCTGCACCACACTCATTTCATTTTCACGACTGGTCGGCTCAGGCGGAAAATACTCCTCCCCCCACAAGGACTTGATGTAGGCGGTCGCGGCCTTCACTACCCGGAATATGCTGCTCAGCGCGCTATCCAAAGCACTTTCTTCAACAGCTTCCGGTGTCTTCGCGGAGTCCACGATCAGGTCGAAGTAGCGCCCTAGGGTTGGTGCCATCACCATGAAGGGACCGATGCTCTGCCCCTGAAGAGGGGCATGGATTGGAATTCCCTTCTCCACCGCAATATCCTCAAGAATTGCCGTGGCGTCATAGATGGAGCGCAACTTCCGTCTCAGTGCTTCAACTGATTCATAGTTCTCGAATCGATCAATCAACTGATCTGCGTATATCCACGGCCTGTTGATCCAAAGATTTCTGACCGTGCATTGCTCCAGGACTTTTCTCAGCCCGTTGGCGTGATCGCGATCAGGGTGCGTGAGGATCACATTGTCGATGACAGTTGTTCCATAGTAGGTCTTCAGGTGCTCGACAATCTGATCTCCCGTATCCAGATACCCACCGTCAACGACGTGCACGCCCTCAGTGCCATTCACCGAATAGCGCAGCGTGATCGCATCCCCGCTTTTCGCTGTTTCGACGCCAAGAAAATCGATCTCGAAGTAGTCAGCCATACATCCCTCTTGTTTTATGCCAACAAAGTGCCGGTGGCTTTGCACCTACCAGCGATCCACCACACATGTGAGTCCTGTCGGAGTCCATACCAACGACACGGCGGGAAGCCCACCAGCATCCTCGGCGATGCCGCGCAATGTTTTTCGGTCTATACCCGAATGTGCGCCGCCTTTCGGGTGGCTGTGCCAAGTGCCGATGAAGGCGAGATATCCCAAAGAGGCAGCATTTGCAGCGCGCAAATTTTGAACAAGCCCATTGGTTCCGAGGACGAAGCGAGCGGCCTCTCGAACGCTGTCAGGCGGTGCGTCAACAAGGCCCGCAATGGTGATGGTTCGATTTTCAAACGAGATGCGGCCGACCAATGCGCCGCCTGTCTCCAGAGCGCCCCAGCGCAGCGCATCAGCATGGATCGCTTGCGCGACCGGGTGCAGAATCCGAATGTTCCAGCCACCATCGTCTGCTACATCGAGCACAGTGGTCAGGCCAAGGCTGGCGTGGGTCCATGCCATGCCGAGGCCTTCGGCATCCGAGATCCCAGCGCAAAGCGTCCCTTCCTTCGGAAGCCCGTCAACGAGCCAGCGTTCCAGTTGCAGCCCCGCCAGTGACGCAGACCGCGAAACAACGGCGTCAGACATTGGCATGGTCAGTGATCGGCAGTTGTCACCCACAAAAATGCGCGTTGGCTCAGACGTATCACCGGCAATCGACGCACGCAGTTCCGGCACAAACCGGCAGCACTCGAACAAGAATGCCGTGAGGTCGTCAACCCGACCGGCGCGACCAGGTCCTTCAAGCAAAACCGCGACACAGCGGCCCTGACCATACATCGCGATCCGTACCAGCCGGGCAGGGGATTGGTCCAATACTGCCGATTGTGTTTCTGCGGCCAGCACCTGAAGCGAAGCCGTTGCGTCCACGATGAGCGCCGCATCCTGCGGAACGGTTGTGGTGAACTGTGCTGGATCGACCAGGAGGGTCACTGCGTCGGCGTCGAACGCGCGCGATTGAAGATGCGACAGCTCCTCAAAGGCCGTCTTCATCAGCGCCGACTTCCGAGGTGGGACCAGCACCGATGCCCGCTCAATGAGTGCATGCCGCGCTGCGTTGTGAGGCGACATGGATTCGTTGTCGACGAAAGTCATTGAGCCGAAACCGGCTCGCCCCAGGTGCATCGCGATTTTCGATCCTACGCTTCCGCAGCCGAGAATAACCAGCGGCTGCGATGTGGCCGCCGACGGAATGCCGGACGTCCTTGCCAGCAGTTCGGGAGACAACGCATGCGCGTGAAAGGCTGGGTGAACCGTGGCGTTTCGCTCCAGGAGCGATTGAGCGTTGAGTTCATAGCGCACCACGTAGGGCAATACCTCGACACTTCTCCCAGGTGAGCCCACAAGCGACGCTGGCCTTTGTACAGTCAGAATAACAATCGCGTACAAACCATGCATCCAGCCACGCGAGTCCTGCTGCATATCCAGGATCGAGCGTCCGTAATAACCATCCAAGCTTTGGGCCAAAGCTTCGCAATCGATGCCGAGTTCCACTGCTCGATCAAGCAGCGTTGCGAGATCGACAACCGTCTCCGGTTGATAGCGTCCGACCACATGCGGGTGTTCGCCGGTCATTGGAGCCCGTGCAATGAAGGCCGCAGTATGGCCGTTTCCCCATTTACCCAGCTTGTCGTTGTGAACGTCCTGGTAAAACACAGGATCGACTTGCGCGGTCAGTTCGGCATTGATGATGGCGTACAGACCGCCATCGATCGTCACGTAGCCTGCGGGAACCACCAGAATCGTGCCGTCAGCGGGAGCGGCGGCAGCGACCTTCTCGGCACTGAATACTACGGTCGAAGGACAACTGTCTCTCCGCGTCGGCTCCCACCCCTGTTCAAGGTCAAGCAATGTCCCAGCTGCGGCCTTGTGCAGCCAATCGATCAACTGATCGACAATGGCGTCCAGACCAAACCGATGCAGCAACTCGTCCAATGACCCCTCGAACAGGCAAGGCGAGACCAGCTCACCTTCGCAATGGGGATTGATGTGCGGCAAGTTGAGCGGAAAGTCCGCGCGTAGAAATACCTTCGGCGCGGTCAGGGGCCAGTCAGAGCCGAATACCAGAACGCATGTCTCGACCGAGCGCACTCCAGTTTCGGATACGCCGTTGCGCCGAGACCTGTTCGGCAGTTGGACAGCAACATCGACGTCAATCTGCGTCGATTCACCACTTGCCCTTGGCTCGCCAACGCGGATCAGGCCTCTATGCCGCTGAAGTTGATGCAGTGCGTCTGCGATGGTGCCCGTCATGATGCCCCGTGCGGCATGGGAGTGCGCGCAGAGGTCACCACGGCAGCGGTCTTCGATCCGGACTCCTTCTTCGAGGGAGGCTGCACACCCTGAGCGGTTACGGTGAAAACGAGTGGCTCCGCGGATTTTTCGCTCGGGTACTCGCCCGTGCAGTAGAACTCGCCTTTTGCTTCGTCCACGATCGCCACGTACTCACGCTTCGCGCGGATGCAGGGCGGATCGCTGTCGTCGTCTGCAATCAGCTTGCAACTGGCGACGATGACGGCACCGTCACGGGTCTGCGAAAGCGCCTTGCGGGCGTCGGCATCGAGTTTGGCCTTTTCGCCGTAGTCGGACCAACTGTCATAGGACAGCGAATGCCAGGAACAGTGATGCGGTGCCTGCATGATGTCGTATTCAAGCACATCGGCTTCGGCCTTGTGGCGCTGCCACTGCCGGTTCCAGATGAATACCTCAGCATCGCCACTAGTAAGGAATTTCGCGCCATCCGGCGTCTGTGCATCAGCTGCCAATGTGATGTTCAGGATCACGCTGGACTGGTTCTTGACCAGGCACTCTTCCTCTTCCTCGTCGTCCGGGGCATCCAGAGGGGCCAGAAGAAACGCGGAGAAGAATGCGGAACTCTTGCCATTGATCGTCGAGAAGCTCGTGTCCACCTTCCGCACAATGGAGGTGAGATCATCGGTTTTTCCGTCGATGTCCTCGCCCATGATCTGAATGCGGTCACCGTTCCCGACGGCGAAATTCTTGTCGCGGTTCAGTTGTACGCGTCGACGCGCCTCCGTGTTGAATGCCTTGGCGTCTTCGCTCAAGGTGTGCGTCTTGCTGGCGCGTCGAAACACGATCGGGGAGGACCACATCTCGCGGATCACGATCTTTTTGTCCTTGTCGTCCTTCTTGTCATCCGGGTACTTGTCCAGCGACCCCAAGTGGAAGTGCCGCGTCAGGCCTCGGCAATGGTCTTGATCCGGGTGGCTCAGCAGGAACGCATCGACATACGGCCTGCCGTTCTCGTCCTTCTTCAGTCGGTCGCGCAGGTCCTTGGCGACATCGCGCGCCTCCCCGTCAGGGTCGTCGGCGTCTTGCCTGATGTTTACGTCGATCAGCAGGGTGGTTGCGTCGAGATCGCCGAACTTGATGAGGGTCATGTCCCCGTTGTCGACGGGGAAAAACGTGATGGTTGTGGTCATTGGGGTCTCCGGGTAGACGACCGAAGGATGATCGCGTATAGTTAATGTACGTCTATTTTTTATATTAGTCTATTTTTTAGGCGCAACTGATGCAAGAACCCCCTGTCACTGCCACCGATCCTGCTGAGCCCAAGGGGCTAAGTTGGGGGTTGGAGAGCAGACTTCAATTCATCGATTTCCGTTTGCGCTGGGAGCGGCGCATCAATCGAATGGATCTCACTGAGCACTTCGGCATATCGGTTCCCCAGGCGTCACTGGACATCGCCAAGTACACGGAGTTGGCGCCGAGCAACCTGACTTACGACCGCAGTTCCAAGACCTACACGGCGGCGCCGAGTTTTCATCCGCTTTACCAACGAAGCTCGGCGCAACGCTATCTAGCGGAGCTGCTGGCGACCAAGATGGGAGTTGTCGAGCCGGCGGCCAGCTTTATCGGCTCCGCGCCGGAGACAGATTGGGCGCCTTCCCCGTGGCGCACGATCAATGAGCAGACCGTCGAAGCAGTGGTCCGGGCAATCCGGCAACAGGAAGCTATTCGGGTGAGCTATCAGTCCATGACTTCCTTGGACGAATCGATTCGCCTGCTGTCCCCGCACGCCCTTGGCAACGACGGTTTTCGCTGGCACGTGCGCGCGTTTTGCCACAAGCGCCAGCGTTTCAGCGATTTCGTCCTTGCCCGAATCCTGCGTATCGACGGTTTCGAGCCGAGCCAAGTGGACTTCAGCCAGGATGCGCATTGGCATACTGTGCTGATGCTGGTCCTTGCGCCGCACCCTGATTTGCCCGCGGCCAAGAAACGAGTCTTGGAGCTGGACTACGGCATGGAAGACGGACAGATCAAACTTCCATGCCGCCAAGCGTTTCTGTACTACACGCTGAGGCGTTTGGGCTTGCATACCAAGGAAGCGCCAGACCCTCTCGCGCAGCAGATCACGCTGAAAAACCGCGATGAAATCCAACCCTACATTGATGCCTTGACAGCACAGGCTTGACTTCCCATGACAACAATTTTTGAACTGGTCAAGGACCCCTACGAGCGCAAGGCACGCGTTGTTCCTGGACTTCTTGTGGCCTTGCCGGTACTGGTGCCGCTGTTGTGCGTCTATGGGGCAAAGCATCCTGTGCTTACAGGTGTGATCGGCCTGCTTGGCGGCTGCGGTGCCATTTATGCGCTTGCGAGTGTGGCTCGCGGGCGCGGGAAAAAGCTTGAAGAGATCCTGGTTGCAAAGTGGGGCGGCATGCCCACAACCATCGCTCTACGCCATCGTGACAAGTTTCTCGATAGTGTCAGCAAGCAGCGCTACCACACGGCGATCACGGCCAAGCTGGGTATTGTCATGCCGACGGCAGAGGAAGAATCAACAAGCCCCGACAAGGCAGACGACATCTACGTCGGTGCAACCAAACGGCTTCGAGAACTCACGCGTTCTAACAAGCAGCTCTTGCTGAAAGAGAACATTGCATATGGGTTTCACCGCAATATGCTGGCGATGAAGCCAGTCGGCATCGTATCGTGCGTCCTTGGTATCCTCTACGGATTGTTGATTGCAAAGGTTCTCCAGGTAACACCTCCCCACTTTGACCCTTTGCACTTTGCCGATCCGGGGCTCGCCGCAGGCTTGACGCTGCTCATTTCGCTGGCGCTACTTGCCGCTTGGCTACTGTATTTCGATCAGAGCGCGGTCAGGCGCATGGGATTCGTCTATGCGGAACGCCTATTTGAGTGCTTGCCGTCATTACCGTCTTCAGCCTCACGGAAAAAGCCGCTGGCCGCACAGCGCCCTTGACGGCACGACGCCGAAAGCGTTCTACATTCGCCAATGTGCCCGCGCTGCAGAAAGCGGCGTAGAAATGACCAATGACTACCTCTGACGCAAAGCGACGAACTGGTTACTCGGGCCTTCCGACCGGAGGTCGAGGCTCGGGCTGTTCGACACCACGTAGGCCAGGGGCCGCGTCAAGTTGAACGGGAACAGCACGGGCAGCGACTGCAGACTGGGTACTGAAACGGGCTTACCCGCGTAGCGCACAGCAGCTTCGATCAGCCAAGCAGTGAGCGCATCGTTGTCGATGCTCGTCTGTGGCAAGCGAATGACGCGCTTGCCTTTCTCGACCCGCTCCACGGCGCCCCAGCTCGCCTGGCTCTGGATGACCATGTTGGTCATACGCCGGGTGCCTTCGCGCTCCCCATAGGTTTCACTCATGCGCCGATGGACCTCGGCGGACGCACAGTCACCCTGAATGGCGGACAGGCGGCCCACCAGCTCGGCCACCTTGCCAAAGAACGGGTACGTCGCCACGGACATGCCCCAGCACAGCGCTGAGACGGGAATGTCCGGCTGCGTCTTGTGGATGGCCACGCCGCGATCCGCGTAATCGACCAGTTCGGCGCGTGGCTCCAGCCACAACCGATTCAGTACGGTGCGTGTTTTTTTCTTGGCTTCCACGCCAAGTTCGGCTGCATCAAGCAGTGCATTCAGATCATCTAGCCCAGCCACGCCTGCACGAACATTCAGTGCCGCAGCCGCCCAATCAAGCTGAATGAACCGATCAAAGCCGATTTGAGGGGCTAATGAATTCATTCGGTACAAATCACATAACTGACTTTCACAAAGGGCACGATCAACTCTTCGACCGACACCCCGCCGTGGACCACCACCTGCTCGCCCTCGGGCACAAAGGCGGTTCGTCCGCCTGCGAATAGGGGCATGAAGTTCGCGGGCAGTCCAGCGATGTCCAACCTGACTGTGGTGGGATAGGCCGCAGCGGAATCGGCCAGCAATGGCTCACTCCGGTAGACCCGAACACGCTCTCCGCGCGTCTCGGCAATCACGCCCTGGCTGGGCCTACCGACGCCGGTGGACTCAACGTTGCCGTGGTCCGCCGTGAGATAGATGTGGTATCCCTTGTCCAGCAGCAGCGAGAACAGCCGGTCGACGAAACCGGTCGTCAGCCAGTTCCCGATCCACATCGCCACGTCCTTCTTGGACCGCTCCTTGTGGAGCCGATCGTCCACCTCATCGATGACCAGGCCCACCACTTTCGGTCGACGGTCATTCAAATCCGCTTCCAGTGCGTCGAGCTGATGGGTCTGACGCAGCGCGCGTCGATACATCACCTCATTCGAATTGACGCCTTCGTTCTGCCAGAACGTCTTCCACAAGGATTCCTCCTTGTCCGTCCTGTCGATGGAGTCGTCGAACTCTCGCGGTTTCAGCCCGGAGAACAGCGCCTGACGCGACACCGACGTCACGGTCGGCAGCCATGCAAACGCGGTTCCCTCGTCGAACGCGAAACGTTTCGTGGTGGCGATCAGGCGCTCGCGGATTTGCACCCACTGGTCGAAGGCCAGCCCGTCGAATACCAGCAGAGCCACCTTGGTTTCCCCTGCGGACCGCCGATGCCGCAAGAAGCGCGGCACGTGGTGCACCATCACCGGACCTTTGGTCACCGGCTGCAGGATCAGGTCGGCGTAATGCTTGGCTGCGACCCAGGCTCGCAGACCCTCGTCTGATTGCGCATGCAAGGTCTTGATCCGCTCTCGAATCACCGGCAGGTGTTCGCTGCCTTCCGTACCTGGCAGACCATGCGTGCGGGCCAGGATCTCACCGTAGCGTTTGGCGAACTCGCTCCAGTCCTTGTGCGAAGAGGCCGCTGTTGGGGTCGTCTCGATCAGGCCATCGATGCCTTTGAGCACCAATGCCTGCAGTGCCGCCGGGTCCTGAACAATGCCAGCCTTGATCCAACTCGGCATCCCCGCCGGAACACTGTGAACCGCGAGCGGATGCAAGCTGCCGTCGAGAAACATGGAATCGACCAGCACCTGCACATCGGAGTGGTCGAACGGAATCACGATCTTCGCGACGTAGTCCGGTGGCGGCGGCTCGCCTGTACGCGTGCCATCCAGCCCCAGGGTCGTCAGGTAGCGATACCACGCATCCTGCACCACACGCAGCAGCGCGCTCTTGGACGCCAGCCATGTGGCGACGGGAAGGTCCAGGAACAGTCCCTTGCCCTGGATGATGCCTGCCGCGTGCTGGGCAAACAGGGGTGGCAACGAGCGGTTGGCGAAGTGCATTCGCAGCAGCTCACGCCAGAAGTCCACCGGGTTGCGAATCGACCTCGGCGCCAGTTGGCAGACGTGCTCGAGGATGAAGTCCTTGGACTCGTTCTCGCCGCGCGCGGACTGCAATTCGGTCTGGTGGGCATGAAACAGTCCAGCAAAATGCTCCGGCTCGACTTGCTGTACCGCGCTGTATGCCAGTCTGGGGAAGAGCTCCGCAAGGCTCAATCGAACCACACGTCCGTGGTGCACGATGTCCCAAGGCAGCGCATTCGCGTCGGCGCTGCGCAGATGCAGAACCAGCGAAGGCGCTGGCCCCGGCTCACCGCAATCCCAGGCTGCGCGATAGCGTTCCTCGTATTCAGCACGGAAGGCGAACGGGTCTTCGTACAGCATCACCTCGAAGCCGCGACCGCGCAGTTCGGACAACAGCTTTTCGTCCAGCAGCACATCGTCGGGGTCGCACGCCACCCACAGCCGGGTGAGATCGGCCGTAAAGTGGCTGAGAATACGTTCTGACCACTGGCTCATCCCACCTGTCCTCCGGGCATCACATCGCCGGAGACGCGCACCATCATCACGGCATTCAAATCCGGCACGCTGGCCTCCATGTCGTCCAGGGCGGCCATGCGTGCATCGTGTTCTTGTTGCAGCCGCTTGCGCCGGTGCTCACGCACGGCGGGTAAGCCAATGCGCCCAATGGCCTGACCTCGGGCCTCGAACGCATACAGCGCACGCTCGCGTTCTTCCTTCAGCCGGGCGCGGTGTTCGGTCAGCAATTCGGTGAAGATCCGTTCACCCTGGGTACTGGCAGCCGCATGCGATGCATCGAACCACTTCGCCGACTCCTCGGCACCCGTCACGGCATGCACGTCTACGGTCTCAGTGAGCAGCAGATCCCAAACGCGCTTGGCGGTCGGCACGAAGGGACGGCCTTCCTCGTTGATGAACACCGGCAGGAAGCGCTTCCGGCTCAAGCCTTCAGCCGCCAGACTGATCTCCCATAGCGACCAGATGCCGCGTACCGAATCCGGCAAGCCGGTCACGCGGATCACCGGTAGTGGCTGTCCGGCGACAAAGCGTGGCAGCTCACTGATCACAGCCCGGGCGCGTGGGTCTTCCATCGTGACCCATTCCAACTCCGGGTTCTCATCCGCCGTGCGGGCGTCAAAGCAGGCCTGTGCCGACTCACTGCCGTCTGCCCACTTCACCCGCCACGCATTGCCAATCTTCGTTGCCGAGCCGCCGCGCGCAGCCAACCCGCTGGTGATGGCGCGCTCCAGCCAGAACTGCGCCGGGTGGTCGCGCCACTTGCGGGCATCATCGGCGTCCAGATCGTGCTCCGTGGTGAGCAGATCGCTGTTCTTCTTCGACTCCGCCAGGGTGGATCGAAGCTGCGACACCACCGCGTCGCACTCCTGTTCGATGGCATCCGGGTTCTGCAGACCATGCACGAACAGCTCGTCGAAGATCGGGTCGGCCTCGACCGAATCCATCACGTCGGCCGCCTTGTCGACGCCAAACTCCTGCGCGATGACCTCAAGCTTTGCCTCCAACACCTGGCGCACGCGATGCTCCACGGTGTCTTCGAGCACAAAGTTGATGGCGCGAACCACGTGCTTCTGTCCGATGCGGTCCACCCGGCCAATGCGCTGCTCGATCCGCATCGGGTTCCACGGCATGTCGAAGTTGACGATGACATGGCAGAACTGCAGGTTCAGGCCTTCACCACCGGCATCGGTCGAAATCAGCACGCGCACATCCTTGGAGAACACCTGTTGTGCCCGCGTGCGCGCTTCCAGGTCCATGCTGCCGTTGAGCGTCGCCACCGAGAAACCCCGGCTTTCGAGGTAATCGGCCAACATCGCTTGCGTCGGCACGAACTCGGTGAAGATCAGCACCTTCAGAGCCGGGTCACCTTCCTCTTGCTGCAGCCTGTAGATCAGCTCCAGCAGTGCCTCGGCCTTGGCATCAGTACCCGCCGCCTCCGTTTCCCGCGCCAGCTCCAGCAACATCTCGACTTCGGACTTCTCCAGCTCCCAGCCACTGGACTGCATGGCCAGATCCACCTGGGACTGGCCATCGAGATCGGCCCACTCGTCCTGGCTGGTGTTCTCAAAGAGATTCGCTTGGGGCTGTGGCGCATCAAGCAGGGCCTGGCGCTTCTCCAGCGTGGTGCGGATGGCTGCCGTACTGGACGTTACCAGCCGCTGCATCAAGATCATCAAGAAGCCGATGTGGCGCTGCTTGGCGGCCATGGCCTGGTTGTAGCCGTGGCGCACATAGTCGGTCACCGCCTCGTACAGCCGCTGCTGCGACCCGTGCCGCGCTTGCCATGCCACAGCTTGCAGCCGGGTGACACGCGGCTTGAACAGCGGCTGACCTTCGGCGTTGATCGATGCGCGCTTTTCGGTGCGGATCACGAAGGGGCGCACCCGGTCGCGGCTGACGCTGCTCTCGTCCGGGAAGGCTTCGCGATCCAGCAACTGCATCAGCCGCATGAACTGGTCGGTCTTGCCCTGGTGCGGTGTGGCCGACAGCAGCAAGAGATAGGGCGATGCCTCGGCCAGTGCCGCACCTAGTTTGTAGCGGGCCACCTGTTCGGTGCTACCGCCCATGCGGTGGGCTTCGTCGATGATGACCAGATCCCACGACGCTGAGATCAGGTCCTCGAAGCGCTCGCGGTTGTAGGTGTTGAGTTGCTCCAGGCTCCAGCCGCGACGACTCTCCATCGGCTTCACCGAATCGAGCGAGCAGATCACCTGGTCGTGCATGCGCCACAGGTTCTCTTCCTCGCCCGCGCCGCCACTGCGCCACTGGCGGAAGGCCGCCAGCTCGGACGGCTCGATGAACTGGAACTTCTCGCCGAAGTGCAGGCGCATTTCGGCCTGCCACTGGCGCACCAGTCCCTTGGGCGCCACCACCAGGATGCGCTTCACCCGGCCACGCAATTTCAATTCGCGCAGCACCAAGCCGGCCTCGATGGTCTTGCCGAGACCCACCTCATCGGCCAGCAGGTAGCGAATGCGGTCGCGGCTGATGGCGCGGTTCAGCGCATAGAGCTGGTGCGGCAGTGGCACCACGCTGGACTGGATGGGCGCCAGCAGCAGGTTGTCCTCCAACGCATCCAGCAGCTTGGCCGCCGCCGTGGTGTGCAGGATCTGCTCCACGCTTGGGCGCACGCTTTCCAGCGAGGCCAGATCTACCGATCGAGCGCGCACCACCGCGTCCTTGGCAGGTAGCCAGACGCGGTAGGCCACCTCACCCCACACGTCCTGCCGCTCGATCACCCGGCAAGGCGATGCCTGCCGAGTGAACCAGCACCAATCGCTTACGTTAAACGGTTTGCCATTCATGCGGATCAGCTCTCAGGAACGACTGACATTGACTTGGCCGTCTACTGCCTTGGCCGCATCAAAGTCATGGTTCCAGTCGCCCATCTGCTTGCGTTTGGCGGCTGGCAAGGCCTTGTCAACCTTCGCGCGAAACTCCGGGTTTTTCGTTTGCTCGTAGGTCACATCCTTGAACACGAGCTTCACCTCAGGCACCTCATCTTTGGTCCGATCCAGACTTTTCTGAATACTGTCCCGCAGTTGTTTCTCATCAAGCTTGGACCCCGTCCGAGCTGCGCGCTCGGCGATCAGCTTGGCAGCTTCATCGATGATCTTGCCCGCCTGCGCGTCCAGTCGCTGCCGAATCGCCTCGGAATAGGCTTCCAGCTGAACGCGGTAGGCTGCGACCAAACGCTCCAAGTCTTGCTTGTCGTCCTTGGCGATCAGGCGGCCGAAACCCGGCACATTGAACAGGTAGCGGCGCTCCAGCTCATTGCGCTGCCTTTGCAGGGACGCTTCGCTGACCTTCTCCATCAGCCGTTTCTGGCTGCTGTCGAACACCTCATTGCCGTTGTTGAACGCCGGCACTTCAACTTCCTCGTCCCGAAAGTCGCCAAATGCGCGCAATCTGGATTCCACCAGGCCCTTCAGCTCGCCCTGGATATCCGCGTTCATGTAGTCGTTGGAAACCTTCAGCTCGCGCTTGGAAAACTTCGCGCCCTTCACCGTGAACTCGGCGAACTGCAGCTTGGTGCTGAATACACGGGTAATGCGCGCCAGATCCACCGGAATCGGTGGATTCTTGGCCAGACCGTCCAGTGTCTTTTGCACCCTCTCTTTGGTGACCACCTCTACGCCGACCTCCGCATCGAATGGGAGCGTATCGGTGCCGGCGGCCGACACCGCATGCGCCAATTGCTCGCCAGGATTGGCGCCAAGCAACAGGCCGTTGGGCGATCGTTCGGTTGGGGAGGCAGCGTTTCCGAGCGGGGCTGCTTCCACCGAGCGCGGTGTAGGCGACCACACCAAGGTGACGTCATCCACCAAGAGCACGCCAACCCGAAGCCCCGGCTGCGCCATCAACGCGAAGCTCTGGCGCTCGGCGTAACTGCTCAACAACTCAAGTCCCTTGGCATCGCCGTAGCCAATGCGGCATACATCCTCATCCGGATCGATCACCACCGTGACCTGAAGTCGATCGACCTCGGCCAGTCGCTGCCCAAGCGCCTCCGCAACGGTCTGATGCACGCCCGGCGCGACAAACACCACACGTTGCTGCGCCTCGCCGATGAGTTTGATCAGCGATGCATCATTGACCTCCTGGAAGGTGCTCATGCCCCGTCCTCGGTACGGGTCAGCGCGAGGTCATAGAGGGTGAGAAGCTTCTCGTCCTCTTGAAGTGTGGCATCGGGCAATTTGTCGGCAATACTGATGATCGTCGCGTAGTCCTTGCTGGCCCACGCAGCGCGGAAACCAGCACGCAGCACCTCCAGACGCGACTCCTTGATCTTGCGACCAGTGAACGACCGATAGGCCTCGAACTCCTTGAGCAGCGCCTTCTCGCGTTTCTTCTCCAGGTCCTGTGCCTTGTTCGGGTCGGGCACGTACCAGCGATCTTTCGCTTTGGCCATAAGCGCTGGACTGTTCTTCTCTAACCCGCGTAGATCCTTGTGGTTGCTTGAAAGGTAGCTGTGAATCTGGCTTGGTACATCGCCAACCCCGTCGTACTGGATAAAGTTCAGCTCCAACAGCGAAGACAACTCAGGCTTTGCCTCGTGCTTTTTCCATCCCGCTCCAAGTTGGCTGATGAACTCTGGGTGTATTTCTTGATATGTAGACGGGCGCTGCTTCAAAAAGTCTGTCAGCCAATCAATTGCACTACGCTCGTCTGTAACGAACATCTCCATCTGAGGCGCTTGCGATGCCAACGCACGCTTTCTGTCATATTCGGCAACCTGCTCCGGGAGAAAAATCATTCCATCACGTGTGATAAACCTCTGCGCAAGTCCTGATTGAAACTCCTGTGACGACATGGGTACTGGAACGTTATGCCGAAAGAACCATGCAACCATGCGATCGAAAATGATCCTAGGCTCCCGTTCGACAACAAACTCTAATTCCCTTCCGTTTAGCTTAACGGTTGGCAGATAAGTCAAGTGCGTTCGCACAAAATCCCAGGCAGAGTCCTCTGATCCTCCACTCCTGGAGAATCGATCCTCGAGACCGCCATTTGGCTTGTATGCGGATATGACTAGATCCTGCTTGACCGCAGTGGTAGTCGTTACAGCCTTAAAGCCTTTGTGTGTTTTCTCTAGAACAGAAACGTTGCCAACAACGAAGCCCGCCTCCTGTAGCGAGGTCTGAATCGCGTTCCAAACACTTGCCTTTGTGTTTGAAAATTCGACCGTCATCCATCTCCCAGGCTTCAAGACTCTATATGCCTCTAGGAAGCACCCCAGCATCAGACGCCTGTAGTCATCGACAGATTTATTCTGAGTTCTATTTTCTATCGCTTCCTGCTTTGAATTTGTCGTTACCTTTAACCAGGACTCCCAAAGAAAATTAAGCTCCGAGTACATGATGTTTGATCCAAACGGAGGGTCAATAAACAGATAGTCAACCGAGGCAGAGGGAATGTTGGTGACAGCTGCACTACCTGTTGAAACGATCGCCTTGTTTGACGGCGCCGTGAAGGGAACAGAGGATATGCGCAGCGAAAATCGTTCTAATGGATTTGTTTCGACCGCGATAGAGCTGATATAAAGAGTTCCTTGGAGGGTCTGGCCGATTACGCCACCGCCACCTCCGAAGTAATTTGATGCCAGCAAGCGGTTAAGGCGATTTGTCCATGCGAGGGTGGAAGTAAACCAAAGTCCAAGAGCCGGCATGGAATGCATTTGAGAAAATATCTTCGCCCGAATATCAGCAAGAACAAGCAATGTTCGATGTGTGTAGAAGTGATGCGCATTAGTGACGCCAATTCGCAGCGGCTCGCCTGTTTTATCGCCAATCATTAGCTCATTGGCGGGGAACCAGGATACAGGCGTCTCTTGCAGCGATTTCTTGAACAATTCAATGTCGGCCGCATCCAAAGACTTCTCAAATCGCTTTTTCCCGACCGTATAGTTTATTGCGACGGGAACCTGCTTTGTCTGTCGATGTGTTTTCCCGAGCGCATTGTCGAATGCACTTGTCCACGCTCTGTCGATGGATCGTTTTGATAAGCTTGCCCCACAACCAGTGCAGCCGAACTCATCCATTACCTTGCCGGCGTCTCTGTCTACAGCTGCGTCCCAGAAAACAACCTCCTGCGAACACTCTGGGCAAACAAAGACATCAGACCAAATTAAGAAATTTACCCACCCCACCTGGCCGACTTGTTTCAAGTCAGGCTTGCCCTCTTTCTCAATCAACCGCACTGCAGAATTGAGCTGATCTGGCGTCGGCTGGTGAAGGGTTTGATACATCCATCCATGGTTCTCCTCGACTGATTTCAGTATCTCCCTAGCGCGACGTTCAAAGTCGTGCGCCTCAACAGGGGAATTGAAATTATGAGCAATGAAGCTCGCTGCAGGAGCAAGATCGTTTAGGACCGGCATTCTCGGTCCAAGCCTCGAAAATGGCTTCCACTCAACGCGACCATCTTGGTCTTGGCGATCATAGATGACACCATCCTGATCGACTCGGTAACCTAGGGATTCGACTTCCCTCCTATCCCCACAAAGCTGTGCAGCGACGCCGCTCATGCCTGTCCCACAGAACCCGTCAAATAAAACATCACCAGGCTGCGTGTAATGCAGGATGTATCGCATCACAGCCTTATGAGGAACCTTCGTGTGATAACTGTGCGCGTTATAGATGGGTGCATTCTTGCCTTCGCTCACGTCGGCAGTGAACGGCTCTTTGCTATAAGGGACCGACGAATCGTATGGTTTGCCGTAATGCCGAATGAAGTCCTCGATGAATGGATTCGGACATGCCGTGTAGTACGGCGGGTCAGAAAGCGCCAAGATGTCTTCGTCCGAGCCAATAGGAAAACCTTCGATCTTCCGGAACGCGGGATCTTTGAGCTTCTCCGCAAGCAGCTTCAGGTAGTGCTCGCGACGCGCCTCATCATTCGGGAACGTTTGCCCGAGGCATTCAACGGGGCCGGATTTGGCCGCGAGGTTCTGGAAAAGATCATTCATCAGTCGTTCCTCTAATTCCTTTTGTCATGGTCGGGTGATCACGTTGTGTCACTCGATCACGAAGCGCAGCTTGGTGGCATCCTTGCCCTTGCAGCGCTCGTTCATGAATGTGTCGAAGCGCTTACGCAGATCGTCCGGCGTGGCCGGTGAGCCGCCTTGCAGCAGCGCCTGCTTGATCTCGTCGCCCTTGACCGCGATCTTCTCCAGCCCCGACAGCGCCTCTTGCACGGCATTGGCGAACTCGGTGGTCATCGGGTCCGGCAGCTTGCGCGAGGCCAGGAAGGCGTCGATCAGTTTCTTGGACGCGGGCGGCAACAGGCCCAGGCTGTCCTGCGTGAACGGGTCTTCCAGGTTCTCCAGCAGGGTCTGCTGCCAGTTGGCCACCAACTGATCCAGGTCGTCGTCCAGCTTGTGCAGACGGTTGGCCGCCGGGATCAGCTCCAACTGCTCGGCAGACGGGCGGAACTGGCAGTGCGGGCATACCGCCGCTGTCGTCAGCGTGGGCTCGTCCAGCGACGAACAGCTCTTGAGGCCGTTGAGTGACTCCTCGAAGGCAGTGAGTTGGCTGGTGGGCATCAGCGACACGCCGGCCAACACGCGTAGCGCCAGCAGGCGGTCGTCTTTGCGCAGGGCGTTGCGGGTCTTGTCCTCGGCCACGCCCAGCCGCGCCTTGCTGTGGCTGGCGATGTAGGCTGTGATGTAGTCCTTCTTGAGCTGGTTGAGCGTCTGCCGGTATTCGGCGGCGTGCTCGGCTGTGCGGTCCTGGCTCAGCTTCTCCTGTAGCGCCTTGCGGGCGGTCTCGGCCTGCTTCACCCACGGGTGCTCGGCGGGCAACACCATTTCGGCCTGCGAGAGGTAGGACGCCGTGCTGCCCAACTCCACCACCAGTTCGAGCAGACGCTCGACGGCGGCCAGGATCTCCAGATTTTTCTTCTGGCCGTCCAGGTCTTCCTGGGTGACGCGCAGATTCTTGAGCTTGCCGACGGTGTTGTAAGGCGCCAGCGACTCGGTGAACTTCTTCAGCGAATCGAGCCGGGCGTGCCAGTCTTTGGCTTCTTCTTCGCGCAGCAGGTTCTGGCCCCAAAAACCGAGCTTGCCTTGCTGCAGGTCGGAACCGGCCTTGAGGACGCGCGGCACCAGGCCGCTGACTTTCTCCTGCAGTTTGATGACCGGCTCGGTATCACCCTGACTGGCCTTCTGGGCCAGGCCGGAAGGCAGGTCGAACAATTCGAACAACGCACGCAGCACCGCGAGGTTGATCTCCTTGGGTGCCTCGACGTGCTTGAACTGCTTGAGTTCCTCCAGCGAGCGTTCTGCCAGTTGCGCCAGCTTGCCGGAATCGATCTTGTCGCCGGTGATCGACAGCACGATGTCGCCGGAGTAGACGAGGCCGCCCAGCACGGTGACCAGCAGGTCGGGTTCCAGCCGGTACTTGATCGGCGCGAAGTACTCGACGTCCGAGGTACCCGACAGCAGTTCGCTGCGGTTGAGCACCTGGCCGTGGCCCTTGGCCTTGAGGCGATTCAACACCTCCTGCGCGTAGCGGGAATTGGCCGGCTCGACGCGGTCGCCATCGAGCAACTCCAGCGCATCGAGCACGGCGAGCGCATCCTTGGTGCGAGTACCGCCGGCCAGTGCGCGCAGCGCGTTGCCGATCAGTTGCTTGCGGTTGGCCTCGGTGACCAGCACTGAGAAGGTGGGGTATTCCGGCGAGAGATCGACGAAACGCTGGCCCAGCACCAAACCTGAGATGACGTTCACCACGTCGCGGAAGTTGATGCGCTCGTCCGCGCCCAGTCGCGCCCGGTCACGCAGCGACACGCCTTTGGCCCATTCCTGCAGGTTCTTTTTCTTGCCCTGGTAGGTGACCTCGAAGGCGGTCATCTGCTTTTCCTGCAGCCACTTGCTCATGGCGCGCAGGAAGTCCTGTGCCTTGGACAGGTAGATGGCCTTGGCACCGCCACTGGCGGTGGATGCCAAATCGAGCGCCGCCGCGTAGGACGACAGGTGCCGCTTGAGATCGTCGTCCAGGCCTGTGAGGCGGAAGAACACCTCGTCCGACAGGTTGTTATCGGCGAACTTCGGCTTGTCGAAGGGCTGGATGAAGTAGACGTAGAAGTCGCGCTCGGGCTGGGCTGTGGGGCGATCGTTCGGCGCCCCGAAAAACAGGTAGCCCATGCGTTCGACACGGCGCTCCTGCCATTCGAGCTGGTACTGCCAGATCTGGAAGCCGGGGTAACGCAGGTCGTCGCTGCATTCCATCAGCGCTTTGACGGCGCTGTAGTAGGCGCGGTCAAGTGCGTCGTCTGACAGGGCTTCGGCGCGTTTTTCGATCTGCGCGTCGTAGTCGATGTCCTTCTTGAGGTCGAGGTAGTACTGCTCGGTGTCCGGCGCCTTGGAGATGAACTGGCCGTTGACGGTCTTCAGCACTTCCCGCATCACGGTCTGCACCATCGACAGCAGGTTCTCGGCCGGATCGCCCGGCATGTCCTCCACGCCCGGCTGGAACAGGCACAGAGCGTCGCGCAACTCGGCGGCAGTGGGGCCGATCGGAATGTGAATGTCCCCACCCGTGGTCAGACGGTGCACGGCCAGCGCGTTGATGACGCGCAGCGCCATCGGCTTGTAGGTCGGGCGCGTGAATGCTTGCTGGACCCGCGACTCCAGTACTTCGGAGACGCGCATCACTTCCTTGATGTTGGGGTCGGCGCGCAAGACCGAGTTGGTCTTGATGGTGTTCCAGAAGCTCTCGTAGCTGATGAACAGCGGCTTGTCGGCGGGCACGTCCTGGTCAAGGATGGCCAGCATGGCGGACTCGATAGTCTTGAGTGCGCCACGCTTCTCGGTGAAGTGGATCTGCTCGAAGGTCTTCAGGTAATCCGGGTGAACGGGGAACAACCGCACGTACTCGTCCATGCGCTCGTTCATGGAGCCGTAGAACTTGGCGAACGGCGTGAGGTATTCGCGGATCTTGTTCTGCTGGTCGACAGTCTTCTTGAGCAGGCGCGCGGAGACGACGAAGCTGACGTCCTGGCGGTCGATCAGGATCTGGGTGAAGCGCTCGTTGACGCGGCGCATGCTGTCGGCAACGTGCTGGAAGCGCACGCTGTCGAAGATGGCTTCCTGCACACCGGCCACGAAGCGGAACTTCAAGTGCTTGGTGACTTCGCCGATCTGACGCAGGATGGCCAGGTCCTGCACCAGTTCGTGATCGCGACGGGACTGCAGGTATTCCAGGAACTCGTCGACAACCAGCAGCACACCCTGGTCCGGGAATTTCTCCGCGAACGCGGCCATCATCTCCTCGAAGGAGTCCTTGTTGTTGAGCTCTTTGTCGGCGGTCGGGAAGGTGTAGTCGACGCCGATCTTTTCCAGGAAGCGCTCAAGCTGCAGGGTGATGATCTGGCGCAGCGGCATCTGCAGCCCGCCCACCTCGATGCGCAGCACCTTGAAGCGGCCAGCGATCGGGGCAACCGCCTCGGCGACCTTGGGGTGGCGGATCATCGGTGCGTAGGCCGCATCCTCGGCCACCAGCGACAGCACCGACATCAAGTGCGACTTACCGGTGCCGTAGTTGCCGACGATCAGCACGCCCTTGTGATCGACTGAGTCGTCGAAACTGAGCTGAGGAACCATGAGCTTGGAGATCCGCTCGGCCATGTCGTCGGAGATGACATAGGTCGCGACGAGCTTCTTAGCCTCGTCCGGGCGCCCGGCATCGAGCAGCTGAATGACTGACTCGATCTGCTCGAACTGGATCAGATCTCCGTATTTCATGTTCTTGGCCATATGGTTCTCTCTTCCCCGTAGCGTCAAATTTCGAGTACGACCACGCCGTCACGGCTGTAGTCACGATGTTCTGGATGGCTCATGTCGGCGTACACCAAGCGATCACCACGCAGCTCGCCAGGCCAGACGGCCACGACGCGCTTGGAGTGAGCCAGCCGCCTGACGAGGTCAAGCGGGTTGATCTGCAAGCCCGGCTCGAACAACAACTCGAGGTTGTCGAGCAGCAGCGGGTCTTCAGTTCGTTCCTTGTCCGCAATTTCCCGCAGCAGTTCGCCTGCCGAGAAGCCGCGCTTGTTATTCGGCGTGGCGGCCAAACGGCGCCCCAACTCCAGGCCGACGTTGAGCGGCTCGATGTTGAGCTTGGCGCTGAGTTGGCGCAGCAGTTGGGTCTTGCCACTGCGGCTGGGACCGACCAGCAGGATCAACTTGCTGTTGAGGTCGCCGATTTCGCCGATGAGTCGTTCGAGTTTTGCGAGCATGCTCATCCCCTCAGTCCGACTCGGCTTCAAGCCGCTGTTGATCGGGGGAGCGGTAACCCGGCGCCAGCACGGCATTGCGCACACCGTAGATGGCAAGGGGGTCTTTCAACCAAAGCCGGTACTCATGGCCGCGCAGGCTGTGGTCCGGGGAGCAGTCCACACTCCATTTGCGCAGGATGTATCCGGCCGTGGCGGCGCGCAGCTTCATCCGCAGCAGGCCGTCGCGCATGCCGTAATCCATTTCGGTGATCTCCGGCCGGGGTTGATCCGGGTGCGGCACCAACTCCAGCTCGACGATCCGGGTCCACTGAATGTCTTGATCGCTCGCCTCGTGGGGCGCCACTGGCTGCCCCTTGAGCACCATGGGGCGCTTGATCCGGGTGATGACGAAATCCCGGAACTCCTGGGACTTCCGGTCGAAAGCGCGGACGTGCCAACGGAGGCCGTTGTCGATCAGCGCGAACGGGACGATCTCCCGCTCATTGCGGCCACTGGAGATGGAGTGGTACTCGACGCCGAGCGGACACTCCTGGTGAATCGCACGGGTCACGCTCGCCAGCACATCCAGATCCGGGTGCGTGAGCCGGGATGGACTCTCACTGGCCACCCACGCCTTGAGCCGCATCGGCTCACCATCGCCAAAGCCCTGGGTCAGCCACGACAGCACACGCTCTGGGGGAAAGTCGAATACGGGCCGGAAGTCCGGCCCCAGGACGTAGGACTTGCCTTTGGCGTCGTAGTCGATGTTGCCGGGGGCCAAGTCCTTGTACAGCGCCAGATCCCTTGAAGCAGCGGCGGACTGGATGCCAAACCGCGTCACCAGGGCCTGACGGCGTATCTCCCCAATGAAGCGCACGCGCAACTCCACGAACGCGAGCCGATCGCGTTGTGGCTGGGTTAGATCTGCAAGCTGTTCGTTCGACATCCTGGCTGGCTCATTCGGGTTAGCGAATGCTTATACGGGTTATTGCGGAAAGTATATGGTCTCCCATAGAGCCCGTCCATTAATCTATTTTGATTTGTGTATTCGTCGCTTTGTGATAACCACTACACTGTTTCGGCAAGATGGTCTCTACGGACACCATGCAGAGCTTCTGCCGAGCGTCACCTCGAGCCGAGGTCCCTGGCGCGGCGCAGGTTGCCAGACATTCCGTACCACGTTCCGGCTGCCGATATGCAGTCGCTCTGCGCGCGAAATCGTGTTCGACCATCTTGGTGCTGTTCCGGGTTTGCCCTTCGGCCACCTAATGCAGCCTGGAAGAGCCTCCTGGGAGGCCTCGCAGATAGTGACGAACTTTGGTCTTTCACCGCGCGCTGGCAGACGACATGGGGCCAGGAAGAGCTTCGAGAACGATATGTTCTGGTCCGAAACGGCAGCCCTGGCGATCGCTTCCTGACGGTGTGGAAGGATCTTCCAGGGGAGGAAGGAACACGTGTGAACTTCACAGGGATGGATCGTTGAACCAATGGTAATGAAAGATGACTATCCAGTTGCGATCATAGGGTAGCCATGATCTCATCATACGATTGGGGGGACAGCCTATGGAGCTGCGACACCTTCGGTGCTTTACTGTTCTGGCTGAGGAACTTCATTTCACCCGGGCCGCCGAACGGTTGCATATTGAACAATCCCCTCTGTCCCGCACCATCAAGGAGCTGGAAGAGGATTTGGGCGTTTTACTATTTGATCGAGACCGGCGCGGCACCAAGTTGACCCAAGCAGGCTCCGTTTTTCTACAAGATGTTCGTCGGGTCTTTACGACGCTGGAACAAGCGCGAGAAAACGTCCGGGCCATAGCAGCCGGATATCACGGCTCTTTGCGCATAGCAGTCTCTGACGGAGCCGCAGGCCCAAAATTGTCCGCATTCCTTGCTCGCTGTCGCGAGGATTTGCCAGAAGTGGAAGTCCGCATCAGCGAAACACCTCTCTCTGAACAGTGCCATGGATTGCGCAATGGGAGTTTACATCTGGGATTTGCTTATGCGGATGAAGTTGGCGTGGATATTATTGCCGAACCGATTTGGCAAGAGCCGCTGGTGCTGGCTATTCCGTCCCGCCATCCTTTGCTTGCGTTCAAGAGCGTACCTCTTGAGGAGTTGGCTCGCTATCCGTTGCTAATGTGCGATACGAACGAATGTGAAAGCTTCAATCGCGCACTTCAACGTATTCTGCGCAAGATTGATGTAGAGCCTATTGTTGCTGAAACCGTGATATCCAGGGACATGATGTTCACTTTGGTTGCCGCCGGTTATGGCATCGGCTTCACCACAGCAACCAAGCTTGCCGTTTGCGGGCATCTCGACGTCATTTCTCGGCCTTTGGATACAGACGCCGCTTTCATCACGACATACCTGCTGCGTTCCGAAAGCAGCAGCACTCCGACCTATCTGGATGAATTTGTCGCTCGTCTTCATGCACTTACTGAGACTGAGGACGACACAAGTGCCCCTGGAACTTCTGCGCTCTAGTTTTCCGTCTTTGAACGAAGATTCGATTCGGTCACAGCCATCAAGTCAGCAGCCGAAACATCCAACGCCGCCGCGATCTTCAATATCAATGCAAGCGTCGGCATGTGCTCTCCACGCTCGATCTTCCCCATGTGAGAACGCTCGATACTAGCCAAGGCTGCCATCTCTTCCTGGGCAATACCTCGCTCTGCTCGCAATGCTCGAACGGCCTGACCAAAAGCGATCGCAGGCTCTGCTTGGAAGGTGGTTGATCCGGCGGGGCGACCTCGCTTGACTGTGTGCTTTTGCATCAGCAAAAGCGTCGTTCGGCAGCCCAATCTAAACCACGTTAAATTTAACTCTTGATAAGATGAGGCGTTAGTTTCTCGACCAACCGCACCCGTTGAGAGGGCATGCATGTCCGCTTCCAAGCCAGCCACAGTCATCAAGCTTGCTGTCACTGAGGGAGTGCCTTCTGCCAGCCTGGCCAAGCTGTTGGCATGGCAACGTGCTGAGGAGCCTCAAACGCCTGTCGAACCTCTTTTGGTATCGGCGGGTGAGTCGCTTTCAGGACTTCAAGATGGTCGCTACGATCTCGGGATCTCCCTGCAGGAGAATGTGCCGTTACCGCTACACGGACTGCCGCTGTGGCGTGCCAACCTGGCTGTGGCACTGCCTCCTCAATCCCCCCTGGCGAGTCACAAGCCTATCGCGCTGGATGAACTGATCGATGTTTCTTTGCTGCGCTGGCAGGGCGAGCCGTGCGCAGCTTTGGATGAGCGAATTTCTATGGCCAGAAGGAGGTTCTCCATCCAGGTCGTCACCTCATTCGAGATGATGGTCATGATGGTTGTGGCAGGACTCGGTGTGGGGATTTCCACTCATTCGCGCATCACCCAGGCGCAGGCGTGGGGAATCTGCCTGCGCCCATTGGCGGATGGGCCCTATGAGGTCGTGGCCCACTTGCTCAGGCCCACCGGACATCTCCATCCAACGACAGAGCGATTCGTACAGAGGGTGCTTCGGGTGGCAGTGAACGTCTGAGTCTGGCGACACTCCCATTCCCCCCGTTACTGGCTCACCATGCTTTATTGGGCATTTGCCACGATGGCATTTTGAACCAGCCGCTGCACGCTTTGCTGGACCTGAGTCTGATAGTCCTCAGGCGCTGGTAGCGCATCCTGCTGCAAGCATTGTTCGAGCACGACGCGCACCGCGGTCGCCATGTTTCCGTGCGTCACCGCATCGAGCGGCGAGAGGTTGCCAAGCGATTCATGGGGACGCTGCAAGGCATGATAGATCTCCCAGGTGTCCACGCCGCGCGGGGTTTGCCGAAGAATGCATTGGATCAGTTGGCGCTTGAGCGGCTCAAGCTGCCAGACCGGAACGCGCTGCCCCTTGTTGCCCAACTGGATGGACAGTAGGTTGCCTGCCTGAATTTCGTAGGTGATCCAGCGCCGCGATTTACCGACCAGCTTGGCGTAGTCCGCCACCACCAGGTTGTCCGGCCCCTCGAAGATGTCCAGTAGCTTCAAATGTTCACGTTGCAGATCGGACATCTTGGGCTGCGCGTATTCCGGCGTCTTCACGGCAGACAGCCGTTGGGTTGGACTTGCTTCCGTCGGCATTTCCTGCCCATTGGGCGCAACCAGCATGATCGGGGCGTGCTGCCCCGGCGTTGGCAGTGGCGTGGTCTGCTGCCCGGCGATCGTCGGCAGCCCTTGCAAGTGAATCGTCAGGTGCATGCTGGCGACCTGTACTTGGCCTTGCTCGAACAAGTCGAGGCGGTCGGCCCAGTCCTGCATCATCACCCGCCGCTGTTCAACGTACTCCGCATGGTTGTAGGTGGCACTGATGCGATTGGGGTCAGCGTGGGACAGTTGCGAGTCCACCCATACCTTCGGATATCCCAGCTCGTTGAGCGCTGTCGAAATCGTGGCCCGGATGCCATGACCGGTCAGCCTGCCGTCGTAACCCAGACCCTTGATCGCAAAATTCACGGTGTTCTCGCTCATGCGGTCCGTGACGCGCTTGACGCCAGAGAACAGGTATTTCTGGGCAGGCTTGAAGTCATCCAGCATGTGCCGAACGATCTCCACCGCCTGGACGGAGAGCGGGACGATGTACGGCGGGATGTCGGTGACGCGCTTGCGCTTCTTGCGCGTGAGCATCTTGCGCTGCTTCAGCGACAGCACCGGGATGATCCACAGCCCCCGATCGAGATCGAACTGTTCGGGAGTTGCCAGACGCAGCTCGCCGGTACGGACGCCGGTCAGCAATAGCAGCCGGATCGCCAGTTGCGTCTTCAGCATGCCCCGGTATTTGCGCAGCCCCTGCAGGAACAACGGCAGCTCGGCCATGCGCAGGAAGGGGTTGTGCTCGACCGGCGGCAGCGGGATGGCCACCACATGCAGGTCGGTAGCCGGGTGGGTTTCCATGGACGGGATCACGACCATGGCGTAATCGAACAACTGCTTGAGCCAGGTGCGCATTTTTTCCGCGACAGACAGCGAGCCCCGCTTTTCGATGCGGGCGATGACTTCCAGCAGCAGCGGGCGGGTGATCTCGTATATGGTCAGCCGCTTCAAGTGCGGGAAGACATCGTTCTTGAAGGCGCGGCGGATCTGATCGAGCGAGCTTTGACGGCCCTCTTCAAGGGTGAGCTGCCTATGCTCCAGCCACTTCTCATAGACCGCCATGAAGGTGTTTTCGCCTGCCAGCTTGATGGCTTGGCGCTTTTGCTTGCGGTCGCTACGGGGGTTGATGCCCTTGGCAAGCAAGGCACGCGCTTCGTCCCGCAAATTACGGGCTTCACGCAGCGACAGCTCGGGATAGCTACCCAAAGAGATGCGAGCGCGCTGGCCAACCCATGTGTACCGAAAGTGCCAGAGTTTGGCACCGTTGGCCGATACGAAGAGTGAGAGGCCGTCGAAGTCTGCGATGGTGTAGGGCTTGCCGGTGGCCTTGGCCTGCCGAGCCATCATGTCGGTGAGCATGTTTCCAACTCCTCAGAGATGAGTTGGACCCAATGTTCGATACCGTCGCCTGGCTCCTCCAGCAACAATGCGGCACGGGGGCTGACCGCATTGGATGTACCACTTTATGTACCGAAATGTACCGGTAGTCAGTGGATTTCGCTGGATGTCACTGGATCGAGATTCTGTAAAATTCTCAATCGTGACAATAACTTATGACGCTCCCTGGATTTCCTTGGAGGTCCTTGGAAAGTCATCGTGGAGCGGGTGAAGGGAATCGAACCCTCGTCATCAGCTTGGGAAGCTGAGGTAATAGCCATTATACGACACCCGCGAGGGCAGCCAGCGCTGCCGGCCGCCGTGCGACAGGGCGCCATTCTACTGGTGCAGCGGGTTGGAGCGCAACGCTGTCGGTGGCGTCAGGTGGCGAGGCGCTCCACGGCTTCGCGGATGCGCGCGGGTTCGTCCATCTTCAGGATGCGCTGGACGCGGGGGGCGAGCTCGCCGAGCGTGCTGCGCAGCACCTGCTGCTTGATCTCCAGGATGTTGCCCGGATGCATCGAAAAGCTGCGCAGCCCCATGCCGAGGAGCAAGGCGGTGTACTTGGAATCGCCCGCCATTTCGCCGCATACCGCAACCGGCAGGCTGTAACGGGCGCCGGTGGCGATGGTGCCGGCGATCAGCTTGAGCACGGCTGGATGGAGCGGGTCGTAGAGATGGACCACCGCTTCGTCCGAACGGTCGATCGCCAGCGTGTACTGGATCAGGTCGTTGGTACCGATCGACAGGAAGGACAGGCGGCGGGTGAACATGCCCAGCGACAGCGCGGCGGCGGGGACTTCGATCATGCCGCCGATCTGGATGCCTTCGTCGAACTTGATCTTTTCCGCGCGCAGCTCGGCCTTGGCCTTTTCCACCAGGGCCAGGCTCTGGTCGATTTCCTGGGCGTGCGACAGCATCGGAATCATGATCTGCAGCCGGCCGTGCGCCGAGGCGCGGAGCAGGGCGCGCAGCTGGGTCAGGAACATCTTCGGTTCGGCCAGCGAGTAGCGCACCGCGCGCAGGCCGAGCGCGGGGTTGGGTTCGATGCGGCTGTGGCTGCCGTTGAGTGCCTTGTCGGCGCCGACGTCGAAGCTGCGGATGGTGACCGGCTTGCCCGGCATCGCCTTCACCACGGCGCGATAGGCTTCGTACTGCTCTTCCTCGTCGGGCAGGGTGTCGCGGCCGAGGAAGAGGAACTCGGTGCGGTACAGGCCGATGCCGTCGGCGTTGGCGGTCTTCGCCGCGGGCAGGTCCTTGGGGCCTTCGATGTTGGCGAGCAGGTGGATGGTTTCGCCGTCGAGGGTGGCGGCGTGCGCGTCGCGCAGGCGGTTGAGCTTGGAGCGCTCGATCTCGAGCTCGCTGCGGCGCAGGCGGTATTCCTCGACGATGCGCTCGTCGGGGGCGACGATGATCAGGCCGCGGGTGCCGTCCACGATGACCAGTTCGTCGTCCTCGACCAGGTCGCGCACGCGGTGCAGGCCGACCACCGCGGGGATCTTCAGGTTGCGCGCGACGATCGCGGTATGGCTGGTTGGGCCGCCGACGTCGGTGACGAAGCCGGCGATGTTGTGGTCGCGGAAGCTGATGGTGTCGGCCGGCGACAGGTCGTGGGCGACGATGATGGTGCCCAGGCCGTCGCGGCGCTTGGGCGGAAGATGGCCTGGGTGGCCGAGGAGCACCTTCACCAGGCGCTCGACGACCTGCACGACGTCGGCCTGGCGCTCGCGCAGGTAGGGGTCTTCGATCTGGCGGAACTGCTCTACGAGGAGCTCCATCTGTTGCACCAGCGCCCATTCGGTGTTGCAGCGGCGCGACTCGACGAGCTCGCGGGCGGCGTCGATCAGCAGCGGGTCGGACAGCATCATCAGCTGGAGGTCGACGAAGGCGCCGACTTCGCTGTGGGTGTGGCCGGAGGTGGCGGCCGCCTTCAGCCCCATCAGCTCGCCCTGGACGGTGGCGACGGCGTCGTCGAGGCGGAGCAGCTCCTCGGCGAGGTATTTCTGCGCGACGTGGTAGTGATTGACTTCGAGCAGGGCGCGCGAGACCAGATGCACGTGGCCGATCGCGATGCCCTGGGAGACGGCGAGGCCATGGACGGTGAACGGCATCTCATTCCTCCTCGCCGAAGCGCTCGGCGATCAGCTGCTGCAAAGCCTGCAGGGCTTCCTCGGCGCGTTCGCCGCGCGTGTCGATGGTGATCGCGCTGCCCTTTGCTGCGGCCAGCATCATCACTCCCATGATGCTTTTTGCATTGACGCGGCGGCCGTTGCGCTCCAGCCAGACCTCGCACGGGAAGCTGCTGGCGAGCTGGGTGAGCTTGGCCGATGCGCGGGCGTGCAGGCCGAGCCTGTTGATGATCGGGGCTTCTGCGGTGGGCATCGGGGTGTCCTTTTTCCGGTCGGGTGCGGCGGCGCGTTCCGGCTTTTAGTTGGTGCGGACCTGCATCACCCCATCGCAGCCTCCGGCGATGGCGCGCGCGAGCAGGGTGGGCAGGGTGCGCTCGCGGTAGGTGAGCACGCGCAGCAGCATCGGCAGGTTCACCCCCGCGATCAGTTCGATGCGTCCGGGTTCGCGCAGCTTGGCCGCGACGTTGCAGGGCGTGGCGCCGTAGATGTCGGTGAGCATCAGTACGCCGTGGCCGTCGTTCACCCAGCCGAGCATCGTGCGCGCGGTGGGGAGGATGTCGAGCGGGTCGTCCTGGGCCGACAGGCCGAGCTGGGCGATCTGCGGTGGACGCTGGTTCAGCACGTGGCAGGCGCACTGGATCAGGGATTCGCCGAGGGTGCCGTGGGTTATCAGGAAAATGCCGATCATGTCCTCTCTCCGCCGGACATGATTCTAGCCGAGTCGCCGGCGGCCGTGCCGAAGTGGCGAGCGCGGCGCATTCACGGGGCCGGCGCAAGCGCCTGCTCAATGACATCGGGTTTGGAAATGGAGGCGCGGGGCAAGGTGTGCCTCCATTTGCGTAAAACATATTTTCAGAAATGATAAAATCTACGGCCCGATCGCCTGCAGCCCCGCGCTGGTGCGGGTGCCGAAACGACAAGGAGCCGAGATGGCAGAGAGCAGGGATCCGATGTCCCCTGACGGCGCGGTCAACCCGATCGACACCGACTACAAGGTTGGCCAGGACAACATCATCGTCAATGTCGGCCCCTTCGGGCTCGACATCCACAACCGCGTGTTCGCGATCTCCGGCCTGCTGGTGGTTGCCTTCGTCGTCCTGACGCTGGCGTTCCAGAACCAGGTCGAGCCGCTATTCACCGCCATGCGCGGGTGGCTGACCTCGAACCTCGAGGGCTTTTTCATCGCCTCCGGCAACCTCTTCGTGCTGGTCTGCCTGGGCCTGGCCATCTCGCCGCTCGGCAAGGTGCGTCTGGGGGGCACCGAGGCGACGCCCGACTACACCTACCTGGGCTGGTTTTCGATGTTGTTCGCCGCCGGCATGGGGATCGGCCTGATGTTCTTCGGCGTCTCCGAACCGCTGTCGCACTTCGGCAGTGCGTTCGGCGGGACGACGGTCGAAAACGGCGTGCGCACCGACTGGGCGCCGCTCGGTGCGGCGGCGGGCGACGCCGCGGCGGCGACCCGCCTCGCGATGGCGGCGACGATCTACCACTG
Source organism: Thauera chlorobenzoica (assembly GCF_001922305.1). Lineage (NCBI taxonomy): Bacteria > Pseudomonadati > Pseudomonadota > Betaproteobacteria > Rhodocyclales > Zoogloeaceae > Thauera > Thauera chlorobenzoica. Next base: position 373,035 of record NZ_CP018839.1, read on the forward strand.
GGCGCTGCATCCGTGGGCGATGTATGCCACGATCGCGCTCGGCCTGGCCTTGTTCTCGTTCAACAAGGGCCTGCCGCTGACCGTGCGTTCGGTGTTCTACCCGCTGCTCGGCGAGCGCGTGTGGGGCTGGCCGGGCCACGTCATCGACATCCTTGCAGTGCTGGCGACGCTGTTCGGCCTGGCGACCTCGCTCGGCTACGGCGCGGCGCAGGCCAGCTCCGGGCTGCACTTCCTGTTCGACGTGCCGCTCGGCAACACCACCCAGATCGTGCTGGTGATCGGCATTACCGCGATCGCACTGTTTTCGGTGGTCGCCGGTCTCGACGCCGGGGTCAAGCGCCTGTCCGAGATCAACATGATCCTGGCCGTGCTGCTGATGCTGTTCGTGATCGCGGTCGGTCCGACGTCGGACATCCTCGGCGGCTTCTTCGCCAACCTCGGCGCCTATGTCCAGCACCTGCCGGCGTTGTCCAACCCGGTCGGGCGCGAGGATGCCAACTTCTCTCAAGGCTGGACCGCCTTCTACTGGGCGTGGTGGATCTCGTGGTCGCCCTTCGTCGGCATGTTCATCGCGCGCGTGTCGCGCGGGCGCACGGTGCGTGAGTTCATCCTCTCGGTGCTGATCGTGCCGTCGCTCGCCTGCGTGCTGTGGATGACGGTGTTCGGCGAGACCGCGATCCTGCAGTTCGTGCGCGACGGCTACGCGGCGGCCACCGAGGCCGAACTGCCGCTGCAGCTGTTTACCATGCTCGATGCGCTGCCGCTCGCCTCGATCACGTCCTTCCTTGCGATCGTGCTGGTGGTGGTGTTCTTCGTGACCTCGTCGGACTCCGGCTCGCTGGTGATCGACGTCATCGCCGCCGGCGGCAAGGTCGATGCGCCGCTGCCGCAGCGCGTGTTCTGGTGCGCATTCGAAGGCCTGGTGGCGATCGCGCTGATCCTCGGCGGCGGCCTGGTGGCGCTGCAGGCGATGGCGGTGTCGACCGGCCTGCCGTTTACCATCGTGCTGCTGATGTCGGCGGTGGCGGTGATCAAGGGCCTGGCTTCGGAGCCGCGCGCAGGCTGAGGCCAGCGGGCGGTCGCAGAGCCGTCGCCGGCGCGGGGCTGCGCGCGGGAGCGGAGCTGGCGCATCATGCGCGGGGGCGCCGCCGCTTCACCGACAACCGGAACCGCAGCCATGCAGGTCGAACAGCTCGAAATCCTCGATTTTCTCCGTGCCCACCCGCCCTTCGACGAGCTCCCCGAAGAGGTGCTGCAGCGCGTGGCTGCGGCGGTTGATGTGCGCTACTACAAGGCGGGTGAGCAGATCGTCGAATTCGGCCAGGTCGCCGAATTCTGGCACGTGGTGCGCAGCGGCGCGGTGGAAGTCTTCCGCCGCAACGGTGCGCTCTACAACCGCCTCACCGCCGGCGGCTATTTCGGCGAGTTCGGCCTGCTGCGCAACGGCCGGGTGCGCTTTCCGGTCGCGGCGCTGGAAGACACGCTGCTCTACCTCATTCCGCGCGAGCTGTTCGCCGAGCTGTTCGACCAGCACGAGCGCTTCGCCGACCTGGTCGAGGTCGAGGACCGCACCCGCTTGCGCCAGGTGATGTCGCGGCGCGAGGACGCCAACGATCCGCTGTCGGCCACCGTCGCCACCCTGGTCGGGCGCCCGGCGGTGACGCTCGCCAGCACCGCCAGCGCGCGCGAGCTGGCGCAGCGCATGAGCGAGGAGGGCGTGTCCTCGTTGCTGGTCCTCGACGCCAACCCGGACGTACCCGAGCTGCCGCTGCTCGCCGGCATCGTCACCGACCGCGACCTGCGCACCCGCCTGGTCGCCCCCGGCCTGCCCTACGACACCCCGGTGGCGGAAGTCATGTCGCGCGGGGTGGTCGCGGTGAACCACAACCAGCTCGTGTTCGAGGCCATGCTGGCGATGCTGCGCCACAACGTGCATCACCTGCCGGTGCTGAAAAACCAGCGTCCGCTGGGGGTGATCGCGCTCTCCGACATCATCCGCTACGAGTCGCGCAACAGCCTGTTTGTGGTCGGCAGCATCTTCCGCCAGCCGTCGGTGGACGAGCTCGTCGCCCTGGTGCCCGAGGTGCGCGCCTGTTTCGTGCGCATGGTCGGCGAGGACGCCAGCTCGCACATGGTGGGCAGTGCGATGGCGGCGATCGGGCGCAGCTTCAAGCAGCGCCTGCTCGAACTGGCCGAAGCCGAGCTCGGCCCGCCGCCGGTGCCGTACTGCTTCCTCGCCCTGGGCTCGATGGCGCGCCAGGAGCAGATGATCGTCACCGACCAGGACAACGCCCTGGTGCTCGACAACCGCTTCGACCCGGGGCAGCACGACGCCTACTTCAAGGCGCTCGCCGCCTTCGTCTGCGACGGCCTCGCGCGCTGCGGCTACACCTACTGCAGCGGCGGGGTGATGGCGACCAACGCGCGCTGGCGCCAGCCTTTGCGCGTGTGGGAGCGCACCTTCAGCGACTGGATCGAGCGTCCCACGCCGGAGTCGCTGCTCGACGCCGGCATCTTCTTCGATCTCGACGGCGTGTGGGGGCGCATCGAATGGGCGGTGCGCCTGCGTGAGCTGATCGCGCGCAAGGCCAGGGGCGATTCGCGCTTTCTTGCCTGCATGGCGCGCAATGCCTTGCTGCGCACGCCGCCGCTGGGCTTCTTCAAGGACTTCGTGGTCGAATCCGACGGCCGCCACACGCGCGCGATCAACATCAAGCGCCGCGGTACCGCGCCGCTCGCCGACCTGGTACGGGTGCATGCGCTGGCGATCGGGTCGCAGGCGCTGAACTCCTTCGAGCGCCTGAAGGACATCATCGACGCCGCGATCCTGCCGCTCGGGCGCGGGCAGGATCTGTACGACGCGCTCGAATTCATCTCGATGGTGCGCGCCCGCCATCAGGCCGAAGACCTCGCCGCCGGAGTCGAGCCGGACAACGGCATCGACCCCGAGAACCTGTCCGAATTCGAACGCAAGAGCCTGCGCGACGCCTTCCTGATCCTCGGCAACGCGCAGAAATTCGTCAAGTACCGCTACCAGCCCGGGCGGGTGGGGTAGGCGGCGGAAGGGACGGGCATCGATGCTGCATCTGGGCGACCTGCGTTCGTTGCAGGGCAAGCGAGAAGGCGGGCGCAGGACGGATGCGCAGGGGCCGGACTGGTCGCGGCGCTTCGCCGGGCTTGCCGCTGCGGCGCGCGACCCCCGGCTGCGCCGCTTCTATGCCGAGAGCCTGCCCGCGGCCGCCACGCCGATGGGCGAGGTGCCGATGGTGGCGGTGGATATCGAAACCACCGGGCTCGACCCGCGCCGCGACGGGATCGTCAGCATCGGGGCGATCCCGATGCGGCTCGACCGCATCCAGTCGAGCGCCTCGCACTACTGGGTGCTGCGTCCGCGTGCCAGACTCAATCCGGAGTCGGTCGTCATCCACGGGATCACCCACGCGCAGATCGAGGCGGCGCCGGATTTCGGCGCCATCCTCGGCGAGCTGCTGGCGGTCCTGGCCGGTCGCGTCGTCGTCGTGCACTGCCGCGAGATCGAGCGCGCTTTCCTGGACGCGGCGCTGCGGGCGTGTATCGGCGAAGGGATCGAGTTTCCGGTGATCGACACCATGGCGCTGGAGTCGCGTCTGCAGCGCCGGCCGCCGGCTGCTTGGCTGGCGCGCGTGTTCGGGCGCAGGCCCGCGCCGCTCTCGGTGCGCCTCGCCGACTGTCGCGCGCGCTATCGCCTGCCGCGCTATCGCGCCCACCATGCGCTCACCGACGCACTGGCCACCGCCGAGCTGCTGCAGGCGCAGCTTGCCCACCACTTCGGGCCCGAAGCCGCGGTGCGGACCTTATGGCAATGAGGATGCGGGCTGGCCGTCGTGTGCGGCACCGGCCGCAGCCCGGTGTCTGACGGGCTTACACGCGCGCGCCCGGGGCGGAGCGTTCAGGCCGAAACGTCGACCCGGCCCGGGCGTCGGCCGGGCTGGCCGTCGGCGCTGTAAGGCGTCTTTTCGGCGAGTTCGCGGATGAAGTCGAGGATGCGCTGGTTGCCGCGCATGCGGATCTGCAGCAGCTGTCCGCCCAGGGCGTTGAGGCGGGCGGCGTGCGCGGCCCGCTCCTGGAGGGCGAGCCAGTCGGCTTCGCAGCCCGCTTCCCGCGCCGCTTCGAGGGCACCGTCGAGCCCGGCGCCATAGCCCAGGTGCTGCTGCACGGCCTGGCGCCGTGTCTCGGTCCGGCCGAGAGGTTCGAGCACCGCCTGCTTGGCGCGGGCGAGTTCGACGATCCGCTCGCCGTCGACCTGCTCGGCGGCGAGCGCACGCTGCTCTTGTTCGAGCAGGGCGATCAGGGCGTCGACGCGCTGGCGCTGGTCGACGAGAAGGCGCTGCAGGCTCACGCCCCGCTCTTGCCCTGGAGAAGTTCGCTGACGCTCTCGAGCAGGCGGTCGGCGATGCGCGCGGGGTCGATCGCGAGGCGGCCTTCGCGGATCGCTTCGCGCAGTTCGGCGACGCGGACGGGGTCGATGTCCTGGCGGCCGTCGGTGGCGCGCTGGCTCAGGTGCGAGATCGCGGCCGGGGTGCCGGCCTCGCGCGGCGCTGCGGCCGCGGCGCCGCGCGGGCGCGCCGCATCGTCGGCCGGCTGTACGCCCTGGCCGCCGCGGACGAGTGGACTTTGAGTATTGATCTTCACGATGAAGCCTCGTAATTCGCAGTGTTGTCGATCTTGATCATCGGCAAGGCGCCCTCGAACTTTAGGCGATCGCCGCGGCCCGTGCCAGTGGGGCTCAGTGGGGCGTCTGGAAGCTGATCGCCAGCACGCCGGCGCCGATCACTTCGGCGTGCACGATTTCGTCCTTGCCGAAACGCACCCGCACCCGTTCGCCGTGCCCACCCGGCTCGAGCGCCGTGCCTTCGCGGCGGACGTGAAAGCGCTCGCCCCGCGCCTCCACGACGACGCGCTGGCCGCGTTCGACCAGCGGCACGGTGCGGAACTGGTGCGCCTGCAGCGGTGTGTCGGCGGCGAGCCGGCGCTGGGCCTGGCGCCCGACAAGCTCTGCGGCGATGCGCACGATGTCGCGCGGCAGCGCCGACAGCTCGCCGCGCTGCTCGCGCAGGGCGTCGGCGGCCACGATCTCGCCGGCGGCGATGTCGCGGGCGGCGACCCAGTAGCGGCCGTTGATCCGCACTTCGGCCTGCAGATAGCGCACATGGCGCGGCTCGCCGTCGCAGCGCACACCCACCGCGACCCGTCCGAGCACGCGCTGCGCGGGGGCGGACAGGAACGGCTCGGGGGCGGTGCAGGGCGGCAGGCTGGCAGCGGAAGCAAAGACCTCGACCTCGACCTCGTCGCCGTCGACCGCGGCGCGCTCGGTCAGGAAGGCCTGCACCCGGGCGTGGAGGACGTGCTCCGCGCCCGGGTCTTGCGCCACCGCGCTGGTGCACAGCGCGAGCGCGGTCACCAGCCCCGCCATGCGCCGCATCGGGCGCAGGGCGGGATGCGTGCGGAGGGGCATCGGCGGTTCGGACGATCGGGCGGCAGGCGGGTGGGGCATCGGCCAGGCGGCACGGGGCGGGCGGGAGCGTCTGGGTGACGAGAGTCCGCGCGGGCGTGCCGGAATGTGGGGCAGGGAGGAAAACAGACCGCCATTGTGCCAGCCGCGGCGGCGGATGCAAAAGCACCGAACTGCTCCTGCAAACCCCGGCTGTTCCCCTCTTTGGGTTGGCGCTGCGGCGGCTATTCTGGCCCGACTGGAATTTTGTGCAACGTGGGGATCCCGTCGTGACCGACCGCCTGGAAGAAGCGCTCAACCACCATCGACAAGCCCTGTCGTTGCGCCACGAGCGGCAGAAGATCCTCGCCGCCAACATCGCCAACGCCGACACCCCCGGGTTCAAGGCGCGCGATATCGACTTCCGCACCGAATTCGCCGCCGCCCTCGGGCGGCGCGGCGGGCGCCTCGAACTCGCCGCCACCGCGCCCGGTCACCTTGCCCGCCGCGGGGCGCCGGCGGCGGTGGGCGAAGTGCTGTACCGGGTGCCCGACCAGGCCAGCCTCGATGGCAACACCGTCGATATGGACCGCGAGCGCAGCGCCTTCGCCGACAACTCGGTGCGTTACCAGGCCGCGCTGACGTTGCTCAATCAGCGTATCCAGGGCCTCAAGGGCGCGATGGCGCCCGAATGAGATCAACCTAGAGGGGAATCGTCGCCATGACGATGTTTTCGATATTCGACATTTCCGCTTCGGCGCTGTCGGCCCAGGCGAAGCGCATGAACGTGTCGGCGAGCAATCTCGCCAACGCCGACAGCGTCACCGGCCCCGACGGCCAGCCCTACCGTGCCCGCCAGGTCGTGTTCGAGACCGTCGCGGCGCAGGCCGGGGTCGGCGGCGTGCGCGTCAAGGAAGTCATCGACGACCCCTCGCCGATGCGTATGGAGTACCGTCCGGAGCATCCGCTGGCCAATGGCGAAGGCTACGTCACCATGCCCAACGTCGATCCGGTGCATGAAATGGTCAACATGATCTCGGCTTCGCGCGCCTATCAGGCGAACGTCGAAATCATGAACACGAGCAAGCAGCTGATGCTCAAGACCCTGACCCTGGGCGAGGGCTGATTCCCATGAGCACCACCATCGACACTTCCGTCCTGAGCACGCTCAACCACAGCGCAACGGCTGCCGCCCGTCAGTCCGCGGAGCTGCGTGACAGCTTCATGACGATGCTGACCACCCAGCTGAAGAACCAGAACCCGCTCGACCCGATGGACAACGCGGAGATGACTTCGCAGCTCGCGCAGATCAACACCGTCAGCGGCATCGAGGAGCTCAATCGCACCCTGGAGCTGATCTCCACCCAGATCGAGGCCAGCGGCATGCTCGAAGCGGCCTCCCTGATCGGCAAGGGCGTGCTCGTGCCGGGCGACCGCGTGCTGCTCGATCACGACGCCGATGGCGTCCCGGCGTCCACGCCGTTCGGCATCGAGCTGGCCGGGCCCGCCGACAATCTCGCCGTTTCGATCATCGATGCGGGGGGGCAGGTGGTCAATCGCTACGAACTGGGCGCCGTCGATGCCGGGATGGAAACCTTCACCTGGGACGGCCTCAACAGCCAGGGAGCGGCGGCGGCGCCGGGCGCCTACCGGGTGCAGGTCGAAGCCCTGCAGGGCGACAAGGCGGTCGAAATCAGCACCTTCAACTACGCGCTGGTCGGCGGCGTGGTGCCGGTGGGCGACAAAGGCGGCTTCCTGCTCGATCTGGGCGCCATCTACGGTCAGGTCGAATTCGGCGCGGTCAAGCAGATTCTCTGAAGCCGGTCTTTTTCATCAATGCAGTCGGGGACGGGGCGGCGGCCCATGGATGGCCAGCCGGTTCTCCGCATCGAGGAGCGATAAATGGGTTTTTCGCAGGCTCTCAGCGGCTTGAATGCCGCATCGGCCAAGCTGGACGTGCTCGGCAACAACATCGCCAACACCCAGACGGTGGGCTTCAAGTCGAGCTCGATCACCTTCGCCGACATCTTCGCCGGCGCCGGCAGCAAGATCGGCCTGGGGACCCAGGTCGGATCGACGGTGCAGGACTTCAAGACGGGCAACCTCGAAACCACCGGCCGCGGCCTCGACGTCGCCATCGCTGGTGACGGCTTCTTCCGTTTCCAGCTCTCCAGCGGCGAAATCGGCTACTCGCGCAACGGCCAGCTGCAGATGACCGCCGACGGCTACCTGGTCAATTCGCAGGGCGCGAAGATCATGGGCTACGGGCTCAACGACCCGAACGACGCGTTTTCCGAGCCGGCCACCGGCGGCTCTCCGGTAGCGCTCCGGATCTATCCGGACGACATGCCGGCGGCAGCAACGACGAATGTCAGTGCGACCTACAACCTCGATGCGCGCATCGACCAGACCAATCCTGATCTGCTGAGCCAGGCGCGGGTGGCGACCACGACCACTCCTGACGATCCGGCGACGCCGGCGGACGAGTCGGCAAGCATCGACCTGGACTACAACTACTCGAACAGCTTCACCGTGTTCGATTCGCTCGGAACGGCGCGCAACGTCACCGTCTATTATCAAAAAACCGGTGCTAATGCGTGGTCGGCCAAGGTGGCGATCGACGGTTTCTATAAAGCAGCTAACGACTTCACGCTCGCGTTCGACAGCAGCGGCAAGCTTGTGGATATCGTCCATGCCTCCGCTGCCGGCACTGCTGACGACAAGGTCGAGATCGGCTTCACCAGCGCCGAACTGGGTGGCGAGCCTAGCGATTTGAGCTTCGAATTCATCCTCAAGGGTTCCACCCAGTTCTCCAACACCTCGACGCAGAATGCGCTGACCCAGGACGGCTACACCTCGGGCACGCTGGTCGGCCTTTCGATCGAGGCCGACGGCACGGTGATGCGCAAGTACTCGAACGAGCGTTCCGCCTCCGCCGGGCAGATCGTGCTGGCGAGTTTCCGCAATGCCGAAGGCCTGTCGCCGATCGGCGACAACATGTGGCAGCCCACGGTGAGTGCCGGTAGCGAGCTCGTCGGCATCGCCGGTTCCGGTTCGCTCGGTGCCCTGCAGGCGGGTGCGGTCGAAACCTCCAACGTCGATCTGGCCAAGCAGCTCGTCGACATGATCGTCACCCAGCGCGCCTACCAGGCCAACTCGCAGACGATCAAGACGCAGGACGAGCTTCTGCAGACTTCGATCAACCTGCGCTGACGCGCACGCGACGGGGCCGGGCGCACGCCATGGACAGAATCCTCTACACCGCGATGAGCGGCGCCAGCCAGACGATGGCGCAGCAGGAAGTGGTCAGCCACAACCTCGCCAACGTGTCGACCAGCGGCTTCCGCGCCCAGCTCCACGCCGCCCGTGCAGTGCCGGTCGAAGGCGTCGGCACCCTGCCGACGCGGGTGTCTACGGTGGCGTCGACGCCGGGCGCGGACTTCCGCGCCGGGCCGATCACCCGCACCGGGCGCGCCCTCGACATCGCCCTCGAAGGTGAAGGCTGGATTGCGGTGCAGGCGGCCGGTGGCGGCGAGGCCTACACCCGCCGCGGCGACCTCCAGCTCGACGGCGCGGGCATGCTCACCAGCAACGGCCGCCCGGTGGTCGGCGAAGGTGGGCCGCTGATGGTACCGCCGGGGGCCGACACCTTCATCGGCAGCGACGGCACGGTGAGTGTGATCGGCGTCGGCGAAAATCCCAAGGCGCTGGTCGCGGTCGGGCGCATCAAGCTCGTCGATGGCCGCGGCGCCGCCCTGCAGCGCGGCGACGACGGCCTGTTCCGCCCGCCGCCCGATGCCGAGGGCAACATCGCCCCGCTCCCCGCGAGCGACAGGCAGCGGCTGATCAGCGGCGCCCTCGAAGGCAGCAACGTCTCCGCGGTCGAAACCATGGTGTCGATGATCGATCTCGCCCGCCGCTACGAGATGCAGATGAAGGTCATCGGCACCGCCGACGAAAACGCCCAACGCGCAAACAGCCTGCTGTCCCTGCAGGGCTGAGGACAGAACAGGAGCATTCACCGTGATCAAATCCTTGTGGACGGCCAAGACCGGCCTCGAATCGCAGCAGGTCAAGCTCGACGTCATCGCCAACAACCTCGCCAACGTCAGCACCAACGGCTTTAAGCGCTCGCGCGCGGTGTTCGAGGACCTGCTGTACCAGAACCTGCGTCAGCCCGGCGCCCAGAACGATGTCCAGAACCGGCTGCCTTCGGGGATGCAGGTCGGCACCGGGGTGCGCCCGGTGGCCACCGAGCGCCTGCACACCCAGGGCGGCCTGCAGCACACCGGCAGCTCGCGCGACCTGGCGATCAATGGCCAGGGTTTCTTTCAGGTCCGCCTGGTCGACGGCTCGGCCGCGTTCACCCGCGACGGCAGCTTCCAGCTCGACGAAAACGGCCAGATGGTCACGGCCAACGGCTATCCGCTCGAACCCGCGATCTTCATCCCGGAAAACGCCTTGTCGGTGTCGATCGGCGAGGACGGCATCGTCTCGGTGACCCAGCCCGGCATCACCGAAGCCAACCAGGTCGGCCAGATCACCGTCTCCACCTTCGTCAACTCGAGCGGACTGGAGAGCATCGGCGGCAACCTGTACCGCGAAACCGCGACTTCGGGCGCGCGCAACGACACCATCCCCGGCGTCAACGGCGCCGGCCGCCTGTTCCAGGAATACGTCGAAGTCTCCAACGTCAATGTGGTCGAGGAAATGGTCAACATGATCGAGACCCAGCGTGCCTACGAGATCAACAGCCGCGCGGTGAAGACGAGCGACGAGATGCTGGCCCGCCTCGCCCAGCTGTGATGGCCGCGCTGTTGCTTCGCGCCCGGCCACGGCGCCCCGCCGCCCTGCCGGCGCTTCTCGCCGCCCTCGCGCTCGGCGCCTGTGCCCAGCTGCCGCGCCCTTCGGTGGTCGGCGATCTCCAGCGCACGCCCGCCACCCCGGTCGTGGCGGCGCCCGCCAACGGCGCCATCTTCCAGTCCGCGCACGGCTTGCAGCCGCTGTTCGAGGATCGCCGTCCGCGCCGCCCGGGGGACATCCTCACCATCGTCCTCGACGAGGAAGTCAGCGCCAGCAAGAGCTCCAGCGCCAGCGCCAACCGTAAGGGCGGTGCCGACTTCGTCCCGGCGCAGGTTCCCGACAAGCTGAAAAAACTCACCGATTTCGGTTTCGACCTGTCGGGCAGCAACGACTTCGAAGGCAAGGGCGCGGCGAGGGCGAACAACAAGTTCGTAGGCACGATCACGGTCTGGGTCGCCGACGTCGAACCCAACGGCAACCTGCGCGTGCAGGGGGAAAAGCGCATCGCGATCAACCAGGGGGTCGAATTCATCCGCTTCTCCGGCGTCGTCAATCCGCGCACCATCACCGCCCAGAACACCGTGGCCTCGACCCAGGTCGCCGACGCCCGTATCGAGTACATCGGCGATGGCTACATCAACGAAGCCCAGACGATGGGCTGGCTGCAGCGGTTTTTCCTGAATGTCACTCCTTTCTGAACTGCCCGGGTACCGGCTGATGCGCCGACTGTGCCGCGTCGCGGCGGCCCTGCTGTGCCTGTCCGCGCTGCTCGGGGCGCTGCCGGCGCAGGCCGAAACCATCCGCGAACTGGCCAGCTTCGCCGGCGTGCGCGACAACCAGCTCGTCGGCTACGGCCTCGTCGTCGGCCTCGACAACAGCGGCGACCAGACCACCCAGGCCCCGTTCACCACCCAGAGCCTGGCCAACATGCTGTCGCAGCTCGGCGTCACCGTGCCGCCGGGGACCAACATGCAGCTGCGCAACGTCGCCGCGGTGATGGTCACCGCCGAGCTGCCGCCGTTCGCCCGCCCCGGCCAGCGCATCGACGTCGTCGTGTCCTCGATCGGCAACGCCCGCAGCCTGCGCAACGGCACCTTGCTGATGACGCCGCTGAAGGGCGTCGATGGCGAGATCTACGCCATCGCCCAGGGCAACCTGCTGGTCGGCGGGGCTGCTGCCGCCGCCGCCGGCGGCAGCAGCGTGCAGGTCAATCACCAGGCGAGCGGGCGCATCGCCCGCGGCGCGACGGTCGAGCGCGAGGTCGCGCTCGCGCTCGGCGGTGACGACGGCCGCCTCGAGCTCGAACTGCGCGAGGCCGACTTCGGCACCGCGCAGCGCGTGGTCAACGCGATCAACATCGAATTCCGGCGCGTGGTCGCCTCCGCCCGCAACAGCCGCGTCATCGCCCTCGAAGGCCCGCTCGAGGACGATGACCGGGTGCGCTTCATCGCCCGCATCGAAAGCCTGCGGGTGACGCCGGGCGATGCCCCGGCGCGGGTGGTGATCAACTCGCGTACCGGCTCGGTGGTGATGAACCGCGCCGTGACCCTCGGCCGTGCCGCGGTGGCCCACGGCAACCTGTCGATCGTCATCGACACCGAAAACCGGGTGTCGCAGCCGCCACCATTCAGTGGCGGACAGACCGTGGTCGTGCCCGACAGCAAGATCAGCATCGAACAGCAGCCCGGCACCCTGCGCCTGGTCGAGGGCGCGGAGCTGGGCGAAGTGGTGCGTGCGCTCAACGCCCTCGGCGTCAATGCGCAGGACCTGATGTCGATTCTCGAAGCGCTGAAGGCGGCCGGCGCGCTGCGCGCCGAGCTCGAGGTGATCTGATGAGCCTGTCTGCCGATCGTGCCTCGCTGGCCCTCGACGTGCACGGCCTGCAGCGCCTGAAGCGGACCGCGCGCGAGGACTCGGCCGCGGCGGTCGACGAAGCCGCGCGCCAGTTCGAGGCCTTGTTCGTGCAGAAGATGCTCGAAGGCATGCGGGCGACGATCCCCGAGTCCGGCCTCTACGACGAGCGCAACGGCCGCTTCTACACCGCCTTGCTCGACCAGCAGCAGGCGCAGGGCATCGCCGGCCGTGGCATCGGCCTCGCCCGCATGCTGAGCGCCCAGCTCCAGGCTCAGCTCCAGGCCCAGCGTCCGTCCGGTGCGCCGCCCGCGGCCGACGCCGGCCCCGGCGCGGTGGCCGGTGCCGCGCTTGCGGCCGAACCGCGGCGGCTCGACGCCCGCCTCCAGGCGCCGCTTCCGGCCCCCGTGCCGGCCTCGATCCCGGCCGCGGGGCCTGCCTCGGGCGCGGTGCCGGGCGCCGGCGCCGCAGCCGACACCAGCGATCGCGCGCGCTGGCGCGGCGGCGAGCGCCTCGTTCCGGCGATCGATCCGGCGCCGGCGCCCCCGCCGCGCTATCCGACCCAGCCGCAGGCCGCCCTTGCACCGTGGGCGCAGGGTGGCGACCCGATGCCGTCCGCGGCCGCAGCGGTTGATTCCTTCGCCGCGCTGCCTGAACATGCGCGTGAGTTCGTCAGCCGGATCGCCGCCCCGGCACGTGCCGCCGCCCGTGCCAGCGGCGTCCCGGCCGAGCTGATCATCGCCCAGGCCGCGCTCGAAACTGGCTGGGGGCAGCGCCGCATTCCCGCCGCCGACGGCCGCGACAGCCACAACCTGTTCGGGATCAAGGCCGGGGCGGAGTGGAAGGGGGCGGTCACCGAAGTGCGCACCCACGAGTACATCGACGGCAAGCGCCAGGCGCAGACCGCCCGTTTCCGCGTTTACCCGTCCTACGAGCAGGCCTTCACCGACTACGCCCGCCTCATCGCGCGCAGTCCGCGCTACGCCGCGGTGCGCAGCGCGCCCGACGCCCATGCCGCGGCCCACGCGCTGCAGCAGGGCGGCTACGCCACCGACCCCGCCTACGCCGACAAGCTCGGCGCGATCCTCGACCGGATCGGCCCCGGCCTGGCCGCGCGCCGTGCGCCACTGGCCGCGCTCCGCCCGGGAACGCTCCCGGGCGGTTGAGCGCGCGGGCACGGCGCGATCCCGGCAGCCCGGTAGGGCCGGATCCGCGAAAGGCTCAAGAAGCCTGGCGCACGGCCGATAGCTTCAACCAAGACTTTGGGACACAGCGATGGACATTCAATCGATCGGCATCACCGGCCTGCGTACGGCGCAAATCGCCCTCGTCGCCACCAGCAACAACGTCAGCAACGTCTATACCCCGGGCTACAACCGCGAGGTCGTGAGCTTCGCCGAGACCGGCAGCGGCGGCGTCAAGGTCGGCGACGTCGAGCGCCAGTTCGACCAGTTCGTCGCCACGCAGCTCAACGGCACGGTGTCCTCGGTCAACGCGCTGCAGGCCTATCAGACCCAGATCGCGCAGATCGACAACCTGCTCGCCGACCGCGACGCCGGGCTCGCGCCGCTGATGCAGAACTTCTTCTCGTCGCTTCAGGATCTGGCCGCCGCGCCCTCCGATCCCGCCGCGCGCCAGGGCGTGCTCGGCACGGCCAATACCCTGACTGCGCAGTTGCGCGGCTTCGACGGCTACCTGCAGGACATGCAGGAGGGCGTCAATGGCATGGTCCGCGACGAAGTGTTCCAGATCAACAACCTCGCCGAGCAGCTCGCCACGCTCAACCGCGAGATCGCGCTGGCGCGCGCGCGCAACGGCGAGGCCCCCAACAGCCTGCTCAACCAGCGCGACCACATGGTGGCGCAGCTCGCCGAGCGCCTCGACCTGCGCCTGGAAATCCAGGACGGCACCACCTACAACGTCAGCCTCGCCAACGGCCAGCCGCTGGTGGCCGGCACCCGTCATTACGGGCTCGAGGCGGTGACCTCGAAGACCGACCCGCAGCGCCTCGCGGTCGCCTACCGCGATGGCGGTGGGGGGCTGTCGGTGCTTCCCGACGACGTCATCACTGGTGGCAGCCTCGGCGGCGTGCTCACGTTCCGCAGCGAGACCCTCGACCGCACCCAGAACCAGCTCGGCCAGCTCGCCGTGACCCTGGGGCTCGCCTTCAACAAACAGCATGCCGCGGGCGTCGATCTCAACGGCGCTGCGGGGGGCGATTTCTTCACTCTCGGCGCCCCGCAAGCCTATGCCGATGCGCGCAACAAGGGCTCGGCCGAGATCGTCGGTGCCGCCTATGTTGAAGACGATTACACGGCGCTGCGTGCGACCGACTACACTGTCCGGGTCACCAACGCTGCGACGCCCGACTTCACCGTGGTGCGCCGCGACACCGGGGCCTCGCTCGACGCTATCGAAGTGCAGTACGACGCGACAGGAAAGACGCTGAGCTTCGGCGGCATCACCTTGACGTTCGACGATCCTGCCCTCCTGCAGACCGGCGACCGTTTCGAGATCCAGCCGGTGCGTCGTGGCGCCGGCAACATCAACGTCGCGATTGCGGACATCGACCAGATTGCGGCCGGCCTGCCGGACGCGGCCGGCAGCGGCGACAACCGCAACGCCCTGAAACTGCAGGATCTGCAGAGTGCCAGCATCGTCGGCGGTCGCGCCAGCGTCACCCAGGCCTATGCCGCGATGGTCGGCGACGTCGGCAACCGCGCCAACGTGGTCAAGGTCAACCTCCAGGCCATGAGCGGTCTCAGGGAGCAGCTCCAGGGCCTGCAGCAGGCCGAGTCGGGGGTGAACCTCGACGAGGAGGCGGCCAACCTGATCCGCTACCAGCAGTATTACCAGGCCAACGCCAAAGTCATCGAAACCGGCACCACGGTGCTCGACATCGTCCTCGGCCTCAAGGCCTGATCCCCACCGGAGCGCCGCCATGCGCATCAGCACCGTCACCGTCTACGAACAGAGCGTTTCGTCCATGAACCGGCAGCAGGCCGGCTTCCTCAAGACCGGCCAGCAGATCGCCAGTGGGCGCCGCGTGGTCAATCCGTCGGACGATCCGCAGGCCGCTTCGCGCGCGGTCGGGGTGTCGCAGGCGAAGGCGGTCACCGAACAGTATGCCGACGCCCGCGTCGGCGCGCGCAACGCCCTGGCGCAGACCGAGAGCGTGCTCGACAGCCTGAGCAGCGTCCTCGAGCGCACCCGCACCCTGCTGGTGCAGGCTTCGAGCGACACCCTAGGCGATGCCGACCGCCAGTCGGTGGCGAGCGAGCTGCGCGGCCTCTACGAAGTGGCGATCGGCCAGGCCAACGCCACCGACGGCAACGGCCGCTACCTGTTCGGTGGCTATCAGGACGGCAGCCCGCCGTTCCAGAAGGACGGCAGCGGCAACATCGAATACAACGGCGACAGCAACGCGCGCGCGCTGCGCATCGACGCCTCGCGCCTGATGCAGGTCGCGGAAAACGGCGAGAACGTGTTCCTCAGCGTGCCGGGGACCGCCGGCCATCTCGCCTGTGCCGACGAGGGGAATGCCGGCAGCGTTACCTTTACCGGGCCGAGCGTGGTCGATGCCACTGTAGGTGAACACCGTGACCGGCACCGGGTGGCGTTCGCGATCGATGCCGGCGGCGCACAGACCTATACAGTGTCGCGTTACGATGAGGCCACCAGCAGCTGGGCCGCCGTGCCCGGGCTTGAAGACCTTACCTACGAAAGCGGCAAGCCGGTCACCTTCGCCGGCCTGAGCATGGTCTTCGCAGGCGACCCCGCGGACGGCGACCGCTTCGAGGTCGCCCCTGCGCAGAAGATGGACCCCGATATCTTCCGCAGCTTCGAGCAGGTTCTCGCCGTGCTCGAAACGCCCGCCGACACCCCGATGGCCAAGGCCGCGCTGCGCAACACCCTGAACACGGCGATGCGCGAGTTCGCCAACGCCCAGGACAACGTCCTAACCGTGCGCGCTTCGGCCGGGGCGCGCCTGAACGAACTCGACGTCGTCGACTCGGTCGGCGCCAACCGCATGCTCAACTACGAGCAGACCCTGTCCGACCTGGTCGATCTCGACTACGTCCAGGCCGCTTCCGACTACAGCCTGCGCCAGGTCGGCCTGCAGGCGTCGTACGAAGTGTTCACCACGATGAAGACCATGTCCCTGTTCAGCCGCATGTAAGGGGACTGAACGAAGGGCGGGGGCCGGACAGAGGGACATCCTTCCCGCCCCCCCGGCGGGGACGTTTCACCCTGCCAGCGGGGCGAGCAGGTCGAGCAGTTCGCGCAGGAAGCCGAGCACGGCGCTGAAGTGCGACTGCACGAAGCGGCCGAGGTCGAGCATCAGCACCGCCAGCAGCACCAGGCCGACGCTCAGCGAGGCCGGCAGGCCGATGTTGAACACGGTGAGCTGGGGTGCGGAGCGGTTCAGGATGCCCAGCGTCAGGTTCATGATCAGCAGCGGCGCCACCAGCGGCAGCGCCAGCAGCAGGCCGCTGGCGAAGATCGTCGCGCCGTAGCGCGCCAGCATCGCGAACGCGCCCGGGTTCAGGCCGCCGAGCCCCACCGGCAGGGTGGTGAAGCTGGTGGCGAGGATTTCCAGCACCACCAGGTGGCCGTCGAAGGCGAGAAACAGCAGCAGCGTCACCATGTGCAGCAGGCGCGACAGGATCATCGTGTTGGTGCCGGTGTCGGGCGAGAAGAAGGTGGCGAAGGCCAGGCCCATCTGCAGGCCGATGAATTCGCCCGCTGCCTGTACCGTGGCAAAGGCGATCTGCATCACCAGGCCGATCGCCACCCCGATGACGATCTGTTCGAGCAGGATGCCGGCGCCCGCCCAGGTAAACGGCCCGGCGTCGGGCAGCGGCGGCAGGGTGGGGGCGACCAGGATCGACACCAGGACGGCGAGGCCGATCTTTGCCTGCGTCGGCACGCTGCTGTGGCCCCACAGCGGGGATGCGGCGAGAAACCCGGTGATGCGCGCGAACGGCCACAGGAAGGCGGTGATCCAGAGTTCGAGCTGGGCGGCGTCGACGGTGAACATCGGCGGGCGCGTTCAGCGCACCAATGTCGGCAGGCTGGTGAGCAGCTCGCGGGTGTAGGTGGTGATCAGCTCGAGCAGCCAGGGCCCGGCGAACACCAGCACCGCGAACACCGCCAGGATCTTCGGGATGAACGACAGGGTCATCTCGTTGATCTGCGTCGCGGCCTGGAACAGGCTGATCAGCAAGCCGGTGAGGAGGGCCATCAGCAGCATCGGCGCCGCCAGCAGGACCGCGGTCTGCATCGCCTTGTAGGCCAGGGTCATCACCATTTCCGGGTTCACGCGCGCGTCTCCTGGGGGCGTTTCAGACCTGGAAGCTCGCCGCCAGCGAGCCGATGATGAGCTGCCAGCCGTCGACCAGCACGAACAGCATGAGCTTGAACGGCAGCGAGATCGTCGCCGGCGGCACCATCATCATGCCCAGCGACATCAGCACGCTCGCCACCACCAGGTCGATGATCAGGAACGGCAGGAAGACCGTGAACCCGATCTGGAACGCGGTCTTCAGCTCACTGGTCACGAACGCCGGCACCATCACCTGCAACGGCACATCCTCCGGCCCCTGCATCGGCCCGGTGCCGGCGAGGCGGGCGAACAGCGCGAGGTCGGGCTCGCGGGTCTGCCCCATCATGAACTCGCGGAACGGCCCCTGGGCGATGCGCAGGAACTCGCCGAAGTCGATCGTGCCCGCGGCCAGCGGCTGCCAGGCGCTGTCGTAGACCTGGGCCAGCACCGGCGACATCACGAACAGGGTGAGGAACAGCGCCAGCCCGAGCAGGACCTGGTTCGGCGGCGCCGACTGGGTACCGATCGCCATGCGCAGCAGGCTGAGCACGATGACGATGCGGGTGAAGCCGGTCATCATCAGCACCAGCGCGGGGAGGAAGGCCAGGCTCGACAGCAACAGCAGGGTCTGCAGCGGAATCGACCACTGCTGGGCGCCGCCGCTCAACGGCTGGCTGACGAGGCCGGGCAGCTGCTGGGCGAACAGCGGCAAGGGCAGGAGTAGGGCCAGCGCCAGCAGCCCGCCGGCGGCGAAGCGCTTCACCGCGCCTCCGGCGGGGGCGTGCCGATGCGCGCGCGCAGCTCGGTGGCGAAGCTCCGCGCCGGCGCCGCCGGTGCCGTCGGCGCGGGCTCGATGCGCTCGAGCAGGCGCACCCCGCCCGCGCCCACGCCCAGCACCAGCCAGCGCCCCTCCACCTCCACCACCTCGACGCGCTCGCGCCCGCCCAGCGCCAGCGTGCCGACGCGGCGCAGGCGGCAGCCGGCGCCGGCTACCCGTGCGGGGCCGAAGCGGCGCAGCAGCGCGGCGCAGGCGAAGATCAGCACGAGCACGAGGGCCAGCGCCGCGGCGCTGCGGCCGAACAGCGCCAGGCCGAATAGCGAGTCGGCGGCGCCGGCCTCGAGCGCGGCGGACGCGGCGGGGCTGGCGCTCATCGCTGGTTGAGTTTCTGCACGCGCTCGGAAGGAGTGATGATCTCGGTGATGCGGATGCCGTAGCGGTCCTCGATCACCACCACTTCACCCTGGGCGATCAGGTAGCCGTTGATCAGGATGTCCATCGGCTCGCCGGCGAGGCCTTCGAGCTCGACCACCGAACCCTGGGCGAGCTCGAGCAGCTGCTTGATCGTGATCCGGGCGCGGCCCAGCTCGACCGTCAGATGCACCGGGATGTCGAGGATCATCTCGAGATCGCGTGCCTGGGTGGCGCCGGTGCCGCCCTGGGCGAGCGGGCGGAACACGTCGTCGCCGGCGCTGCGCGCGTTCGCTGCCGCTGCGGGGGCGGCGGCGGCGGGCTCGACCGTGCCTTGCTGCTCGGCGAGCGCCGCCGCCCACGGATCGTCGTCGGTGGCGGCCGGGCCCTGTTCCTGCTCGGCGAGGGCGGCGGCCCAGTCGTCGTTGGGGTCCGGTTGGGAGGGATCGGGCTCAGTCATGCTTGGCTTTCCTTGGGTTTCGATGCGGCAAGGCCGGCCAGCGGGCCGGCCTGCGGGCCGTCGGGCACATGGTCGATCAGGCGGCGCACGCGCAGCGCGCGCTGGTCGCGCTGGCGGCCGTATTCACATTCCATCACCGGCACGCCGTCGACCTTGGCGATGATGGTTTCGGGGAGCTCGAGCGGCAGCACGTCGCCGGCCTTCAGCCCCAGCACCTGGGCGATGTGGCTCGACAGGGTGGCGAATTCGGCGACCACTTCCACCTGCGAGTGGCGCAGCTCCCCGGCCAGGCGCTGGCGCCAGTTGCCGTCGCCGGTGCGGGCGTCGTTGAGCGGGTTGGTCAGCAGGTCGCGCAGCGGCGTGATCATCGTGTACGGCATGCAGATGTTGAAGCTGCTCGAAAGGTTGCCGACCTCGATGTTGAACACGGTGTTGACGACGATCTCGTTGGGCGAGTTGGTGATGTTGGCGAAGCGCGACTGCATCTCCGAGCGCAGGTAGCTGATCTCGAGCGGATAGACCGCTTTCCAGGCTTCGCCGTAGGCCTCGATGGCGAGCGCCAGGATGCGCTGGATGATGCGCTGCTCGGTGTTGGTGAATTCCCGCCCTTCGGACTTCGCCAGGAAACGCCCGTCGCCGCCGAACAGGTTGTCGACCACCATGAACACCAGGCTGGGCGGAAACACCATCAGCGCCGAGCCGCGCAGGGGCTTGAGCGCGAGCATGTTGATGTTTGCCGGTACCGGCACGTTGCGCGAGAACTCGCTGTAGCTCAGGTAGCGGACGCTATCCACGGTGATGTCGACGGTGCGCCGCATGAGGTTGAACAGCCCCATGCGGAACTGCCGCGCGAAGCGCTCGTTGATGATGTCGAGCGTGTGCAGGCGGTCGCGCACCACGCGGTGCTGGGTGGCCGGGTCGTAGCGGCGCAGGCTGGTCGCGGCGGGGCTGGGGGTGGCCTCGTTGTCGCCGCTGACACCCTTGAGCAGGGCGTCGATCTCTTCCTGCGACAGCAGATCGTCCTGTGACATGGTGGGCGGCCGGGCTTACTGCACGATGAATTCGGTAAACAGCACATCCTCGATGGCCGGTGCGGCATGGCTGGTCGAGAACGGGGCCTGCAGCACCGCGTGCATTTCGGCGAGCAGCGACTCCTTGCCGCCGGGTGCGGTCAGTTCCGCGGCCTTGCGCCCCGGGAACAGCATCAACAGGCGGCTGCGCACCTGCGGCATGTGCTCGACCAGGGTCTGGCGGCTGCGCTCGTCGGCGACTTTGAGGCTGAGGCCGGTGTACAGCAGGCGCGGGCCGTAGTTGTCTTCGGGAAGATTCACCGTGAACGGCTCGATGCGCACGAAGATCGGCGGCAGCGGCGGTGCTTCGGGTGTGGTGACGACGGCGGCTTCGCTGCTGCGCGCGCCCATCAGGACGTACAAGGCCATGCCGGCGCTGGCCAGCGCCAGTGTCGCCAAGACCAGCACGAGCATCAGCATCTTGCTCGAGCCGAGCTTTGTTGCACTCATCGGATTCCCTTGATCATGTCTGGATCAACTCGGCAGTATCGCGTGCCGGAGCGCGCGACGATGCCCCGAACAGGGGCACTGCAGCCGCCGTTCTTCCCGGTTTGCCCGGCCGCTGCGGGCGAACGCTCACACATGGATATCGACCCGTCCGGCGGCGAGCAGTGCTGCCGTGGCCGCGGCTTGCTCCGCGGCGCCGGCTTCGCCGCCGTCATCGGCCGACGCTTCACCGCCGGTGCGGTTGCCGGCGGTGAAGCCGGCGCTGCCCTGCGGGTCGCCGCGGCGGTCGCTGACGCCGGCTTCGCCGAGGGTGATGCCCTGGCTGGCGAGCGCTTCGCGCAGCTGCGGGATGGCCTGTTCGAGCGCTTCGCGCACCTGCACGTGGTGGGCGACGAACTGCAGCTGGGCGCTGCGCTCGGTCATCGACAGGGTGACCGACAGCGGGCCGAGCTCGGGCGGGCTCAGGCGCAGTTCGATCTGGCGTGCGCCGTCACGCCCGTGCACCAGCAGCTGCTGGCCGAGTTCGGCCGGCCATTGGGCACTGCCGGGCAGATGGTGGAGGGTCGCGCTGGCCGGTGCCGCGGACGGGCCTGCAGGGGCCGCGCCAGCGACGGAGACACCCGGGGAGGCGGGCGGCGGGGGAGCCGACACCGCTTCGGCTGCGATCGAGCCGAATGCAGTGGGGGCGGCCGGGGTAAGGGACTGGGAAGGCGCGTCGGTGGCCGGTGGTGCCGTCGCTATCGGGGTTGCCATGGCAGGCGCGGTGGTGCGGGAGGCGGATTCGTCCGCTGCTGCGGTCGCAAGGGCTGCGGCTGGCAGGACAACTCCGGCCGGGGCGTTGCCGGTGGAAGCCGCTGTGCGGGCTGCCGCCGTTTCGCCGATGACGGGCGCAGTGCCGGGTAGTCCCGGCGCTGCGCTGTCGGCGCCGGCGGGGGCAGCGGCGAGGTTCGTGGTGATGCGGGTTGCGGGAGTCGTGCCGGGCAGCGCCGCCGCCGTGGTGGTGCTGGCTGCGCCGCGGTCGGCCGACGCGACAGCGGCGGCAGGATCGCCGGGGAGTCCCGGTGCGGCCGCCGCCGCTGCCAGCGCTCCCGCCGCGTCCTGCCGAAAGCTATCGCCTGCCGCCGTGGCGAGCGGAGTGGCTTCTTGGTGCAGGGAAACGTGTCCGGACGGGAGGGGCGGCACGGCCGGAAGGGCGGCGGAAAGCTGCGACAGATCGGTTGTCGCGTTGTCGCTATTTTCGTCCACGGGCGCTTCCGGAAGGAGGGAAGCGGCCGCCAGCGGATCTTCCGCCGCGGGCAGGCGGGTTTCCCCCCCGGTTCCGGGCGTGACTGCGCCGAGCGCGGCCTGCAAGGCGGCGGCGAGTGCCGCCCGGCCGTCCTGGAGGGCGCCGCCCGGTACGGAAGGCATGGAGGGAATGGATGGCGCTGCGGCCGGCGGCGCGCTTGGTGGGGTCGGGCTGCGGCCGGCGAGCGCTGCGCTCATTGCGCTGGCGAAAGTCGCGGGTGCCGCGCTGTCACCGCTGCTGCCGCTAGGAAGAAGGGAAGCAGGGACTCCGTTGACGCCCTGAGTGGGGGGCATGCCGAGCAGAATGTGAAGATCGATCATCGCCATGGTTGTCCTGCTCCGCGTGCTGGGCCGCTCGCCCGCAGGCGGCGGAAAATGCTGTGGCTGCGGGGGTCGAGTCCGCATTGAAGTCCGGAAACGAGGCAGGTGCCGTACACCGCGTCAGCTCCCGCGCTGCGCCTGGCGCCGGGCCAGGCGTCCGGCCGCCTGCTCGTCGCTGGCGCGGAGTTCGGCGCGCTGTTCCAGCACCGACTGCTGCAGTCCGCGCCGGGCTGCCAGGGTGTCGTAGGAGGCGACCCGGCGGCGGGCATTGTGCCAGTGGCGGATTTCGCCCTCCACCTTTTCGTGCTGGGCGGCGAGCGCGCTGCGGGCGCCGTCGAGGGCGCTGTCGAGCGAGGCCAGGAAGCGCCGGTAATTGTCCACCAGCACCGGATCGATGCCGCGCGCCATCGCCTGCTGCAGGCGTTCGAGGTATTCCTCGCGGTACTGCTCGAGGGCGCCGATGCGCGCCTCGATCTGCTGCGCGCTGCGGCGCTCCTGGCGCAGGGTGTCACCGGCGCGGTCGCGGGCGCTGCGGGCGAGCTCGAGCAGGGTGTCGAGGGTGGTGGATGGCTTGCTCATCCGGCCTGTTCTCCGAACAGCGCGGCGAGCGCCTGGTGC
Source organism: Thauera chlorobenzoica (assembly GCF_001922305.1). Classification (NCBI taxonomy): domain Bacteria; kingdom Pseudomonadati; phylum Pseudomonadota; class Betaproteobacteria; order Rhodocyclales; family Zoogloeaceae; genus Thauera; species Thauera chlorobenzoica. The sequence goes on from NZ_CP018839.1 coordinate 395,874, forward strand.
GAGCCTTCGAGCGCGGCGCAGTCGTCGATGCCCTGCTGGAGGAAGGCTTCGAGCGTGGGAAAGCGCGCCACCGCCTCGTCGAGCTGGGGGTCGTGGCCGGGGGTGTAGGCGCCGACCCCGATCAGGTCCTGGTTGCGCCGGTAGCGCGAGAACAGCTGCTTGAAGCGGCGTGCGCGGGCGAGATGGGCGGGGGGCACGATCTCGGTCATCACCCGGCTGATCGAGGCTTCGATGTCGATCGCCGGGTAGTGGCCGGCTTCGGCGAGCGAGCGCGCAAGGACGATGTGGCCGTCGAGGATCGCGCGCGCCGAGTCGGCGATCGGGTCCTGCTGGTCGTCGCCTTCGGTGAGTACGGTGTAGAACGCGGTGATCGAGCCGGCGCCGCGGCGGCCGTTGCCGGCGCGCTCGACCAGCGCCGGCAGCTTCGCGAACACCGACGGCGGATAGCCCTTGGTCGCCGGCGGTTCACCGATGGCGAGGGCGATCTCGCGCTGGGCCATCGCGTAGCGCGTCAGCGAGTCCATGATCAGGAGCACGTCGCGGCCTTCGTCGCGAAAATGCTCGGCGATGCGGGTCGCATAGGCCGCACCCTGCAGGCGCTGCAGCGGCGAAGTGTCGGCCGGTGCGGCCACGACCACGGCGCGGCGCCGCCCCTCTTCGCCGAGGATGTTGTCGATGAAGTCCTGCACTTCGCGGCCGCGTTCGCCGATCAGGCCGACGACGATGACATCGGCGCGGGTGTAGCGCGCCATCATCCCGAGCAGCACCGACTTGCCGACCCCGGAACCGGCGAACAGGCCCATGCGCTGGCCGCGGCCGACGCTGAGCAAGGCGTTGATGGCGCGGATGCCGACGTCGATCGGTTCTTCGATCGGCGCGCGCGCGAGCGGGTTCAGCGGCGGCGCCGACAGCGGTGCGCGGGCGATGCCGTCGAAGGCGGGGCCGTCGTCGAGCGCCTCGCCGTTGCCGTCGACGACCCGCCCGAGCAGCGCCTCGCCGACCGGAAAGCGGCGCGCATCGTGCGCGGCGCTGCCGTCTTCGAGCGGAAACACGCGGGAGCCGGGCATCAGGCCGACGGTGTCGGCGAGCGGCATCAGGAACAGGCGCTCGCCGGCAAAGCCCACCACTTCGGCGGCGGCGGCGCGCGGTTTGCCGTCGGCGCCGGGGGGCAGCTCGATGCGGCAGGCGTTGCCCAGGGCGATGCGCAGGCCGACGACTTCGATCACTAGCCCGGTGGCGCGCACCACGCGGCCGCTGCGGCGCACCTGCGGGCAGCGTTCGACGCGGGCGCGCACGCGGCGCAGGGTGTCGCGCCAGTGCGCGCCGTGGGCGGCGGCGGGCGAGGGCGGCGGCGTGGCGAGCGATTCAGTCATGGTCGTCGGGCTTGCTGTCGCTGTCGCCGCTGGCGGCGCGGCGGCGGCGCAGCTGCGCTTTCACCGCCTTCCAGCGCGTTTCCCAGGTGGCGTCGAGTTCGCCGCCGGGGCTGGCGAGGCGGCAGTCGCCGCGCTGCAGGGCGTCGTCGGGCTGCAGCGTCCACCCGGCGGCCTGCAGTTCGCTGCCGAGGTGGCGTTCGACCAGGCGGCAGTCCTGCGGATTGAGCCACAGGCGCGGCTGTCCCGCGGGCGCGGGCTCGCTGTGGAGCAGCAGGCGGACGATTTCGAGCACCTGCTGGGGACGGGTGCGCAGGGCGTCGAAGGCGAGCTGGCGGCCGGTGACGAGGGCGAGTTCGGCGAGCTCGTCGGCGACCAGGTGGTCGAGTTCGCCGAGCGCTTCGCCGAACGCGGTGGCGAGGGCGCGCAAGGGCTCGAGCTCCTCCCGGCAGCGCCGGTCGAATTCGGCCTCGGCCTCGGCGCGGGCCTGGGCACGGCCTTCAGCGAGGCCTTGCTCGAGCCCCCGGGCGCGGCCTTCGGCCAGGCCTTGTTCCAGCCCCGCTGCGCGCCCGGCCTCGAAGCCGGCGCGGCGCTCGGCTTCGGCGGCATCGCGCCGTACGCGCTCGCGCCGTGCCGCGAGCAAGGGGTCGTGGGCGGCGGCGGGGGGGCGGGCCGAAGCCGGCCCGTGCGGCGCGACGAACTCGTCGAGCTGCCAGCGGTGCCAGGCCGCCGAGCCGCTGCCGCGCTTGTCAGACATAGGCGTCGTCCCCGCCGCCGAGCACGATCTCGCCGCTCTCGGCGAGGCGGCGCACCACCTGCAGGATCGTCTTCTGCTCGGCCTCGACCTGCGACAGCCGCACCGGGCCGCGGGCGTCGATGTCCTCGCGCAGGAGGTCGGCGGCGCGCTGCGACATGTTGCGCATGAACTTGTCGAGCAGCTCGGTGGGCGAGCCCTTGAGCGCGACCGACAGCGCGTTCGGGTCGATGTCCTTGAGGATCAGCTGGATCGCGCGGTCGTCGAGTTCGAGCAGGTTCTCGAACAGGAACATCTCGTCGATGATCTTCTGCGCCAGGCCTTCGTTGTAGGCGCGCACGGTCTCGATCACCGATTCCTCGGTGGCCGAGCTCATCAGGTTCAGGATCTCGGCCGCGGTGCGCACCCCGCCCATCTTGCTGCGCTTGATGTTCTGGCCGTCGAGCAGGCCGGAGAGCACCTCGGTGAGCTCCTGCAGCGCGCTCGGCTGCACCCCGCTGAAGGTCGCCACGCGCAGCATCACGTCGTTGCGCTGCTTCTCCGGGAAGTGCTTCAGCACCTGCGCCGCCTGGCGGCGTTCGAGGTGGATCAGCACGGTGGCGATCACCTGCGGGTGCTCCTCGCGGATCAGGTCGGCGACCACCGAAGCTTCCATCAGGTTCAGCGCATCGATGCCCGAGGACGATTCGGACTGCTCGAAGATGTCCTCGATCAGGCTGGTGGCGCGCTCGCTGCCGAGCGCCTTCACCAGCACCGAGCGGATGCGGTCGCTGGAGTTCAGGTTGAGCGCGGTGAATTCCTCGGTCTCGGCGTGGAAGCTGGCCAGCACGGCGCGCATTTCTTCGTGCGAGACCTGCTCGAGCGCGGCCATTTCCTTGGTTACGCGCTGGATCTCGGTGGCGGACAGGAACTTGAAGACTTCGGCGGCGACGTCCTCGTCGAGCGCCAGCAGCAGGATCGCGCTGCGGCGCAGGCCGGGGATCGACAGGCTGGGCGACGGGTTACTCACTTGAATTCATCCAGTTGCGCACGATCATCGCGATCAGGCGGGGATCGTCCTGGGCCATTTCCTGCAGGCTGCTGAGGTGGGCCTCGTAGGCCGAAGTCCGGCGCTTGCGCTTGGACGGCTCGTAGACCACGTCCTCCTCTTCTTCCGCTTTCGCCGCTTCCGCGGCGGCCTCGCTTTCAGCGCCCGCTGCCGCGGCTACCTGCACCGGCGGGACGGGCGGGGCCATGCGCCGCAGCAGCGGGCGCAGGATCAGCAGGTAGAGCAGCAGGGCGGCGAGCGCCGCGAGGCCGTAGCGGACCAGCGGCAGGATCAGGCTGTCGAAGGACGGCGACTGCCACCAGGTGAGGGCGATGGTTTCATCCTCGGCGCGCATGAACGGGCTGTTGACCACTTCGACCTGGTCGCCGCGCGCCGCCGAAAAGCCGATCGCCTGGCGCACCAGGCGGTCGACCTGGGCCAGTTCCTCGGCGCTCAGCGCGACGCTGCGCAGGGCGCCGTTGTCGTCCGTCTCGCCGCGGTGATTGACCACCACCGCCGCCGAGATCCGGCGCAGCTGGCCGCGCGGGTACTGGACGTGGGCGACGGCGCGGTCGACTTCGAAATTGACTACCTCGTCGCGCCGCAGCCGTTCGGGGTCGCGGGCGAGCCCGGCTTCGGCGGCGGCCTCGGCCGGGGCGTCGATCGGCGACGGCGGGGTGGCGGGCGGAATGTTGCTGAGCGCGCCCGGCACCCCGCCGGTGAGGTCTTCGCGGGCGCCGTAATCGAGGGTGGACTGGCGGCTGCGCACCGCGGCATCGTTCGGCGCCTGGTTCGGGCCGTAGCGTTCGGAGGTTTCTTCGCGCCGCGAGAAATCGATCTCGGCGACGACCTGGGCGCGCACGTTGGCGGCACCGAACAGCGGCGCGAGGATGTTCTCGATGCGATGCTGGAAGGAGCGCTCGATCTCGGCGACGAAATCGAGCTGGGTGTTGTCCACGTCGCGCGCGCCCGCGGCCGGCGTGCTCAGCAGGCGGCCGTCGTCGCCGACCACGGTGACGTTCTCGGTCGCCAGCTCGGGCACGCTGCTCGACACCAGGTGCACGATCGCGCGCACCTGGCCGTCGCTGAGGCTGCGTCCGGCGTGCAGGCCGACCACCACCGAGGCTTTCGCCGGCTCGCGCTCGCGCACGAACACCGAGTTGCGCGCCAGCGCCAGGTGCACGCGGGCGCTGGCCACCGGGCTCATCGCCGCGATCGAGCGCGACAGCTCGCCTTCGAGGCCGCGCTGGAAACTGATCTGCTCGGCGAACTGGCTGGCGCCGAAGCGCTGCTGGTCCATCACCTCGAGGCCGACGTTGCCGCCGCGCGGCAGCCCCTGTTCGGCCAGCTGCAGGCGCAGCACGTGGACTTCGGCGGCCGGCACCAGCAGGGCCTGGCCGCCTTCGCTGAAGCGGTAGGGCACGCCGCGCTGGTCGAGCGCGGCGATGATGCGCCCGCCGTCGGCTTCGCCGAGGTTGCTGAACAGCACCCGGTATTCGGGGCGCCCGGCCCACATCAGCAATACCGCGACCACCGCCACCACCGCGGCAGCGGCGATGGCGAAGGTCAGCATGGGGTGGGCGCGCAGCGAGCCGAGCGCCTGTGCCACGCCTGCGCTGCGGGCGCTTGCGGCCGGGTCACTCATGAGCAGACCCGGACATGGTCGTGCGCTGGAGGCGGGGCGGGTTGATCGGATACCTTGTTTGCATGTTCGGGTGCCGGTCGCGGCGGGCGCAGGGCGGAATTCGGATGACCGCCCATTATCATCGCCGCTGCCCGGACGGAAGAGCGGAACAGCCCGGTTTTTCGGTGCCAATTGCGCTCATCGCCGGCGCCGCCGCGTTGCTAGACTCGCCCCATGTCCTCCCCGATCCAGTCTTCCCTGCAGACCCTGCAAACGCTCGCCGCCCAGGCCGCGGGCGGAACCAAAGCCGCCTCGGTGCACACCAGCGTCGGCGCGGGCGGCTTTGCCGACGAACTGGCGGCCTCGATCGATCGCATCAACCGCCTGCAGCAGCAGGCCGGGGCGAAAGGGCTCGCTTTCCAGTCCGGCGCCCCCGGGGTCGAGCTCGACGACCTGATGGTCGACATGCAAAAAGCCAGCCTCGCATTCCAGATGGGGGTGCAGGTGCGCAACCGCCTGGTCTCGGCCTACCGCGACATCATGAACATGCAGGTGTAGGCGGCAGCGCGCCTGCGGTCGATCCGCCGACGCATCCGGAAACGGGCGTCGGCGTTTTTCATCGGCCCGGGGGCCGGTGGGGGCTCAGGCGCTGGAGCGCAGGATCAGGCCCTGGCCCTGGTCGAGGCGACGGGCGATGGCGAGGACTTCTTCGGCGGGAATCTGGCGCAGCAGTTCGCCCGATTCGCGGTCGACGACGCGGGTGATCCAGCGCCCGGAGTCCTCGTCGAGGCTGAACTCCAGGCCGTAGCCGCGCATCACCTCGTTGATCCGCTTCAGCGGTTCGACCAGCTCGCCGCGGCTGGGTGCGGCGGCGCCGTCTTCGGACAGCACGCTGGTGGCCGGCGGCAGGCGCGACATCACCTGTTCCAGGCGCTGGCGCGGGGTGAGGTCGTAAAGGGCGGGCCCCGCGGGGGCGGCGCCGGCATCGATCAGCGGTGAAGTCATGGTCGTGGGTCCTGGCGGCGGATCATCGAATCACGGCGGTGGCGGGCCGGGCGGCCGGGCTCAGGCCGCGGCCCCGGAAAGCAGCAGCTTCTGCCCCGAGGGGTAGGTTTCGGTGCCCGCAGCGCCGGACCGGTGGGCGGTGATCTCGTCGGAAACCTTGAAGCGGTCGATCTCGTCGCTCATGTCGGCGACCTGATCGTCGAGCGACTGGCTGGCGGCGGCGGTCTCTTCGACCAGCGCGGCGTTCTGCTGGATCATCTGTTCGAGCTGCGACACCGCCTGGTTGATCTGGCCGATGCCGGCGGACTGTTCGTCGGCGGCGGTCGAGATTTCCGCGATCTGGGTCGCCATCTGCTTGACCCGGAGGGCGATCGCTTCGAGCGTCTCGCCGGTGGTGGCGACCAGCTTCTGCCCTTCGCCGATGCTGGCGACGTTGTCGGCGACGAGGTTGCGGATCTGCTCGGCTTCGTTGGCGCTGCGGCTGGAGAGCTTGCGCACTTCCGCGGCGACCACCGCGAAGCCGCGGCCGTGCTCGCCGGCGCGGGCGGCCTCGACCGAGGCGTTGAGCGCGAGCAGGTTGGTCTGGAAGGCGATGCTGTCGATCGCGGTGACGATCGAGGTCACGCGCTGGTTGGCCTCGTGGATGCGCTGCATCGCGGCGCGCGCCGCGGTCGATACCCGGGTGGCCTCGTCGGCCTGGGCGGCGACCTCGGACGACACCGTCTGCGCGCTGCGCGCATGGTCGGCGGTGTTGCGCACGGTGGCGGTGATCTGTTCCAGGCTGGAGGCGATCTCGACCAGGGCGGTGGATTGCTGCTCGGTGCGGTTGGCGAGGTCGTCGTTGCCCTGGGCGATCTCGCGGCTGGCGATGCCCACCGACTGGGCGGTGCGGCGGATGCTGGAGACGAGCTGCTCGGTGCTGGCGAGCGAGTCGTTGAAGCTGCGGTTGAGGCGCGAGAATTCGTCGCTGCCGGGCACGTCGAGGCGGCGGGTGAGGTTGTTCTGGTCGCTGCCGAGCACGCGCAGGGTGCGCGCGAGCGGACTCAGGATGCTGCGCGCGATCAGGATCGTGGCGATGCTGGCGAGCACGGCCGAGAGGAGGACCACCGCCAGGTAGCTGATCAGCGCCGCGCGCGCTTCGGCATATAGTCCGCCGGCGCGGGCGATGAGGGCGTTGGTCATTTCGTCCTCGATTTCCTTGACCAGGCCGATCTGGCGCGACTTGAGGTCGAACCACTCGAAGGGGTCGATCTTCTTCACGTCGCCGTGGAGGGTGACGGCGTCGCGGATCTCGCTGATCCGGCGCTGCAGCTCGCCGCTGGAATAGGCTTCGGCCAGCCGGTCGCGCACCGCGGGTTCGCCGACCAGCTCGACCATCTTGTAGTAGGTGCGCTCGTCGGCCGAGAGCGCCGCCAGGCGTTCGAAGACTTCGGCGTGGATGGTGTCGGCGTTGAGCGCGGCGGTGATCACCGCGCGTTCGATACCGGCGGTTTCCTTCAGGCGGAGCAGGACGTTATAGACCGCCGGCGTGCGCACGCCGGCGTCGCTGCTGCCGAAGCCGGTGGCGGCGTCGATCAGTTCGATCAGCTGGCTGATGAGTTCGGTATAGCGGCGGACGACGTCGTACGAGTTGATCTTGCGCTCGTTGATCTCGTTGCGCATCCCCACCGTTTCGGCGAAATGGGGCAGCAGCGCGCGTGCCTGCTCGAGCAGTGCGCTACCGATGAGGTTGGGGTCGGCCTGATTGACGAACACGGTGAACTGTTCGCGCTGCTTGTCCACCAGCACGCGCTGGGCGTCGAGCTTGGGGCGGATGCGGCCGTCCTGGGTGACGACGTGCCCCGAGGAGTAGCCGCGCTCGCGCTGCAGTTCGTGGAGCAGGGCGGTGGCCTGCTGGGCGAGCGCGGTGGTGGCCTGCGGGCCGGTGGCCGCGCGCATCGCGTCCATCCGCTCGAGGATGCCGGCGAGGCCGAAATACGCCGTCGCCAGCAAGGGCAGCACGAGGGCGAGGACAAACTTGTACACGAGGGGGAGGCGGTGCAGCAGCGTGTTCATGGCGATCGGGGTCTCCGTGGCAAAACGCGCCGCGTGCGGCCTGGGCCGGACGAGGCTGTTCGTGATCTATCGGAAACCGGGCGCCGAACTTTAGGGCGAAGGCGTCAAAAAACTGCAATGTCTGCAGGGGCTTCGGCCCGCGCGTCTCTGCCCTGTTCCTCAGGCGGGCGCGGTAGGGGCGACCCGCCGGGTCGCCCCTACGTCCCGGCGTGAAATAGGGGCTGGCCCTTTTCCGCTTGCGGGAGCTCAAGCCTGCATCCGCTGGCGCTGGCTGCGCTATTATCTATCCACATGGTCACCTGGAGCGATGTCATGCGTACCGTTGCGGTTGTCGAGGCCAAGAGCCAGTTTTCTGCGCTGTTGGCGGCAGTGGAGAGTGGCGAGGAGGTGGCGATCACCCGGCGTGGGCGAGTCGTCGCTCGTCTGGTGCCGGATACGCCGCGTTCGGCGGCGGATGTATTTCGGCCCTGCTGGCAGGATGGCGGGCTCGATCTGGCGGCGCCGGCCGATGCGCTGGCCGAGCCGGTCGCCGGGTGGGATTGAGTCCGCATGATCCACCTGCTCGATACCAACATCTTCATCGCCGCGCTGAAGGCCCACCCAACGGTTCGCGCGCGGCTCGAGTCCTTGCCGGCCTCCGCTGTCGCTCTTTCGCCCATCGTGCTGGGCGAACTCCAGACCGGTGTGGAGAAGAGCGAACAGGTCGAGCGTAACCGTGCACGGCTGGAGCAGGTGGTTGCGGGGCTTGCGGTGCCGGGGGTGGATGCCGCGACGAGCGCCCACTATGCACGGATCCGTGCCGCGCTCGAGCGGCAAGGTACGCCGATCGGTGGCAATGATCTCTGGATTGCGGCACAGGCACTTGCACTGGGTGCAGTGCTGGTCACCGATAACGTGAAGGAGTTCAGCCGCGTTCCGGGCCTGGTGGTGGAGAACTGGCTGGCTCAGTGAGGGGATGAGCTAGCACACGCCCACGCTTCACTACCGAGAGGAGACGCTTCAGCCGAGTTTGAGTATGGCCACGACGATGCCGACTGTTTGTCTGGCGACTGCCAATCTACCAAGCTCCGAACCGTCAACCACTCCTTCCCCCAATCGCGCGAAGAACTTTTTTGCGGCCTGTTCCTCGGGCGGGCGCGGTGGGGGCGACCCGGCGGGTCGCCCCCACGACACAGGTGAAACAGGGGTCCGATCCCTTTCCCCCTTCTCGGGCTTCGGTGATTCTGTTCGTGGCCCCTATGCAGCCTCCCACGGGTTGATAACGGTCACGCCGGCGGCCTGGAAGGGGCTTGTGTCGCGTGTGGCAACGATAAACCCGTTGGCCACGGCGACCGCCGCAATGCAGGCGTCGGCAGTCTCGATCCCGCTGCCCGAGTTGCGCACGGTCGCGAGCAATTCGGCATAGGCGTTCGTGCAAGCCAGGTCGAACGGCAGCACACGCCCGACGAACATGGGCAGCACGCGCTTCTCCAGGTACTCATGCAGGCTGTTCCGGCGCTTTCCCGCCGGCAGCAACGCCGCGCCGGCGCGCAGCTCGGCCACGGTCAGTGCGGACAGGTAAAGTGTTTCCAGCGGTTGCGCGTCGATCCATTCGATGACGCGGGCCTCGGGTACTGGTCGCAGCGGCTCCGAAACGACGTTGGTGTGTAACCGGTAACTGAGCGGCGTCCTTCTCGCGGCGTAGCGATCGTTGAATAATTCTCGCCATGTTCAACGACGACGGGATTGGCAGTGATGGCATCGACGGTGAGGAGCAAATGGCGGCGACGCGGCCACGAGGAATGGCGGGCGGTGTTCGATCGCTTTGCGGCAAGCGGTCTGAGCATCCGGCAGTTCTGCGACAGCGAGGGCTTGAGCAAGTCGAGTTTCGAGCGCTGGCGCGGCCTGCTGGCCGGTGAGGCGTCGAGCGTCGCCGATCGCGGCGATGCGTGCGCTCGTGCGGGCTTTGTCGATGCGGGCCTGGTCGACGTTGGCGGCGGTGCAGGCCGGCTCGAGCTCAAGCTCGATCTGGGTGGCGGTGTCGTGCTGCATCTGGTGCGCGGCTGATGTTCTTCCCCGAAGGGGCGGTGCGGGTGCATGTCTATGGCCGCCCGGTTGACATGCGCAAGTCCTTCGATGGGCTGTACGCGCTCACCCGCCACGCACTTGGGTGCGATCCGCTGTCGGGCGAGCTGTTCGTGTTCATCAACCGGCGCGGCACGCAGATGAAGGTGCTGTACTGGGATCGCAGCGGCTTTTGCGTGTGGGCCAAGCGCCTCGAGCAGGGACGGTTCGTGTCCGACTGGTCGCGGGTGCTCACTCGCCAGATGGACTGGACCGGGCTGAAGCTGTTGCTCGAAGGCATCGAGCCGGCGCGCTTCAAGCGCCGTTTCAAGCTCCCGGAAGTGGCCGCCAAGCCCGCATGAATGCTGGGTTTTACGGTAAAATTCCGGCCATGACGACGCCCGTTTCGCTGACCGTTCCGACGCCCGCCGAGGCCGCCCGCTGGGCGCCCGAGCAAATCGTCGCACTGGCCCAGGCGAACGCGGCCGCCGCCCGCCAACTCGATGCCCTGCAGCTCGAGTTCCAGGCGATGAAGCATCAGATCGAGTGGTTCCGGCGCCAGCTCTTCGGGGCGAAGAGCGAGAAGCGCATCGTCGATGCGAGCCCGCATCAGATGAACCTGGGCGAGTTGCCGGTGCCCGAATCCTCGCCGCCGCCCCCTGCCAAGGACATCGCCGCCCACACCCGCCGGGCCCGCACCACCGATTACGCGGCGGGCGACGCATCGGCGCTGTTCTTCGACGAAGCCCGCGTGCCGGTCGAGACCATCGCCGTGGCGAACCCGGAAATCGACGGGCTCACCGCCGACCAGTTCGAGGTGATCGGCGAGAAGGTCAGTCACCGCCTGGCACAGCGCCCGGGCAGCTACGTGATCCTCAAGTATGTGCGTCCGGTGATCAAGCGCCTCGACACCCAGGCGATTTCCTGCCCGGCGGCACCCGAGGGGGTGATTCGCGGCAGCCGCGCCGATGTGAGCTTCGTCGCCGGGCTCATCACCGACAAGTTCTGCTACCACCAGCCGCTGTACCGCCAGCACCAGCGGCTCGGGGACAACGGCATCAAGGTTTCGCGCCCGTGGCTCACGCAGCTCACTCACGGGGCGCTGTCGCTGCTCGAACCCATCTTTACGGCCCAACTCGACTCGATCCGCGCGAGCCGCATCAAGGCGATGGACGAGACCCCGATCAAGGCCGGCCGGGCCGGCCCGGGCAAGATGAAGGGCGGCTACTTCTGGCCGGTCTATGGCGAGCGTGACGAAATCTGCTTCGCCTATCACGAGGGGCGCAGTGGCAAGCACATTGCGCAGACCCTGGGCACCGACCCGCCGCCCGAGGGGGCGGTGCTGCTTACCGATGGCTATGCGGCCTACGAACGCTACGCGGAAAAATGCGGGCTCACGCACGCGCAATGCTGGGCGCACTCGAGGAGGAAGTTCTTCGATGCGCAGGCGCTCGAGCCCGAGCGTGCGGGCCAGGCGCTGGAGATGATCGGAAAACTGTACGCGGTGGAGAAGCACATCCGCGAGGCCAGGCTCGTCGGTGAGGCACGCCGCGCGCATCGGCTCGCGCAGGCCAAGCCCGTGCTCCAGCAGTTCTTCGCCTGGGTCGACGCCCAGTTCGAATCCCAGGGCCTGTTGCCCAGCTCACCGCTCACCACCGCCATGGCGTACGTGCGCGAGCGCCGGGCCGCCCTCGAGGTGTACCTCTCCGATCCCGAGGTGCCGATCGACACCAACCATCTGGAGCGGGCGCTACGCGTGGTGCCGATGGGCCGTCGCAACTGGCTCTTCTGCTGGACCGAGGTCGGGGCAAAGTACGTGGGCATCGCGCAGAGTCTGATCGCCACCTGCCGCCTGCACGACATCGACCCCTATACGTACCTGGTCGATGTGCTCCAGCGCATCGGCCAGCATCCGGCCGCCAACGTGGCGCAGCTCACCCCAAGGCTGTGGAAGCAACACTTCGCGGCCAATCCGCTGCGATCCGATCTCTTCGAAATCTCGAAGTAGGCAAGGACGCCGGGCAGTTACCGCTTACGTTGGTGTCGAGCAGGATCATTCGAAACTTGCCGCCCGGGCCGGGGTTTGGTCTCGCACGCTCTCGAAGATGGCGAACTCTTCTTCGGTCAGCTTCAGCTTGCGGCCGATCTCGGCCAGCATCGAACCGAGCTTGACCCGGCCTTGCGGCTTCACAGCGGATTCCAGAATGTCGCGCATCTCCGCTTCGATGCTGCGGCCGTGTTGGGCGGCCCGCACACGGATGGCGCGATGCACTTCATCGGGCACATTTCGGACGGTAACGGATCGCATCTTTCAAAATCTCTTCATGATGTAGGTGATTGCAATCTAGTGGATTGAAATCAATGACGCAATCGCCAGCATCCGCGCCCCTTTCCACCGTGCACCTAAACCGACCCGGGCGCGGTAGGGGCGACCCGGCGGGTCGCCCCTACGTCCCTGAAACAGGGGTCTGACCCCTTTCTCTCCTTACTCGTCGAAGCCTGCGTCGCGCAGTTTGCGCGTGAAGTCGAAGGTGTCGAAGGTGACGGTGCTCATGGAGCGAAGGTAGGCGGGGGTCAGGGGCGGGTCAAGCAGCCCTGCGCTCCAGCGGCTGGATCGCGGGTGCGGGCTGCTGCTCGGCCTGCCACAGGTCGAACTGCGTCTGCATCCCCAGCCATAGTTCGGGCGACGTGCCCAGCCATGCAGCCAGGCGTAGCGCCATGCTGGCGGTGACGCCGGCGCGTGCGTTCAGCACCTTGGAAAGCATCACGCGGGAGATTTGCAGCGCCTTGGCGGCCTGCGTCACGGTCATGTCCTCGGGCAGCCATTCCCGCAGCACTTCGCCGGGGTGGGGCGGGTTGTGCATCCTGCTCATCGTGCGCTCCTGGTGATCATCCTGGTAATCGACCAAAACGGCGTTTTCGCCCTCGAAGGTGAAGGTCATCCGCCAGTTGCCGTTCACCCAAACCGACCCGGGCGCGGTAGGGGCGACCCGCCGGGTCGCCCCTGCGTTCCCGCGCACGCCGCGCAAGATTTTGCGCCCCCCGCCCTCGTAGAGAAATAGGGGTCTGACCCCTTTTTTCCGTCATGCCAGCGCAAGGCGGTGGGCGACCCGGCGGGTCGCCCCTACGTCCGGGCGAATTGCCCCCAAGACCCAGGTGAAACAGGGGGCAGCCTCCTTTTCTGCTTCAGATCAATGCTGCTGCAGCCAGTCGCTGAATTCCGCTACCGTGAGGATCGGGATGTGAAACTGTGATCTCACCGCCTGAATGTCGCCATCGCCGCTGACCAAGGCATCGGCGCAGGCAGCGGCGGCGAGCGCCAGGAAGGCGATGTCGTCCGCATCATGCACGCAGGGCAGGCCTTGCGGTGCGGCGTCCACCTTCACGGTTTCGACGTAGGGGAGGAATTCGGCCAGAAGGCATTCCTGTTCTTCGCGGCGGAGCTTGAACTTCGGGTAGCTCAGCACCCGCAGCAGTTCGCTGACGGTGTCGCGGCTGGCCAGGGCGACGAAGCGCTTGGCCTGCCACGCCTCTCTCAACCAGGTGAAGCGGCCCCGCGAGAAGATCAGTGCGGAGACCAGGCAGTTGGTGTCGAGAACAACGCGCGGAACGCTCATGCGCGCTTTCTGGCCCAGGCGATGGCGTCACCCACATCGTCCTGGGTGATGCCCAGTTCTTCCAGCTTTGCCCGTACCGCATCGGCTTGCTGCAGACGCACCGGCGTCAGCACGATCTTGCCGTCCTCAACTGCGACGTCATAGTAGTCGGCCTCGCCAACGGTCTGGACGATGGCCTTGGGCAGGGTGATCTGGTTCTTGCTCGTGCGCTTGGCCAGCATGGCGATCTCGGAAAGTAATGAAGTAAGGAATTCAATTCTAGTCCGATTCTTGCAAATGGACGCCGATTTCAACTCAACTCACGCCATGGCAACTGCTGTGCCTGGCGTCGAGAAGGGCTCCCGGATCGACGGTCATGGCTGTAGGGGCGACCCGGCGGGTCGCCCTGACGAACCACCGGCTCGCCCCCACGACCCAGGTGAATAGGGGGGCAGAGGTGTGCATGCTCTGATTGTGGTGGAATCCCGTAGATCAACAGGCTGCAGGAAGTAGGGATCTGGCCTCTTTTTCCCTTCCGCGGGCGTCACGCCTATGGCTGCAGCGATATCAGCCTTTAGCCAGCTTCAGCGCTTTTTTGAAGCGCTTGAGGTCGGCCACGGCAAAGAGCTGACTGCGGCCAACCGTTACGCTGGGCTGAAGCTTTCCGCTTGCAACATGGCGACGGAAGGTCGACATCGAGACCTCCAGGTACTCGACCGCCTCCTCGGCGGTGAACTCGTCGCCAGAAAGATGGCCGAACAACTCCTCGTGGCTCAGATCTTCGCCACGGAAGGCATGGGTCGACAGGAGAACGAAGAACCTCTGCCGCTCGGCCGCAGGCATGCGTTTGAGGTCATGGAAGAGTTCTTCAGCTGTTGCTGTGAATGCCATCGTTCTATCCCTCCGCGCGCAAGTACCGCTTGAGCTCGTCGTAGAAATTCTCATGCGATCCTACTTGGTAAAAATCGATAATGAGAAGCGCAAGCGGTTGATCTCCAGCCTCTGCGCCGGGAGGGCGGTAGGCAACCAGGTATTCCTGCCGGTTGAACTTGAATTTGTAGATCCACACCCCGGCCAGATCCTCAACCTTGAGTTCGCCGATTTCGGGGGCCTCACAAATCGCCTCGACGGCGTCCTCAATCGCAAGCTGCAACGGCTTGTGCGCCTTCTTCACGAAGCGACTGAAAGGAGGTTTGTAGTTGGGCTTCATCGTTTGACTGATTTTGTGCCAAAACTGGCATTTTTTCAACTCAACTCACGCCATGGAAACTGCTGCGCCTGGCGTCGAGAAGGGCTCCCGGATCGACGGCCATGGCTGTAGGGGCGACCCGGCGAATTGCCCCTACGTCCCAGGTGAAATAGGGGGCCGTCCCCTTTCCCCCTTCTCGGGCTTCGGTGATTCTGTTCGTGGCCCCTATGCAGCCTCCCATGGGTTGATAACGGTCACGCCGGCGGTCTGGAAGGGGCTTGTGTCGCGCGGGCTAAACGGCGAACGTGCTTCATGGTCGCCCTTGGCACAGGGGGGAGCGCGGCCCGAATGGTCGGCAACTAAAGACGCTAGCACACGCCACGCTTCACTACCGAGAGGCGGTGTTTCAGCCCAGCTTGAGGATGGCCGCGACGATGCCGACGCCGGCGGCGATCAGGCCGCCGAGCTTGATGGTCAGGCGCAACTCCTGGGCCTGCATGTCCTTGCCGAGTACGTCCATGCGAAAGTCGAAGTGCTCGCGCGTGACCAGCTTTTCTTGCGACTCGGCGAGCACGCGCACGACGGTCTCCGCCTGCTTCTCGTCGAAGCCTGCGTCGCGCAGTTTGCGCGTGAATTCGAGGGTGTCGAAGGTGACGGTGCTCATGGGGCGAAGATAGGCTGGGATCGGGGGCGGGTCAAGCTGCCACCTCCTTGGGAGGAATAGGGGCCTGACCCCTTTTCCCTCCCGGAATGGGTAGCCGTCAGGTATGTAGCACTGACAGGGCGCCGGGATTGGCCTCGACGATCCTCAACAGAGCGCGGGCTGGCCCTGCCGGGCGAACCCGGTGCTGTTCCCTGTTCTGCAGGGTCTTGGGCTTGACCCCGATCAGGTAGGCGAAACGGGTCTGGCTCAGGCCGGTACGTTCCCGGATGGCCTTGACGTCGGGTTCCGGAAACTCGTGCACCTTCACTCCCGCGACCGTTTCGCCACGCATGTGGCGCCCTATGTCGCGAACGCTCTCCAGCAGCGCGTCGAATTGCTTATCGTCCATGGCTCACCTCCGCGTCGATTACATCGGCCAGCCGCCGTAGCTGGTCCTTGGTCAGGTCGGCCGCCACATTTTTGGCATAGGCGAGAGAAACAGGGGGCTTCGCCGCGGGGCGTCCAGACCATGACCACCATCCGGCCATCCAGCTTGCCGACGGTGATGTGGCGCGGCTCGCTGTAATCCTCGCGGGTGTCCTCGGCGGTGAAGTACCTTTCCGCCATCGCTGGCAAACAAGCAGCGTGCGGGCTTGGTCGCCCGGAAACGTCGGCGCACAGCCGCGCCTCTCTTCGCGGCTTTTTTGTGCGTGCTCGGTGTTGCTGTTATGGGCGGGCCGGGCGGGAGGGCGCAAGCCCTGCCGGTGCCGACTACCGGTCGACCAACCCGCTCGGCTCCGCCCACCCTCTTGGTCGGGGGCTGGCGGAAGTTCAAACCGCTAGTTGGCGTATCACCGCATGGCTGACACCGCCCTCACGACCCAGGTGAATAGGGGGGCGACCCCTTTCCCACTTCCCTTATTTGGTGTCGGGCGGGGCCTTCGATCTGCGGCCCAGGAATGCGACCCCCAGGGTGCCGATCGTGACAGTTGCGATCGTGCCGCCCAGCCAAGGCTGGCCGTTGAGCCCGGCATAAATGCCGCCGGCGATGCCGAGCGAGGCCACGACAATGGCCGAAAGCTGCCCGATCACGCGCTCGACAAAAATGAATCGGTTGACGATCACGTCCTGCCGCCTGCGGTGCTCGGCTTCGGTTCTGGTTTGCTCGATGACGAAATCAACCAGATCGGGGCGAAAGTGGTGAAGGCGCTCCAACTGTTCAACAGGCAGCAGCAGAGCATCAGACTCATGCGATTGCACCGTCAGTTGGTCACCGTTGCGATTTGTAGCCTTCGCCTGAACTGCCTTTGTTGCCATATGCTGCGGTGCTCGCCTTGATGTCGATGCTTATGCGTCGAACGTCGCCGCGCAAGCGCATTCTGTCGTCCTTGAAGCCTTTCCCCTTGCGGGGCCGAACGTAACGGCGGCCTGTAAAGAGGTAGCTTTCGATGACGCTGGCGAAGCCATCAATCCAGTTCATCAGGTGGTTCATGTTTACCTCCAGTCATGCAAAAGCCGCACTGGTGGCGGCTTTGAATCTGACGACACAACTGTAGCATCGTTCGGCGGCGAATGTCTTGTGCCGGCTTCCGTCCCGCACCCACTGCGGTACGAGCTTGCATCCACAGCCATGCCAGCGCAAGGCGGCAGGGGCGACCCGGCGGGTCGCCCCTACGACTCAGGGGTGAAACAGGGGTCTTGAAACAGGGGTCCGACCCCTTTCCTGCTTCTTCCGAACTTCCGGTTGATGAGGCCGACGGCTTACGCCGGGGAGTGCGTCTTGAGCCAGTCCTTCAGGGCGGCGTTCATGCGCGTCTGCCAGCCCTTGCCGGTGGCCCTGAAGGCTTCCACGACCTCGGCATCGTACCGGACCGTCAGGGCCAGCTTAGGGCTGCCAGCTTTCGGGCGGCCCCGGCGGACCCGCTTGTCGCCGACATACTCGTCTGCCTGCTCGAAGAACTCGTCGGTCAACTCCGGCGCATCGTCCGGGTCAATCCAGTCGGTGTGCGTAGCGCGCTTGTTCGCGTTCATTGGCTTTCCTCATGCTGATGATGCGGCGGGCTTCGCCGCGGGGCGTCCAGACCATGACCACCATCCGGCCATCCAGCTTGCCGACGGTGATGTGGCGCGGCTCGCTGTAATCCTCGCGGGTGTCCTCGGCGGTGAAGTGCCTGCCTGCGAACACCTCGCCGGCTCGGGCGAAATCCATGCCCCGCTCGGTCAGGGTTTTGTCGCGCTTGTCAGAGTCGAACTCGATTTCCATACGAATTATTGTAGTTACAACAAAAAAGAGGATCAAGTGATTTTTGTAACTACACCCTTGGCGCACAGCCGCGCCTCTCTTCGCGGCTTTTTTGTGCGTGCTCGGTGTTGCTCTTATGGGCGGGCCGGGCGGGAGGGCGCAAGCCCTGCCGGCGCCAACTACCGGTCGACCAACCCGCTTGGCTCCGCCCACCCTCTTGGTCGGGGGCTGGCGGAAGTTCAAACCGCTAGTTGGCGTATCACCGCATGGCTGACACCGCCCTCACGACCCAGGTGAATAAGGGGCGACCCCTTTCCCCCGCGGTAGGGGCGACCCGGCGGCTCGCCCTGCGTCCCCGCGCCCGCCGCGCAAGATTTTTCGCCCCCTGCCCTAAAGCTTTCCCGCCGCCGCCCGATACACCTAGCAACGGTGGTTACCGCCGTTGCGGCAGGGCGGGCAGATGCGGCGCAGCCGCGGCACGGCACCAGCCAACTTTGGACTTACCAACACAGGGGATTCATCATGTCCGTCATCAATACCAACATCACCTCGCTGATCGGCCAGGCCAACCTGAACAAGTCGCAGGGCGCACTGTCCACTTCGATGCAGCGCCTGTCTTCCGGCCTGCGCATCAACAGCGCCAAGGACGACGCCGCCGGCCAGGCCATCGCCAACCGGATGAGCAGCCAGATCAAGGGCCTCGCCCAGGCCCAGCGCAACGCCAACGACGGCATCTCGGTCGCCCAGACTGCCGAAGGCGCGCTCAACCAGATCAACGACAACCTGCAGCGCATCCGCGAGTTGAGCGTGCAGGCCCGAAACAGCACCAACTCTGCCGAAGACAAAGTCTCGATCCAGGCCGAAATCAAGCAGCGCCTGACCGAAATCGACCGCATCTCCGAACAGACCGACTTCAACGGCACCAAGGTACTGAGCAAAGACCAGAGCCTGAACATCCAGGTCGGTGCCAACGACGGCGAAGTCATCTCCATCGGCCTGAAGGAAATCACTTCCAAGACTTTGGGTCTGGACGACTTCAACGTTTCCGGTCCGCAAGGCAGCCTCAGCGTGGCTACCACCACCAACGCATTCAAGTCGGCTTACGGTGACACCACCAAGATCGTCGACTCTAAGGTGGCTGAGGCAGCCGCTGGCGACTTGGCTACCAATCTGGGTATTGCGACCACCAGTATTGTGCTCACCACCACCGATGCCTATGTTGACTCCGATGGCAACATGTTTGCCAAAGTAACCATCAACACTACTACTGCCTCGGAAATCAGCACGTTGGCCGCTAAAGGCATCACCGTCGAGTCCGGCGTTACCGCGACCTTCTACATTGCCCTGGACCCGCAGGAAGCCGACACCACTACTGCTGCCACCACCGCAGCCTTTACCATCGATACTGCCAACCTCAGCCCGGCCGACCTGGTAAGCGGCGCCACCGCCGATCCGCTGGCTCTGCTGGACGAGGCCCTGAGCGAAGTCGATACCCTGCGCTCCGACCTCGGTGCCATTCAGAACCGCTTCGATTCGGCGATCAACAACCTGAAGACGAACGAGACCAACCTGTCCGCAGCCCGCTCCCGCATCGAAGATGCCGACTATGCGGTGGAAGTGGCCAACATGACGCGGGCGCAGATCCTGCAGCAAGCGGGTACTTCGGTTCTGGCCCAGGCCAACCAGGTTCCGCAAGGCGTGCTCTCCCTGCTCGGCTAACAACCCGCCGCCGCATGACAGCCCCGGATTGGCCTCGGCCGATCCGGCACCAGAAAAGGGCGCTTCGGCGCCCTTTTCTCATTGACGTCGCCTTCAGATATGGTGAATAAACTCGCTTCAGCGCCGGGTTATCGGCGTATTGAGTCGACCGCCATTAGCCGACAATCCAAACATCCCGCAACTCACTCCAGGCTTTCCTATCATGAGCCGCCCCTCCAAAACAGTCGGCCGTCCCCAGGCGCAACGTCCCCCCCGAACCAAGGCCCAAACTCAGCAGGTGATAAACCGCGCGCCCAAGCGGGCCAGTGACTGGAAAGCGCTGGGGAACCGCCTGCTTCAGGAAAAACAGTACGCTGAAGCCCAGCACGCGCTCGAGCAGGCTCGCACTTTGGATCCACGCGACGCCGAAGCCCTGATATTGCTGGGCATGGTGGAGATCAAGCTCGGCGATATTCGGACTGCACAAGACCTGGCCAACAAATCGCTGGAAATCGACCCAAACAATCCCGACGGACTGTGCCTGTTAGGTCGCATCCTTTATGATTGCGGACTTTACGATCAGGCACTTGGGCATATCGAGCAGGCCTTGGCTCTCGTACCCGGCCGCGAAGATGCTTTGGAAAGGAAGGCCCTGATCCTCAGCAAGACGCACCGCTATGAGGAGGCGATTGCCCTGTTCGACGGACTGATCCGCCGCCGCCCAGATTACTTCGCCTTCTGGAACAACGCGGCAAACCTGCTCAAGGATATCGGCCAGCTGGACAAGGCAGAAGTCTACTATCTGAAGGCCATTGAGCTTTCCGGCAGTTCGCCGCTGGCCTACTCCAACCGATTGACCAGCCTGCATTACAATCCCACTGTTAACCGGGAAAGAATTTTCGGCGTATGCAAAGAGTGGGAAACGCGTTACGCGCCAAAAGACATCCCTCCCCGCCCGCAGCCCGAGGAGCGCTCACCACAACGGCGACTGCGCATCGGCATGATCTCCGATGGCTTCAGCAATCACCCTGTCGGTCGCATGATCACCCTTATGCTGGAGTCGCTGCCGCGCGATGAGTTCGAGTTGTTTGCTTATAGCACCAGCAACTTCGAAGACTCCTTGACCCGCCGCATCAAGCAATCTGTCGCTCATTGGACTGGCATTTCCCACTTGACCGATGAGCAGTTCGCCGAGCGCGTCCGCAGTGAAAAAATCGATATCCTCATCGATCTGGCCGGACACAACTCCGGCAACCGCATGCGCACCATGGCCCTGCAGCCTGCCCCGCTGCTGGTCAAATGGGTCGGTGGTCTGATCAACACGACCGGCTTAAGCGCCATCGACTACCTGTTGAGCGACAGCATCGAGTCACCGCCGGGAGAGGACGAGTTCTATACCGAAAAGCTCATCCGCCTTCCGGACGACTACATCTGCTTCACCCCCCCGGAATATGTGCCGGAAATTGGTAGGCTGCCGGCTCTGAACAACGGCTACATTACTCTCGGCTGCTTCAACAATCCGACCAAGGTCAACGAAGTCGTGCTGGGCGAATGGGCCAAGATCATGCACGCGCTTCCTGGCTCACGCCTGCTGCTCAAGGGCATGCAATACAACAGCGAAGACCTGTGCAGAAAAGTGCGCACAATCATGGCGGCACAGGGTATCGAGCCCGAGCGCCTGATGATCGAGGGCCCATCACCGCACCGGGAACTGCTACAAACCTACAACCGCGTCGACATTGCGCTTGATCCCTGGCCTTACTCCGGTGGCCTGACCACCTGCGAAGCCTTCCTGATGGGCGTCCCAGTGGTCTCCCTGCCTGGCCCGACCTTCGCCGGCCGCCACTCTGCCACCCATCTGGTCAACGCCGGCATGCCCGAACTGGTGGTCGACAGCTGGGATGAGTACCGTGAGCGAGTGCTTGAACTGGCCAGCGACCTCGGCAGTTTGAGCACCATCCGTCACCACCTACGCGAGGTCTTGCTGCAATCGCCCGTCTGCGACGGCCCCCGCTTCGCCAAAAACTTCACCATCGCCATGCGCGCAATCTGGCAGCGCTACTGCGAAGGCAAGCAACCAGCGGCCCTGACGCTGAACCATGAAGGCCAGGCCTGGTTCGAGGGCGACAGCGAGCCGATGCAGCTGCAACATCCCCTTCCAGTGGGGGGGGAAGAGCGGGGCGACTTCAATTTCACGTTCGAAGGCAAGATCATCACCCTGGATAACGGTGCGCTGCTGGTCGGCACCACAGGGTTCGGCAGCCTGCAGCGGCTGGGCGCCTTTGCCGCCATTGCCTTCGATCCCACCAGCAAGGTCACCAATGTCGCCCAACTGCAAGCTGCCGGCGAATTACACCACTATCCCCATGTAAGCCTGGGCAATGGCGGCGAAGGCACCCTGTACGCCTGCCTCGATCCGGCGATGAGCGGCACGCTGGAGCCGCTGCCTGCTGATCAGCAACTGCCGGGTAATCAAGAAGCCACACAGGTCATCGCCAAACTGCCGATCACCACCCTGCGCCTCGACGATATCGAAGGGTTGGACAACATCGACTGGCTGCTGCTCGACAACATGAACGACAGCTTGATGATTCTGGAAAACGGCGCAAAGGCACTGGCGGAAACGCTGCTGGTGCAGGTTCGAGTCAACTTTTCTCCGACCCATAAGAAGCAGCCCGAGCTGACACAGATCAGCCACTGGCTGGCGCGGCATGGGTTCAGTTTTTATCGGCTGAACAACCTGCAGCACTACAGCCATCTCCCCAATCGCGCTGACCTGCAGAAACAGCAGGCTACGCAGCTTACCCATGCGGATGGACTTTTCATTCCTAACGTCAAACGCATGGAGGCGCTGAGTAATAACCAGCGCCTGAAACTGGCCTTCCTGCTGAATACCGTCTACGGGATAAAGGATTTGACCAGCGCCTTGCTGGCCCAAGTCAGCCAGACGCTGGCCGACGCCTATCTGACCTCCGAGCACATCCTGCCAAGGATGCCGGAAAAGGCTGATGACTCGCCACTCCAGACGTCAGCTCCTTCCCCGGAGAATAATCTGGGCATCTCTCTGCCAGAGGCGCCATGTATGTCCACTGCAGAGCGGGTCCTGTTCGCCAAGGCTCTCAAGTCGGCCAAGAACTACTTCGAATTCGGATCGGGCGGCTCCACCGTGTGGGCAATAAATGCAGGACTCGTCGTGCACGGCGTGGAAAGCGATGAGAAGTGGGCCAGCGCACTCAATACGCGCCTTGGAGAACGCTGCAGGATCGAGGCGGTGAACATTGGCCCGACCGGTGAATGGGGCTACCCGCTAGCCAAGCATTACAGCACGAAGTTCCCAAGATATAGCAATGCGATACATCTTCACAATTTATCATTCGACCTAATTCTTGTGGATGGCCGATTCCGCGTTGCTTGCACTCTCTCGGCGATACAAAATATCGTCAAGAGGAACAATGCCGATGAAGCCAGAATTCTGATACACGATTTCTGGAATCGCCCCCAGTACCACTGCGTATTGAGCTTCCTAGAAGTCATCGAGCGTGCTGAAACGGCCGGACTTTTCAAGGTTAAAAAGAGAATAAATCATGCCAGTCTGGAGAAACTGCTGGCTGAGTATGTGAAGAATCCGGACTGAACAGAAGGGCCGCCTCCATGCGAGGTAGCCCTCGGGTCACTCGGCGATTTTTTGGAATACCTTGTCCTTGACGACTTCTACATAGCGAGAATCTCGTCTTACCAGTTCATCGACAATCATTTTGACCTGAAGAGAGTCTATCTGCTCATCCGTGTACTGCTCGCCTATCTCTGGAACGAATCGAGGGTCTAGCGAAGAGCCTCGCAGCGCCCAGTAGTAATCATCAAAATCCATATACCCGCCTACTTTTAGCAATCGGTCGCACAAGAAGAAATTCAGTGCATCGACTGCGACGGTATGCGCTCCGTCCAGGAAACAATAATCAAAGAACGGGATGCCATCCTGCTCAGAGATCAGTTTGATCAGAGACCAATTATAGGAATCATTGTATTTCTGGGTATTCCCATAGGAGAAAACCCGATTCGGCAAGCCTTCCGCCAGAATTCTCTGGTTTACAGCCTGGATATTTTCTTCGAAATCAAATAGATGTAGTGTGGCGTTAGGGAATTTCTTTGCAACATTTATAGCAGTCCCGCCCTTGTAGATACCAAATTCGGCATACTGCAGATGCTGCGCAGGAAGATAAACAGATTCCATGAAATCGTAAGTTCCTTTTGTTCCCTCCGGTGCAACACGCAAAGATCCAGGATACCAATTTTTATTCATACAACCTCCAAAAGTTAATCAACGTCCAATGGAACAGTAAACAATATCTCTTTTCTTGACCCGTTTGGGCTCGAACAGATTCCGCCCGTCGAAGATCACCGGCTGCTTGAGTTGCTGCTTGATGAAGTCGAAATCCGGCGCCTTGAAGGCCTGCCACTCGGTGACGATCACCAGGGCGTCGGCGCCTTTCAGTGCGGCTTCTTTGGTACCGCACAGGCTCAGCTCGTCGCGGTTGCCGTACAGACGCTGGGCCTCGTGCATGGCTTCGGGGTCGTAGGCCTGCACCCGGGCGCCTGCCGCCCAGAGCGCCTCCATCAGCGCGCGGCTGGGCGCTTCGCGCATGTCGTCGGTGTTGGGCTTGAAGCTCAGCCCCCAGAGGGCGAACGTGCGGCCCTGCAGGTCGCCCTCGAAATGCCGCTCGATCTTGCGGAACAGAACGGTCTTCTGCTCGTCGTTGCGGCTTTTCACCGCTTTCAGCAGATGGGCGTCGAAGTCGATGTTTTCGGCGGTGCGGATCAGCGCCTGCACGTCCTTGGGGAAGCAGGAGCCGCCGTAGCCGGCGCCGGCATAGATGAAGTGGTAGCCGATGCGCGGGTCCGAGCCGATGCCCTGGCGGACCATCTCGATATCGGCGCCAAGGCGTTCGGCCAGGTTGGCGATCTCGTTCATGAAGCTGATCTTGGTCGCGAGCATGCAGTTGGCGGCGTACTTGGTCAGCTCGGCGCTGCGCACGTCCATGACGATGATTTTTTCGTGGTTGCGGTTGAAGGGTGCGTAGAGCTCGCGCATCACTTCTTCGCTGTCGGCGCTCGCGGTGCCGATGACGATGCGGTCGGGACGCATGCAGTCGGCGACGGCCGAGCCTTCCTTGAGGAATTCGGGGTTGGACACGACGTCGATGCCCAGATCGCGGCGGCCACGTTCGGTAAGGACGCCGAGGATGCGCTCGCGCACCCTGTCGGCGGTGCCGACCGGGACGGTGGATTTGTCGACGACGATTTTTGCTTCGTCCATGTGACGGGCGACGCTTTCGGCCACGGCAAGGACGTACTGCAGGTCGGCGGAGCCGTCTTCGTCGGGTGGCGTGCCGACGGCGATGAACTGCAGAGACGCATGGCGCACGCCTTCGACGGCATCGGTGCTGAAGTGCAGGCGCCCGGCGGCGTGGTTGTCACGCACCAGGGCTTCGAGGCCGGGTTCGTAGATGGGGAGGATGCCCTGGCGCAGGCGCTCGATCTTGCCGGCGTCGACATCGACACAGACAACGTCGTGCCCGACCTCCGCGAGCACCGCAGCCTGGACCAGGCCGACGTAGCCGGTGCCGAAAACGGTGACCTTCATTGGGGATTCCTGACACGATGATTCAAGATCGTCATCGTGCCGGGAAGGCATCGCACCTATAGCGTGGAATAACCGCTGTTTTATTGACCAGTCTCTGGTGAAGGCCGGCATCTGGGCGCCGCATGGTATTCGACGCCTCGCCTTGTGCGGATTGTGGGTCGAAGTTCAGCGTCCGCGCCCAGCGCGCGTGCACCGGATTCGACGCCGTGCTCAGCCGCATTGCCGGGTCGATCACGCCGTTCCACAGGCTTATGCCGCTGCAAAAGAAACTCAACCTTCACGGCCTCGAACGGAAAGACGATCCGGCCGTCCGCCGTGCGCTCGAGCACACCCGCGTTCAGCCGCGCCGTGAAGTCGCCGTGAACCGCCTTCACGTCGCGGCCGACGCGGCGGGCCGCCTCTCGAATGGATACCGGACCGGCCTCGCATAATACCTTCAGCAGTTCCTAGCGTTTTTCGGTGAGCACCTTCCAAAGCAGCTCCGGCGTGGTGAAGGTGTAGGGGCTTTCAATCCGACCAGCATGCCGACGATCGCCTTTCCCAGCCTCGTTGTCGTAACGGAGAACGCATTCGCCACGAACTATGTAGTCTGGCCGAGGTGTTCGCCGAACCGCCGGGTCGCCCCGCCGGGTCGCCCCCACCGGCCAGCCATTGAAGGGGATCGGGATCGGGGTCAAACGCCGCCTTGCTGCTGGCGGGGTCGCCAACGCGGCGGTGCTGCACGCAGTGCGCCAGGCAGGTTGCGTCTCTCCGGGCTGCCGCTGTTATTCCAAAAACATAGCCGAATGGGATAGCATGGCCTGCCCCACGACCCCGGCCAGCCCCTCATGCCTGCGCGCGACCACGATTCTGGCTACAAGCTGCTGTTTTCCGACCCGCTGATGGTGCGCGACCTGGTGCGCGGCTTCGTCGATGATCCGTGGCTGCAGCGGCTCGACTTTTCCACGCTGGAGCCGGTCAAGGGCCACTACGTCAGCGAGGACATGCGCCAGCGCGCCGACGACGTGGTGTGGCGGGTGAAGAGCGGCGAGGGCTGGGTGTATCTGTACCTGCTGATCGAGTTCCAGCACGCCATTGACCGCTTCATGGCGCTGCGCATGCTGGTGTATGTGGGGCTGCTGTACCAGGACCTGATCCGCCAGAAGCAGCTCGCCCCGGGCGGACAGCTGCCGCCGGTGCTGCCGATCGTGCTCTACAACGGCGAGCGGCGCTGGCGCGCACCGACCACGCTGGCGGCGCTGCTGCCGCCGCTGCCGGCATTTCTGAAACCGTTGCAGCCGCAGATGCGCTACGTGCTGATCGACGAGGGCGCCTACCCGGACGAAACCCTGCGCGGCCTGCCGCAAAACCTCGCCGCCGCGATCTTCCAGGCCGAACGCCTGCAGACGCCCGCGGCGATCCAGGACTTCGTCGCCCGCCTGGAGGCCGAAACCCGCGCCCCGGCCTTCGCCCGCGTGCGCCGCATCGTCGCCATCTGGCTGCGTGCGGTCCTCAGGCATAATCGCACCTACGCCATCGATCTGCCCGAACTGGACGATCTGCAGGAGCTGAACACCATGCTGTCGCAACGCATCGAAAAATGGGCCAAGGACTACCTCGCCGCGGGTGAGCAGAAGGGGCGGATGGAAGGACGGGTGGAAGGGCTGCAGCAAGGCGTCCTCCGCGGAGAGACCCGCGTGCTGGCGCGCCTGCTGACCCGCCGTTTCGGCGAGCTGCCCGGCTGGGTGGAAGCGCGTCTCAACGCAGCAACCGAGGCGCAGCTCGAAGCCTGGTCCGACGCCGTGCTCGACGCCCGCAGCCTGGACGAGGTGTTCGCCGAACCGCAGGGTCGCCCCGCCGGGTCGCCCCCACCGGCCAGCCATTGAAGGGGATCGGAATCGGGGTCAAACGCCGCCTTGCTGAGAAGGCGGCGCTTTGTCGCGACTGTGGGGCTGGGGAGTTCTCGAAAACCGTTTTCGCTTGAACCTACGCAGAACGGCGAGTTTCGAGAAGGTCAGGCCGCTTGAAATACCCGCATTTCGACGTGCAAACCGGCCGCGGCAGCCATGTTCACCAAGGCATCGAGGCCGAACAGGTTGATCTTCCCGCGCATCAGGTCGGAGACGCGCGGCTGCGTGACACCGAACAGCTTGGCCGCCTGCGACTGGCTCATTTCGGTGCGGGTGATGTGATCCTTGAGCGCCATCATCAGTTCGGACCGCAGCTTCATGTTCTCCGCCTCGGCCGGCGTGTCCTCGATGGCGTCCCAAACGCTGGAGTATCGTTGCTCGCTCATTGCCCTGGCTCCTTCACCAAGTCGCGGTAACGCTTCGCGGCGAGATCCACGTCGGCCTTGCTGGTCTTCTCCGTCTTCTTCTGGAAGCAGTGAAGCACATACACGGCGTCGGTGAACTTCGCCACATAGATGATCCGGAACGCGCCGCTCGCGTCCCGAATCCGAATCTCCCGAACGCCCTGGCCTACGGTGCTCATCGGCTTCCAGTCGTCGGGCTCGCGACCCCTCTGCACCTGGTCGATCTGGTGGCCGGCCTCGCGTCGCACGGCCAGTGGAAAGGCGCGCAGGTCATCGAGGGAGCTTTCCAGGAACTTGACGGGCTTGGGATCAGGCATGCTGCGACTATACAAAATTTTGTATGTTCTGACAAGCGGGCAGGCCAGGCAACCGGCTTAGCGTACGATTTTTCCGTTTTCTGAGGCCTGCCGCAAAACCTCGCCGCCGCGATCTTCCAGGCCGAACGCCTGCAGACGCCCGCGGCCTGGACGAGGTGTTCGCCGACCCGCCGGGTCGCCTCCACCGGCCAGCCATTGAAGGGGATCGGGGCTGGCCTCGTTTTACTCGCGGGCTCGCGCGCAGCGATTTTTTACCGCGGCCCAAGGGGTAGATGACATCAGCGGGTAGTCGCCCTTCTTCGCAACGATCTGTTCCCAGTAGTTCAGACCATCTTGATGACCAGGCGCTTGCCGCAGGCATGTGCGTACTTGCGCAGCGTGGCGAACGAGGGCGAATGGTGTTCGCTGCGGATCGAGGCTTCCAGGCGCGACACAGCACTCTTGGTCGTTCCCATGCGGGCTGCGACTTCCTCTTGGGTCAGGCCCGCCTGCTTGCGGGCCTGCAGCAGTTCGTTGAGTGCAGCGTACTCTTCTTCCAGGCCGTCCCACGCGGCCTTGAATCCTGGCCGTTGCATGGCACGGGCAAGTTCCGCCTTGGTGTCCAGGCGAACCGGCTTGAATTGCTCACTATGCATGTTTGACCTCCTTCAGTCGCTTGCGGGCTGTCTTCAGTTCCCGATCGGGCGTTTCCTGCGTCTTCTTGATAAAGCTGTGCAGGATCACAATCTCGCGTCCGACCATCGTGCAGTAGAACGCACGGCCAATTCCTTCCGCGCCCTTGCAACGTAACTCGAAGAGTCCGTCGCCCATGGCACGTGAGTGCGGCAGGCGTAGGTCGGCACCGTGCTCTTCCATCAGTAAGAGCAGGCGAAGGTAGTCGGCGTAGATGCCAACCGGCCACTCGGTGATCTCGCGTTGCACGCGCTCGTTGAAGTAACTGACAGTCCAGTTCACGTCCTGGATGTTAGCGAATTTGCTAACTTTTGCAACTGGGTAGCCTCGGCAAGGGTGATGCCCGGCCGCTAACAGGATGTTGATTTAATAGGTTTTCCAGCATCCATGCGGGTTGTGAGGCTGATATAATTACATCTGCATTAAGAAACTGATTATTCTCATGCGCGGCATCGACCATAAACAGAACGCCCTGTTCAGCTACGTCAATATCGAAGACCGCATTGACCGGGATCATCCGTTGCGCCGGATCAAAACGCTGGCCGATATGGTTCTGCGCACGATGTCGCCGCAATTCGATGCGTTGTATGCCGATGGTGGCCGCCCGTCGATTGCACCGGAACGCTTGTTGCGGGCGTCGCTGTTGCAATGTCTGTTTTCGATTCGCTCGGAGCGTGCGCTGGTCGAGCATATCGATTTCAACATGATGTTCCGGTGGTTCGTCGGCATGACGCTGGACGAGCCGGTCTGGGATCACTCGACGTTCAGCGCCAATCGCGAGCGGCTCCTCAAGGAGAGC
Source organism: Thauera chlorobenzoica (assembly GCF_001922305.1). Lineage (NCBI taxonomy): Bacteria > Pseudomonadati > Pseudomonadota > Betaproteobacteria > Rhodocyclales > Zoogloeaceae > Thauera > Thauera chlorobenzoica. The sequence continues at coordinate 424,842 of NZ_CP018839.1, forward strand.
GTGATGCGCGAGTTCTTCGGTGGCGTGGTGGCGATCGCCGAATGGGCCGAGCTGGTGTCGGACGAGCATTTCAGTGTCGACGGCTCGCTGTTGCGGGCGTGGGCCTCGCACAAGAGCATGATGGCCCGGGACGGCTCCGACGAGCCGCCCGGACCGGATCAGGGACGCAACCCCGAGGTGGACTTTCGCGGCAAGAAGCGCTCGAACAAGACGCACGTCTCGCGCACCGACCCGCAGGCCCTGCTCGCCAGCAAGGGCGGCGGCGTGGCGTACCTGAGCTACACCACGCATGCGTTGGCCGAGAATCGTCACGGTCTGATCGTCGATGTCCACACTACGACCGCCACCGGAACCGCTGAGCGTGAGGCGGCGTTGGTGATGGCCAGGCGCAGCATCAAGCCCGGCAATTCGGCGCACAAGCCGACGCTGGCGGCCGACCGGGGGTACGACACCGCCGAGTTCATCGCCGCGCTCGAGCCGCTGGGCATTGCCCCGCATGTCGCGGCCAAGGTCAAGGGCAGCGCCGTGCCCAATGAGGTGAAGTCGTCCCCCGGTTACGCGGTCAGCCTGCGCCGACGCAAGATGATCGAAGAGGCCTTTGGCTGGGCGAAGGATATCGGCACGCTGCGCCATGCGATGGCGCGTGGGCTGGATCGAATCCGTGCGCATGCGTTGCTCAATTTCTCGGCTTATAACCTGACGAGATTGGGCAATCTGCTGGCGCCGTAATTCGCGGGCGCCCTGGCGCCCTGCGGATGGGAAACGTTGTAGTCGAAAAACCATGTCTTTGCGGCGACAGGAGCGCTGCTGATTTGCGGTAGCACAATCGACGGAAAAGTCAGCTTGAATCGGCATGATCACGGGGAAAGCGGGCGATTTTCAAAGTCGATTTTTCCCCGGGGACTGGAAACCGAAGGTGAACCCGAGATTTTCAACACCCTGCTAACCGCATGTCCATATCGACAAGGGGGCGGCGATCGCCAAGGTTTGGCTGCATGATGGTGCGATAGCACGCAGTCCGGGCTTTGCTGCATCGGAGTTGGGAAAGATTCAGCGTTTGGTGCGCCATGAACACGGCTTGCTGCGCTCCCAGCGTGCAACTACACTGCGTAATACCAGTCGGCAAATGGTATTACGTAGAATGAACAACCTTTCCATCAAGATTGATCCCGATCTCGAACGCGCCCTCGTACTGGCAAGCGAGCGCGAACACGTCAGCAAGTCCGAGCTGATGCGCCGCGCACTCGCGAGTTACCTGAACCAGCGCGCCGCAGTCACGTCGGCACCGTCCGCGCTCGATCTGGCCGGCGATCTTGCAGGCTGCTTCAGTGGCGGGCCTGCAGACCTGTCGTCCAATCCGCGCCACCTCGAGGATTTCGGCCGGCGATGAACCACCGGCTGATCCTCGACACCGGCCCCTGGGTCGCACTGCTTTGCCGGGATGACGGCTATCACGACTGGGCCAAGGCGCAGTTCGCACAATTTCCCGGCCCTTTCCTGACCTGTGAGGCAGTGGTTGCGGAAACGTGCTTTCTGCTCGCCCGCGCCGGCTTCGACCCCGCCCGGGCGCTCATGCTGCTCGAGCGCGGCGCAGTTCGGATTGCCATGCCGCTTGAAGAACAGATCGCACCGGTGCGCCGGCTGTTCGAACGCTACGACAACGTGCCCGCCTCGCTGGCCGACGCCTGCCTCGTGCGCATGTCCGAGCTGTTCGAACCCTGTAGCATCCTGACTCTCGACAGCGATTTCGGCATCTACCGGCGCCACGGCCGCAAGACGATTCCCGTTATATCGCCCCACGCGTAGCACGCCGCGGCCGATCGCAGGCTCGCCCGGCCCCGCGACTGCCGTCCTGCCCCGCCCCGTCCGGCCGTGGAAAGCTTAGAATGGCCGCCCGCCACGCGTTGGGAATAACGGGTGGTTTGTGCATGGGGCCGCGCTGCAGGGCGGGTGGAGACGAGGACGATGGGCGACGAGCAGGACAAGTACAACCGGGTGGACAACCCGATCGAAGTCGAACAGCTGCTGGGGGCGCTGAGCGACGCCGACGGCGCCTGGATTCGCCTCGAGCGCGACGATGCCGAGCCGCAGCCGGTGCTGGTGGCCGAGCAGCGTCCGGGCGAGGTGCTGGTGCTCGATATCGGCGCGGTGCGCGAGATCGCCGGCGAGCTGCGCCGCGGGCAGGCGTTCCGCGTGCTGGGGCGGGCCGGCGAACGCCTGCTGCGCACCGAACCGATGGTGGCCGAGGCGGTGCGTGAGGAAGGGGGGCGGGTGTATTGCGACTGCCCCTATCCGGTGGCGCTGGGGGTGCTGCAGCGGCGCGAGGCGTTTCGCGCCCGCCTGCGTCCGGGGATGGAGGTCGGGGTGGTGGTGCGCAGCGCCGATGCCGCCGGCAGCGTGCATGGCGACCTGCGTGACCTCTCGCTCGGTGGTTGCCAGGTGGCGCTGCCGCTGTCGTCGGGCACCCGCCTGCGCGATGCGTCGTCGCCGCTGGAAATGGAGCTGTGCTTTCCCAACGGCACGCGCTTCATCATCGCCGCGCAGACCACCCGCTTCAACACCGACATCCGCCGCCACGCGATGTTCGTCGGCTTTCGCTTCGAGGCCCCGAGCGCGGAGCAGGAGCGCCTGCTGTGGCAGTTCGTGCGCGAAATCGAGCGCGAAGTGGCGCGCCTGGACGGCACCCTGGCCGGCACCGTGCAGCCCTCGCCGCTGCTCACGCCGCCGCCCGGGGCCGAGCCGCCGGTGGGCTGGCGCGCGGCGCTGGTGCATCCGACGCCGATGGCGCGCCGTCTGGCACGGGTGGCGGGTTATCTCGACGCCCAGGCGCTGGAATTGCAGCACGGCGGCGACGTGGACCCGGCGCAGCTGTCGCGCCACGCCGACCTGCTGCTGACGCTGCTCGACGAAGACCGCGAGGCAGTGCTGTTCGCCACCCGCTGCATGCACCGCGAGCCGATGCCGGTGCGCCACGGCCTGGCGGTGGCGGCGCACCTGGTGGACCTGATGGGCGGGCCGCGGGTGACACCCGCGCTGCGCAAGGCGGTGGCGGCGGCGGCGATGGTGCACGACCTCGGCAAGGTGCTGCTGCCGGCCGAGCTGCTGGCTGCGACTACGCTCGATGCGCCAGCGCGCGCGCGCCTGGCCGAGCATGTCGGCCTGCTCGCCGAGCGCCTGGGGCGCTGCCGCTGGCTGGCGCCGAGCGTGGTGACTGCGGTCATCGGCCAGATCAACGAGCGCCTGGACGGTAGCGGCTACCCCGCTGGCGCGCGCGCCGATGCGCTCGGCGAGCTGGCGCGCGCGGCGGCGGTGGTGGATGCGGTGGAGGCGATGCGCCGTGCCCGCGCCGACCGCCCGGCGCTGTCGCTGGCGGAGATCTACCGTACCCTGCTGCGCCCCGATTCGCCTTTCGACCCGAACTGGGTGCGGCGCCATCTGCGCCATTTCGGCGCCTTGCCGGTGGGCGCGCTGGTGCGCTACGCGGGCGACCACCTGGCCTGGGTGCAGCGCCTGGACGATGCGCGCCGCCCGATCCAGGTGGAACTGACCGACCGCATCGTCGCGCCCGAAACCCTGACCGGCGAGATCCTGCGCGGCCCGGCGCTGGCGCGGCTGGGCGCGGTGGTGGAGGAATGCCCGGTCGACGCCTGAAGCGGCGTCTCAAGTCCGTGCTTCGGTCGCCGATAAACCGAACAGCAGCGTGCGCCGGCGGTTTCTCCGTCGAGTGCACGCCGCCGCGCCCTGTCACACTGACCGTTGGCGTGGCGGCTGAAGAAATCCACGATCGACGTTGACGGGAGGCAGGACATGGCCAGCATCAGCGCCCTGGGCATCGGCTCGGGGCTGGACCTGAACGGGTTGCTCGACCAGCTCAATTCGGCCGAGCGCGGCAAGCTCGCGCCGATCACGCAGCAGAAGAAAGTGGTGCAGGCGCGCATTTCGGCCTACGGCCGCATGCAGAGCGCGCTGGCGAGCTTTCGCGACGCCGCGACCAAGCTGGCCAATCCGGCGCATTTCCGCCAGGTGTCGAGCTCGGTGTCGGGCAGCGCGGTAAAGGCGACGTCGTCGACCGATGCGGTGGCCGGGCGCTACGACGTCGAGGTAACCCATCTGGCGCGCGCGCAGAGCCTGGCGACGGCCGGCTTCGCCGCCAGCGACACCGACCTCGGCGCCGGCACGCTGACGATCGAGGTGGGCGAAGGCGGGGGCGCGAAGACGCTGAGCATCGCACTGAGTGCGGACAAGAGCTCGCTGGCCGACATCCGCGACGCGATCAACGCCGAAAACGCCGGAGTGACCGCTTCGCTGGTCAACGATGGCAGCGCCGAGCCCTGGCGGCTGGTGCTGAGCACCACGGCGACCGGAACGGCGGCGGCGGTGAAGTCGGTGGCCTTCAGCCATGACGGCGGCGATGTCGAGCTGGAAACGAAGTTCGCCTTCGATGGCGCGACCTACGATCCGCTCAACCCGCCCGCCGGCGCCGCCAGCGAAACGGTGGCGGCGCGGGATGCGTCGTTCAAGGTCAATGGGGTGGCCATCTCCAGCGGCAGCAACACCGTCGAAAACGCGATCCAGGGGGTGAAGCTGAACCTGGCCGAAGCCGGCACGGCGACGGTGACGGTGAGCCGCAATGAAAGCGGGGTGAAGGACGGGGTCGATAATTTCGTCAAGGCCTACAACAGCCTGCATTCGGCCTTGCGCGACCTGAGCAGCTTCGACGCCGAAAGCGGCTCTGCCGGCATCCTGCTCGGCGACAGCACGCTGCGTTCGGTGCAGTCCCAGCTGCGCCGCGAGATTACCGCGATGGGCGGAGCGGGCGACGTGCGCATGCTCTCGGACCTGGGCATCCGCGTCCAGCTCGATGGCTCGCTGAAGGCCGAAGGCACCACGCTCGCCGACAAGATCGCCGCCGATCCCGCTGCGGTGGCGGCCTTTTTCGCCGGCACCGAAGCCGACGCGTCAACCGGGCTGGCCGCGCGCCTGGAGGCGCGGATCAAGCCGATGCTCGACAGCGGCGGCCTGTTCGACAACGCCACCAAGGCGCAAAAAGCCCAGGTGAAGTCCCTCGACCAGCGCTATGCGCGCATGGAAGAGGGCATCGAGGCCACGATCGCGCGCTACCGCGAACAGTTCCGCCAGCTCGACAGCATGGTCGCCAGCATGAACCAGACCAGCGGCTACCTGACCCAGCAGTTCGACAATTTGAATGCCATGCTCAAGGGTTCGAAGTAAGCCGGGACGCACAACAGAGAGATGACGCGACGACCGCCGCACCGCGTGCGGCGTGCGACAAGAAAAAAAGGAGTGATGCCGTGAATGTTCGTTACGGAGCCCGCGCCTATGCGCGCGTGGGAATCGAGAGCGGGGTGATGTCGGCCAATCCGCACAAGCTGATCGTGATGCTGTTCGACGGTGCGGCCGGTTTCATCCGCGCCGCCCGCCTGCACATGCAGGCCGGTCAGGTGGCGGCCAAGGGCGAGGCGATCTCGAAGGCGATCGATGTCGTCGGCGGCCTGTCGAGCGCACTCGACCATGAGCGCGGCGGCGAACTGGCAGGGCGGCTGGAGTCGCTGTACGACTACATTTCCGACCTGCTGCTGAAGGCGAACCTGGAAAACAGCGTGGCCCGGCTCGATGAAGCCGAGCGCCTGCTCGCGGACATCGCTTCGGCGTGGCGCGAGATCGGCGAGGCTGCCGCGGAGCCGGTCGATGGCTAGTGTGCACGCGGACGGTGCGCCGGTGCGCGACCTGCAGCCAGTGGTGCTGGCCGGCTACGCGGCGCTGCTGCGACACTGCGCGCAGATGCTGGCGGCGGCACGCGCCGACGACTGGGCGCGGCTGCTCGCCTACGAGTCGGCCTACGTCGATACCGTTGAGCGCCTCGGCCACATCGAGGCCGGGCTGAACCTGGACGCCGCGGGACAGCAGAGCAAGGCCGAGCTGCTCGAGCGCATCCTCGAGCACGATTTCGAGATCCGCGAACGCCTGCTTGCCCGCCGCGAAGAGCTCGGGCGCCTGATCTCGGCGGCCGAGCGCGGCCACGTCGCCGGGCGTGCCTACCGCAGCCAGCAGCCATTGGCGCTGCCCGAGGAGTACGCGGAGCCGCTGCCCGGGATGCCGTGAGCGGTATCAACCCCCTGCTCGACACCCTGCTTCACCACGTACTGGGGAAGCGGGTCGATACTGCACTGCCCGCCCCGCTCAATCAGGCCGTCGGCCCGCCCGGACCGATCGAGGCGCTGCGCGCGATCCATGGCGATGCCGGCGTCGATGGGCGCAAGGCCGACACCCTGGCGCGCCCCGGGCAGCGTGCCGAAGGCGCCGAAGCCGGCGCCGCCGCGCAGCGCGAAGGCGCCCGCGGCGCGGGGGCGGAGGCGGCGCCGGCGAACGCTTCTGCGCGGGTGCATTTCAGTCCCTCGGCGCGCGTGATCGCCGAGCTGCTGTCCCACTACCCCGCCGCGCCTTCGGCGCTGCGTCCGGCGGCTCCGCTGCTGGGCGCCGGTGAAGCCGACCCCGCCGTGCTCGCCGGCCGCTTCGAGCAGGGCGTGCGTGATAGCGGCCTGTTCTACGAAAGCCACCTCGCGCGCTGGTACCAGGGGCGCCTGCCGGTCGCCCAGTTGTTGAGCGAACCCCAGATGGCAGGGCGCCCGCCGCCGGTCCTGGCGCCATCCGCCGCGGCTGCGGGTGCCGGGGCTGCCGCGAGTGCCGCGAGTGCCGCGCCGGGCGCCGGTACGCCACCGGTTCCACTACCCCTGCCCATGCCGCCGTTCGCCCCAGGGGCGCCATCCACGCCGTTTTCGCCACCTTCCGGTGAAGGCCGCGGGGAAACCGCCGCCGCCGGCACCCCGCTTGCGCGGCCGAGCGCGGCCGAAGCGCAGCCGGCCGAGGCGGCTTTGACTTCCTCCAATAAAATTGATAAAAGTCGTAACGGTTTGCAAATTTATCAGCGACTATCGCCCCTGCCGCTTGCCTCGGCCGGAGACGCTGCACCGGAAGCGGCGCGGGCGGGGTCCGAGGTCGAACCCGCGCCGCCGCGGGTCGCCGTGGAAGAAGGCTTGCAGGCGCTGGTGCGGCATCAGCTCGAGCTCCTGGCGACGCCGGTGCTGCGCTGGGAAGGCGAGGCCTGGAGCGGGTTGTTCGTCGTCCTCGCGCTGGCGCTGCCGCAACTCGAAGACCGCTCCGGGGCGCGCGATGGCGCTGGTGGGCAGGAGGGCGGCGAGGAAGGCGGGCAGGAGTGGCACGCCGAAATCGGCCTCGATGTCGCCGGGCTGGGGGCGCTGGAGGTGTCGCTGAGCTTGCGCGAGCGTGCGCTCGCGTTGCGTCTGAGCGCAGCCGATGCCGGTGTGCGCAGCCGTCTTGAAGAAGGCCTCGGGGCATTGCGCAGCCGTCTCGAAGCGTTCGGTTTCGATGCGCTTGAGCTCGCCGTCGATGAAGGGGGCGAGGACATGGGCGAGGGCCGGGGAGTGGATGGCGATGGGCGCTGAGCAGGGCGCGCGCCGGCAGGCGGTGGCGTTGGCCTATCGTGAGGGCGACAGTGCGCCGCGGGTGGTGGCGCGCGGTTACGGCGAAATGGCCGAGCGCATCATCGCCGAGGCGCGCCGTTGCGGCATCCATGTCCACGACGCGCCCGAGCTGGTGGCGCTGCTGATGCAGATCGATGTGGACGAGACGATTCCGCCGGCCTTCTATCAGGTGGTGGCGGAACTTCTGGTTTGGGTGCGAGGGCTGGCAGCGGTGGAGGCGGACGGAGATCCGCAGTCGCTGCAGCCGTTGCGAAAATGATGCTCCAGGGCCGGCGTGCGGGCGGGTTCGGCGCCCTGGGACCCTGCCGAAAATGCATGGATACAACCGGAAGCAGTGCTGGTAAAGATGAAGAACGAACAGTTCGGAGAGGAAGTCGAGGAGCTTAATCTCCTGTACCTGCTGCTTGCCCAGCGCATGTTGATGCAAGACCGGGCAAGTGCGAAGTTCCGCTTGAAGATCGACGATGCCCTGGCCGATGCGCTGCTGGCGCTCAGGCCGCGCCAGGTGCGTCAGCTTGCGGCCTGCAATCAGCTCTTGTTCCGGCTGGTCTTCGACGACGCGGAGCGTTTCAAGGCGCTGGTCGAGAACCGTCGGCTGGAAGGGCTGACCGGGGTGCATGCGGCGATCGTGCTCGCTTCGGAAGGCGAGGACGACGCGCAATGAGCGAAAAGAGCCTGGTGGCCGAGCTGGCCGAGATCAACCTCGCGGTCGAGCTGATCGAGCTGGGGGCGCGGCTGCACGTACTCGAAGCGGAGACGGCGCTCAGCCGCACGCGGCTGATCCGCTTCTACAAGGAAATCCGCGGGGTGTCGCCGCCCAAGGGGATGCTGCCGTTTTCCACCGACTGGTTCGTCACCTGGCAGCCCAACATCCATTCGTCGCTGTTCTACAACACCTACCTGCGCCTGCGCGAAGACCCCGGCTGTGAGCGCATGGATGCGTTCGTGAAAGCGTTCCGCCTGTACCGCGAGTTCGTCGACCGCGACGGCGAGCAGGCCGTCCTGGGGCTGACGCGGGCGTGGACGCTGGTGCGCTTTTTCGAAAGCGGGATGCTGCAGCGGTCGCGCTGCACGCGCTGCGGCGGGAAGTTCGTCGCCCACGCCCATGCCCCGGCGCACGACTACGTCTGCGGTCTGTGCCAGCCGCCGTCGCGCGCCGGCAAGGGGGCGTCGTCGCACGCCGCGGGCCGGCGCTCGGAACTGCGCCTGGCCGCCGCATACGGCGGGCCGGCGACTGTCTGAGCGGCGGTGGGGCGCGCCCCGTCACGGCGCGGCGGGCGTCTGCGCCGCGCTCGGCAGGGCTAAAGTTTCGCCGCCCGCGGCCGATTAAATCCGCAATTCCTTTTCAGATCTTCATCCCCGGGGCCCTGCAGTGCTGATACCTCTCGGCTATATCGTCGTCATCGCCTCGGTTTTCGGCGGGTTCGTGCTCTCCGGCGGCAGCCTCGGGCCGCTGTTCCAGCCCACCGAAGTGCTGATGATCGTCGGCGCGGGCGTGGGCGCCTTCATCGCCGCCAACAACGGCAAGGCGATCCGCGCCACCTTCCGCAGCTTTTCCACGCTGCGCCGCAGCGCCGGGTACAACAAGGCCATGTACATGGAGCTGATGGCGCTCCTGTACCAGCTGCTGAGCAAGATCCGCCGCGAGGGCATGCTCGGCATCGAGCGCGACATCGACAATCCCGCGGAGAGCGCGCTCTTTTCGCAGTATCCGAAGGTGATCGAAGACCCGATGATCGTCGGTTTCCTGACCGACTACCTGCGCCTGATGGTGAGCGGCGGAATGAACCCGCACGAACTCGACGAGCTGATGCTGCACGAGATCGAGGGCTTCGAGCACGAGGCCCATGTTCCCGCCAATGCGCTCGCCCGGGTCGGCGACGCGATGCCGGCATTCGGCATCGTCGCCGCGGTGATGGGGGTGGTGAAAGCCCTGAGCACGGCCGATGCGCCGCCCGACCAGATGGGGCAGATGATCGCCCACGCCCTGGTCGGCACCTTCCTCGGCATCCTGATGGGCTACGGCTTCGTCAATCCGGTGGCGAACCGCATCGAGCGCCAGGTCGCCGAGGCGGTGAAGATGCTGCAGTGCATCCGGGTGACGCTGCTCGCCAGCCTCAATGGCTACGCGCCGCCGATCGCGGTCGAGTTCGGGCGCAAGACGCTCGATTCGAGCGAGCGTCCCGATTTCGCTGAACTCGAAGCCCACGTGCGGGGCCCGCGGGCCGAGTCGGGGAACGCATGAGCGCCCGTGGCGCGGGCGACCAGCGGCCGGTGATCATCGTCCGCCGCAAGAAGGTGGTGCATGGCCACCATGGCGGCAGCTGGAAGATCGCCCTGGCCGACTTCATGACGGCGCTGATGGCGCTGTTCCTGGTGATGTGGATCATCTCCAACGCCGGCCAGAAGGAGCGCGAGGCGGTGGCGGAATATTTCCGCACGCCCTTGCTGGTGTCGCTGACCGGCGGCGAACGCCAGGGCACGAGCGCGAACGTGATCCCGGGCGGCGGCCCCGATCCCGCGCACGCCGAAGGCGAGCGCCAGCGCATCGACCCGCTGAGCCAGACGCGGCCCACCGAGATCCAGCGGCGTGCGCTGCAGAACCTGCAGCAGCGCATCATCAATGCCGTCGAGGCCAGCCCGCAGCTGCGCGAGCTGCGCATCCAGATGCGCTTCGACGTGACCCGCGAAGGCTTGCGCGTCCAGCTCGTCGATACCGACGCGCGGCCGATGTTCGATCTGGCCAGCGACCGCGTCGCCCCCTACATGCGCGATCTGCTGCACCTGCTCGCCCCCCTGCTCAACGAGCTGCCCAACGACCTCAGCATCGGCGGCCATACCGACGGCCTGCAATACGTCGATGGGGTGCGCGGCGTCGGCAACTGGGAGCTGTCGGCCGGACGCGCCAACGCGACCCGGCGCGAGCTCGTCGCCGGCGGGCTGGATGCCGACAAGCTGCTGCGCGTGTCCGGTTTCGCCGACCGCGTGCCGCTGCCCTCGACCACCACGGTCGATCCGGCAAACCGGCGCATCGAGGTGGTGGTGCTGTTCGACGAAGTGGCCGAGCGCATCCGCCGTCCGGTGGACGCGGTCGATGGCTTCGGCCGCCCGCTCGAAGCACCGGCCGCTCCGGCAGGGGCTGAGGCCGGCGTGCAGGGCGCGCCCCAGGGGGCGAGCGGTGGGGTGCCAGGCGTGCCGGCGGACTGAGCGGGCGGCGCCGGGGTGACGAGGCATAGGGCATTGGACTACGCGATGGGGTACGGCCATGGACATCAGTGAATTTCTCGACTCCTTCTTCGAGGAGGCGGTGGAACTGCTCGCCGACATGGAGGGGCATCTGCTCGAGCTCGACTGCAGCGCGCCCGATCCCGAGCAGCTGAATGCGATCTTCCGCGCGGCGCATTCGATCAAGGGCGGCGCCGGCGCGTTCGGTTTTCAGCGCCTGCAGGAAACCACCCACATTTTCGAGAACCTGCTCGACCATGCCCGGCGCGGCGAGCTGACGCTGCGCAAGGACATCGTCGACCTCTTTCTGGAAACCAAGGACATGCTTCAAGATCAGCTGGAAGCCTATCGCAGCGGCGGAGAGCCCGACCAGGCCGCCTTCGAGCGCATCTGCCGCGTCTTGCAGCAGCTGGCACTGGAGGAAATCGGCAAGGGCGCCGGTGAGCCGGGCAGCGCACCGGCGCAGGCCGTCGAGGCGCCGCCACCCCCTCCGCCTCCACCGGTGGTGGCCGAACCCGTCGCGACCGAGCCGGCTATGGCGGGCGGAGCCGGTGGCCATGGCGAACGCCGCCTGCAGGTGAGCCTGCTCGGCGTGCCCGCCAAGGATCGGGCGCTGCTGCTCGAGGAGCTGGCCCACCTCGGCACGCTGTGCGCGCAGCAGGGGGGCGATGCGCGCTACGACATCGAGCTGCTGACTGCGGTCGATGCGGACGACATCGAGGCGGTGCTGTATTTCATCATCGAGGCCGAACAGCTCCAGATCACGCCGCTGGCCGCCGCGCCGGCGGCTTCGGGCGCAGCGCCGGCGCCCGCAGTGACGGCCGCGCCGGCGCCGGCTGCAGCGGTCGTGCCGGCCCCCGCGCCCGTCCCGCCGGCTGCGCCTGAGGCGGCGAAGCCGGCGGCCGGGAAGGCTGCGCCGGCCAAGGCCGCTGCTGCGGCGAAGGGCGGCAGCGAGTCGTCGTCGATCCGGGTGCCGGTGGAGAAGGTCGACCAGATCATCAACCTGGTGGGCGAGCTGATCATCACCCAGTCGATGCTCGAACAGACCGCGAGCGGGCTGGACGACGTCACCCATACCGCGCTGCTCAACGACATGGGGGTGTTGCAGCGCAACGCGCGCGACCTCCAGGAAGCGGTGATGTCGATCCGCATGGTGCCGATGGACTACGTGTTCAGCCGCTATCCGCGCTTGGTGCGCGATCTCGCGGGCAAGCTCGACAAGGACATCGAGCTGGTCACCGAGGGCGAGTCGACCGAGCTCGACCGCAGCCTGACCGAACGCATCATCGACCCCCTCACCCACCTGGTACGCAACAGCCTCGACCACGGCATCGAGCCGCCGGCGGTGCGCGAGGCCGCGGGCAAGCCGCGCTGTGGCCGGTTGACGCTGTCGGCGCAGCACCAGGGCGGCAACATCCTGATCGAAGTCAGCGACGACGGCGCCGGGCTGAACCGCGACAAGCTGCTGGCGAAGGCGCGCGAGAAGGGCCTGGCGGTGGCGGACACGATGAGCGACGACGAGGTCTGGCAGCTGATCTTCGCCCCCGGGTTTTCCACCGCGGAGCAGGTCAGCGACGTTTCCGGCCGCGGCGTGGGCATGGACGTGGTCAAGCGCAACATCCAGAGCATGGGCGGGCGGGTCGAGATCTTCTCGCGCCTGGGCGAAGGCACCACCACCCGCATCGTGCTGCCGCTGACGCTGGCGATCCTCGAGGGGATGTCGATCCGGGTCGGCGAGGAAGTCTTCGTGCTGCCGCTGTCGGCGGTGCTGGAGTCGCTCCAGCCGCGGGCCGAAGAGCTGCATTCGATGGGTGGGGACGACGTGGTGCTGAAGGTGCGCGGCGAGTACCTGTCGGTGATCCCGGTGCATGAGGCGCTGGCGGTGGACGGGGCATGCACCGACCCGGTCGGCTGCATCGCGGTGATCGTGCAGGCCGAAGGGCGGCGCCATGCCCTGCTCGTCGACGAACTGATCGGCCAGCAGCAGGTCGTGGTGAAGAACCTCGAGACCAATTACCGCAAGGTGCCGGGCGTCTCCGCGGCGACGATCCTGGGTGACGGCCGGGTGGCGCTGATCCTCGACATCGGCGGGCTGCACCGCCTGAGCCGGGCGGCGAAGACGTCCGCAGCCACCCCGGGCAGGGCGCAGGAAGTACGGAAAACTTCGACGAAGGAGGTAGAGACGCTATGAGTCATTACAACGCTGATCCGGCTGCCGGCGGCGCCGAGGGGCAGCACCGCGAGTTCCTCGTGTTTTCGCTCGGCGACGAGGAGTACGCCGTCGACATCCTCAAGGTGCAGGAAATCCGCGGCTACGAGAGCGTGACCCGGATCGCCAACGCGCCCGATTTCATCAAGGGGGTGACCAATCTGCGCGGGGTGATCGTGCCGATCGTCGATCTGCGGATCAAGTTCAGGCTCGAGCGTACCGAGTACGGGCCCGAGACCGTGGTGATCGTGGTCAATGTCGGTGGGCGGGTGGTCGGAATGGTGGTCGATGGGGTCACCGACGTGATGACGCTGACCCCGGAGCAGATCCGGCCGGCGCCCGAATTCGGCGTCACCCTGTCATCGGATTTCCTCAGCGGGCTGGGTAGCGTCGATGACCGCATGCTGGTGATCGTCGATATCGAGAAGCTGCTGACGAGCGGCGAGATGGCGCTGGTGGAGGAGGTGCGAGCCTGACGCCCGAGACAGCGGGAAACCGCGGCGGCAGCGCTTGATACAACGAAAAAAGTGCCGGCCTCAGGGCGGTCACGACAGGATTCGAGAGCGAGGAGGGAACGTTCGATGCGCAATAACCAGCCCGTCACCCAGAAAGAATACGAGTTGAAGGACGAGCAGATCCTCAACACGCGCACCGACTTGAACGGTGTCATCACCTATGCGAACCGGGCCTTCGTCGAAGTCAGCGGCTTCGCCCGTGAGGAGCTGATCGGCGCGCCGCACAACATCGTGCGCCATCCGGACATGCCGCCCGAGGCCTTCGCCAACATGTGGCAGACGCTGCAGGCGGGCGAGAGCTGGCAAGGCCTGGTCAAGAACCGGCGCAAGAACGGCGACCACTACTGGGTCGAAGCGAACGTCACGCCGGTGATGGAAGGCGGCAGCGTGGTCGGCTACGCCTCGGTGCGGCTGAAGGCCGAGCGCGCTGCGATCGAGCGTGCCGAAGCCGCTTACCAGCGCATCCGCGAGGGCAAGGGCGGGGTCGCGCTGGCGCGCGGCCAGATCAAGCGCAGCGGCCTGCTGGGCTGGCTCGGCGCCTTCAACCTGCGCACCATGCGCGCGCGCATGATCGCGATGATGACGATCGCCGCGGGCTTGCTGATCCTCACCGGCGGGCTCGGCCTGTATGCGATGGACAGCGCCGGTCAGCGCGTGCTCGAACTGCGCCGCGACGGCCTGGAAGACATCGCCCGCCTGCAGCAGATCGACCAGCTGATCACCCAGGGCTATCAGTCGGTGGCTGCGTCGAACCCGATGACGGTACTCGAGGGGCGCGAGGAGCGGGCAGGGACGGTGGGCCGCCTGAGCTCGAACATGCTCGGGTTGTGGGACGCCTACCGCGCCCGCGAAATCAACCACACCGGAATCGCCGGCGAGTTCGACCAGGTCTTCCAGGGCTATGCCGATGGCCTGCAGGGCATGGCCGAGCTGCTCTCCGGCGGGGAGCCGTTCGAGGTGTACCAGGCGGTGATGCAGCGCTCCCCCGAACTCCAGGCCACCGGCATCAAGCTGTCGGCGCTGCTGTCCTCGCTGGTGGGCGAGAAGCAGGTGCTGGCCGCGGCGCTGGCGACCGAGGCCGAGGAGATGCAGGCGAAGATGGCGATGGTGCTGTCGGTCGGCGCCGCCCTCGGTCTGGTGCTGCTGACCCTGGTCGGGGTGATGGTGATCCGCAGCCTGCTGCGCGCGGTGGCCGAGCTGCGCGCGTTCGCGCTGCAGATCGCCGCCGGCAACATCGGCATCGATGCGCCCGAGCGCCGTGACGACGAGCTCGGCAAGCTGATGGGTGCGTTCGACGTGATGCGCCGCAGCCTCGGCAACATCGTCACCGAGGTCAACACCGGCATCGCCGTGGTGACGCCGGCCAGCCGGGAGATCGCGGCGAGCAACAACGACCTGTCCTCGCATACCGACCAGCAGGCCGCGGCGCTGCAGCAGACCGCCTCGAGCATGGAAGAGATGACTGCCACCGTGCGCCAGAACACCGAAAACGCCCGCCAGGCGAGCGGGCTGACGTCGGACAACGCCAAGCGTGCGCGCACTGCGGGCGATCACATGCGTGGCGTGGTGGACTCGATGGGGCGCATCACCGCGAGCTCGCGCAAGATGGCCGACATCATCAACGTCATCGACTCGATCGCATTCCAGACCAACATCCTCGCCCTCAACGCTTCGGTCGAGGCCGCGCGCGCCGGCGAGCAGGGGCGCGGTTTCGCGGTGGTCGCCGGCGAGGTGCGCAACCTCGCCGGGCGCTCGGCGAATGCGGCCAAGGAGATCCGCGCCCTGATCGACACCTCGTCGGCCGAGATCGAGGGCGGCGCCACGCTCATCCATCAGGCCGAAGCGTCGATCGGCGAAGTCGTCAATGCGACGAGCCGGGTCAACGACATCATGGGCGAGATCACCGCGGCCTCCGAAGAGCAGACCAGCGGCATCGGGCAGATCAACCAGGCGGTGGTCGAGATGGACAAGGTGACGCAGGAAAACGCCTCGCGCGTGCAAAGCACGGCGCGCGCGGCGGCGGCACTGGAACACCAGGCCGAGCAGCTGACGATCGCGATCGCCGCCTTCCGCCTGCGCGGCGCCGGCGCCGAGCGCGCAGGGCTGCACCACGCCGCGGTTCCGGCCACGCGCGCTGGCGGCGCGGCGAAGCCCCGTCCCGCCCTGGCGGGGGGCGATGCCGAGCCCACCAGCCGACGCCGCGTGCGCGCTGGCGCTCCCGCCGTGGCGCTGGCGGCGCCGGTGGGGATGGCGGCATCCGCAGTCGACGATTGGGAGGAGTTTTGAGCGTCGGACCCGATCCCGGGAGCCGGACGGGCGCTTCGGCGTCCGGCCTCTCCTGCGCGCGCGACCTCGAGCTGACTGCGGGTGACTTCGAGCGCATCCGCACCCTCATTTACGAGCGTGCCGGCATCGTGCTGTCCGAGCACAAGAAGGAAATGGTCTACAGCCGCCTGGCGAGGCGCTTGCGCCACCATGGGCTGCAGCGTTTCAGCGACTACATCGCGCGCCTCGAGCGCCAGCCCCAGGCGCGCGAGTGGGAAGCCTTCACCAATGCGCTGACCACCAACCTGACCGCCTTCTTCCGCGAGGCCCATCACTTTCCCCTGCTCGCCAGCCACGTCAGCGAGCGCCGTGGGCCGGTGCGGGTGTGGTGCGCAGCGGCCTCCAGCGGCGAGGAACCGTATTCGATCGCGATGACCCTGGTCGAGGCGCTCGGGGCGCGGGCGAGCGAGGCCCAGGTGATCGCGACCGACATCAACACCGACACGCTCGACAGCGCGCGCGAAGGCGTCTACCCGCTGGAGCGGCTCGAGCGCATCGACGAGGAGCGCCTGCGGCGCTTCTTCCAGAAAGGCCGGGGCGCGCGCCAGGGGTTTGCCCGGGTGCGCCCCGAAATCGCGGCGATGATCCGTTTCGAGCCGCTCAACCTGCTTGCCGCGAAGTGGCAGATCGATGGTCCCTTCGATGCGATATTTTGCCGTAACGTCATGATTTATTTCGATACCGCGACCCAGGCCCGGATCCTCGAGCGCTTTGCGCCGCTGCTCAAGGCCGACGGCCTGCTGTTTGCCGGGCACTCCGAGAATTTTTCCTACATCACCCAGTCGTTCCGTCTACGCGGGCAGACGGTGTATGTCCGTGCCGCCGGCGCACCCGCGCCCGCCGGCCGCCGCCCCGAAGGCGGGTTCGGGCGCGTCGCCGAAGAAGGGTGGGCGTCATGAGCAAGCCGCGCATCAAGGTGCTGTGCGTCGACGATTCGGCGCTGATCCGCAATGTCCTGAGCCGCATCGTCAATGAGCACGACGACATGGAAGTGGTGGCGGTCGCGCCCGACCCGCTGGTGGCGCGCGACCTGATCAAGAAGCACAACCCCGATGTGCTGACCCTCGACGTCGAGATGCCGCGCATGGACGGGCTCGACTTCCTCGAGCGCCTGATGCGGCTGCGGCCGATGCCGGTGCTGATGGTGTCGTCGCTGACCCAGGCCGGCTCCGAAATCACCCTGCGCGCGCTCGAGCTGGGCGCGCTCGACTTCATCGCCAAGCCGAGCGCGGACCTGCGCGAAGGCATGCTCGAATACGGCGAGCTGATCGCCGACAAGATCCGCGCCGCCGCCCGTTCGCGGCCGCGCGGGGGGGCGTCCGGGGTGCGGCCGGCGCCGGCGCGGCTGAAGGCGCCGCTGATCTCGAGCGAGAAGCTGATCATCATCGGCGCCTCGACCGGCGGCACCGAGGCGATCCGCGCGGTGCTCGAGCGGCTGCCGCCGAACAGCCCCGCGGTGATGATCGCCCAGCACATGCCGGGGGGGTTCACGCGCTCGTTCGCCGAGCGCCTCGACCGCTTGTGCGAGATCACCGTCAGCGAGGCGAGCGACGGCGAGCGGGTGCTCCCCGGCCACGCCTACATCGCCCCCGGCACTGCCCACCTCGAACTCGCCCGCAGCGGCGCGAACTACATCGTCCGCCTCAGCGACGCCCCGCCGGTCAATCGCCACCGGCCGTCGGTCGATGTCCTGTTCCATTCGGCGGCGGTGCACGCCGGGCGCAACGCGGTCGGCGTGCTATTGACCGGGATGGGCAAGGACGGCGCCGCCGGCCTGCTGGAGATGCGCCAGGCGGGCGCGGCCACGGTGGCGCAGGACGAGGCCAGCTCGGTGGTGTTCGGGATGCCGCGCGAGGCGATTGCGCTCGGCGGAGCCTGCGAAGTGCTCGGCCTCGATGCGATCGCCCCCCGCCTGCTCGAGCTCGTCACCCAGGCGGGGCACGTGCAGCGGGTGTGAGCGCCGCTTGTTGTTTCACTCATTTGAATTGAAGGAAAGGGAAGGTAGATGGCTGACAAGAACATGAGGATTCTGGTGGTGGATGACTTCCCCACCATGCGCCGGATCGTGCGCAGCCTGCTCAAGGAGCTGGGCTACAACAACGTCGATGAGGCCGAGGACGGCCAGGATGCGCTCACCAAGCTGCGCGCCGGCGGTTTCCAGTTCGTGGTTTCGGACTGGAACATGCCCAATCTCGACGGCCTCGAGATGCTGCGCCAGATCCGCGCCGACGGCGCCCTGAAGGCCCTCCCGGTGCTGATGGTCACCGCCGAGGCGCGCAAGGAGAACATCATCGCCGCGGCCCAGGCCGGGGCCAACGGCTACGTGGTGAAGCCTTTCACCGCGGCGACGCTGGAAGAAAAGCTGAACAAGATCTTCGAAAAACTGGGTATGTAATTGATTACGGCGGATTCCGTCGGAAGGAGCGATCATGAGCGCTGAGGCGCATTCGACCTCGCCGGGCGGCCACGCCGCCGGCGAGGACCTGATCCTGCGGATCGGCCAGCTCACCCGCATGCTGCGCGACAGCATGCGCGAGCTGGGGCTGGACAAGGAAATCGCCCGCGCGGCCGAGGCCATTCCCGATGCCCGCGACCGCCTGAGCTACGTTGCGACGATGACCGAGCAGGCCGCCGAGCGCGCGCTCAACGCCATCGATCGGGCGCAGCCGATCCAGGACACCTTGAGCACGCGGGCGAAGGAGCTCGACGACCGGTGGTCGGCGTGGTTCCAGAACCCGGTCGAGCTCGAGCAGGCCCGCGAGCTGGTGCGGGACACCCGCGGCTACCTCGGCGAGGTGCCCGATCTGACCCAGGCCACCCACCGCGAGCTGCTGGAAATCATGATGGCGCAGGATTTCCAGGACCTCACCGGGCAGGTGATCAAGCGCATGATGGACGTCATCCGCGAGATCGAGCAGCAGCTGCTGCAGGTGCTGATCGACAACGCCCCCGCCGCCCAGCAGGCGAACTTCGCCCGTGCGCCGAAGGAAGGCGCCAATCCCCTGCTCAACGGCCCGCAGATCAAGACCGAGGGCAATCCCGACGTGGTCGCCAACCAGGACCAGGTCGACGACCTGCTCGAGCAACTCGGGTTTTGAGTCCGCCCCGGCACCTGCCGCGCGCGGCCGCGGCGGTGCGGCGCGGCGCAGCAGGCGCGCGGCGTGCCCCCGCCCCCGCGCTTTTCCGCAAGCCCGAACTGGCGCCGAATCCGTCCGCTGTTTGCCGCACCGGCGGGGACGAAATGTTCGGACAATGCCCGGTTGCAATTTCATTGTCCGGGCGTGTCGATGGCAGACGACGGCAGCGATCAGGAAAAAACCGAACAAGCCACTCCGCGGCGCCTGGACAAGGCGCGCGAGGAGGGCCAGGTCGCGCGCTCGCGCGAGCTGGCCACGTTCGCCCTGCTCGTCGGCGGCGTGGGCGGTCTGTGGGTGATGGGTGCGGCGTTGTACGAACAGCTCGGCTCGATCATGGAGCAGGCCTTCCTGTTCGAGCGCACTCACGCCTTCGAGCCGCGGCTGATGGTGCTGGCCGGGTTCGAGCTGCTGCGCCGGGCCTTGTTCGGGATGATGCCGCTGTTCGCCCTGCTCGCGCTGATCGCGCTGATCGCGCCGGCCCTGCTCGGCGGCTGGCTGGTGTCGGCCAAGGCGCTGGTGCCGCAGTTCTCCAAGCTCGACCCGGTGAAGGGGCTGAAGCGGGTCTTTTCCACCCAGGCGCTGGCCGAGCTGTTCAAGGCGCTGGCGAAGTCGTTTCTCGTCGGTGGAGTCGGCGTGACCTTCCTCGCCCTGCATATCGACGAATTCCGTGTTCTGACCCAGATGCCGGTGGCGCGGGCGCTGGCGCGGGCGCTCGAACTGGCGGCGCAGGCCTGCGCCCTGATGGTGCTGACCCTGGTGGTGGTGGTGCTGATCGACGTTCCCTACCAGTTGTGGAGCCATGGCAAGAAGCTGCGCATGACCAAGGACGAAGTCCGCCGCGAGCACAAGGAATCCGACGGTGACCCCCAGGTCAAGGGGCGGATCCGCATGGTGCAGCAGCAGATGGCGCGGCGGCGCATGATGAGCAAGGTGCCCGAGGCCGACGTGGTGGTGACCAATCCAACCCATTTCGCCGTCGCGCTGCGCTACGACGCCGCGCGCATGGCCGCGCCGCGGGTGGTGGCCAAGGGCGCCGATGCGGTGGCGGCGCGCATCCGCGCGCTCGCCGTCGACCATGGCGTGCCCCTGCTGGAAGCGCCGGTGCTGGCGCGCGCGCTGCACCGCCACGTCGATCTCGACGCCGAGGTGCCGGCCGCGCTGTACACCGCGGTGGCGGAGCTGCTGGCCTGGGCCTTCGGCCTGCGCCGCGCGCAGCGCGAGGGCGGGGTGCCGCCTGCGCCGCCGCTGCTGGTGGTGCCGCCCGAACTGGAAGTGGCCGCGGTGCGAGCGGCGGGAGGTGAGGGGTGAACGGGTTCGGCCAGCGCCTGGCGGCAATGGACTGGCGCGCGCTGATGCGGCTGAACCTGTTCGCCGGTCCGGTACTGATCATCTTGATCCTGTCGATGATGGTCCTGCCGCTGCCGCCGTTCGTCCTCGACCTGCTGTTCACCTTCAACATCGCGCTGTCGCTGATGGTGCTGCTGGTGAGCATGTTCGCGCTGAAGCCGCTCGACTTCGCCGCCTTTCCCTCGGTGCTGCTGTTTACCACCTTGCTGCGCCTGTCGCTGAACGTCGCCTCGACCCGGGTCGTGCTCCTTCAGGGCCACCAGGGTGGCGATGCGGCGGGCAAGGTGATCGAGGCCTTCGGCCATTTCCTCGTCGGCGGCAACTTCGCCGTCGGCCTGGTGGTGTTCCTGATCCTGGTGATCATCAACTTCATGGTGATCACCAAGGGCGCGGGGCGGATCGCCGAAGTCAGCGCGCGCTTCACCCTCGATGCGATGCCCGGCAAGCAGATGGCGATCGATGCCGACCTCAACGCCGGCCTGATCGGCGAGGACGAGGCCCGCCGCCGCCGCGCCGAAATCGCCCAGGAGGCGGATTTCTACGGCTCGATGGACGGTGCCAGCAAGTTCGTGCGCGGCGACGCGGTGGCGGGCCTGCTGATCACCGTGGTCAACATCGTCGGCGGGCTGCTGATCGGCGTCCTGCAGCACGACCTGAGCTTCGCCAACGCCGCGCACACCTATGTGCTGCTGGCGATCGGCGACGGCCTGGTGGCGCAGATCCCGGCGCTGGTGATCTCGACCGCAGCGGGCGTGACCGTGTCGCGCGCCAACACCGAGCAGGACGTCGGCCAGCAGATGATCAGCCAGCTGTTCGTGAACCCGCAGGTGCTGCTGCTGTCGGGTGCGGTGATGGCGCTCCTCGGCCTGGTGCCGGGGATGCCCAACCTGGTGTTCCTGCTGTTCGCCGCGCTGCTGGTGGGGCTGGGCTGGACCCAGCTGCGCCGGCGCGCGCTTGCGCAGGCGGCGCCGGCCGCAGCGGAAACCGTCGCCCCGGTGGCGAGCGAGGCCCCGGAGGCGAGCTGGGAAGACGTCCAGCTGGTCGACACCCTCGGCCTCGAAGTCGGCCACCGCCTGATTCCGCTGGTCGATCACCGCCAGCAGGGCGAACTGCTTGGGCGGATCAAGAGCGTACGCAAGAAGTTCGCCCAGGAGCTGGGCTTCCTGCCACCGGTGGTGCACATCCGCGACAATCTCGAGCTCGGCCCGCACACCTACACGATCAGCCTCAAGGGGGCCGAGATCGGCCGTGCCGAAGTATTCCCCGGGAAGTGGCTGGCGATCGACCCCGGCCAGGTGTCGGGCACGGTGGAGGGCACCGCGACCACCGACCCGGCGTTCGGCCTGCCGGCGGTGTGGATCGACGGCGGCCAGCGCGAGCACGCCCAGGTGTTCGGCTACACCGTGGTCGACGTCAGCACGGTGGTGGCCACCCACCTCAACCACCTGATGCACCTCCATGCCGCAGAGATGCTCGGCCGCGACGAGATGCGCAAGCTCCTCGACCGCCTCGGTGACGACTACAAGCCGCTGGTCGAAGAAGTGGTGCCCAAGCTGGTGCCGCTCACCGCGCTGCAGCGCATCTGCCAGAACCTGCTCGACGAGGAGGTCAGCATCCGCGACCTGGTCAGCATCCTCGATACCCTGGCGGCCGAAGCCGCCCAGCCGCAGGACGTCGAAGCGCTCACCGCGCAGGTGCGGATCGCGCTCGGGCGTGCGATCGTGCAGCCCTGGTTCCCGGGGCGGGGCGAGATGCGCGTGATCGGCCTCGACGCGCGCCTGGAGCAGGTACTGACCCAGGCGCTCGGCGGCAACGGTGCGCTCGAGCCTGGCCTGGCGGAGATCCTGCTCGAGCAGACACGCGAGGCGCTGACTCGCCAGGAAGCCGCCGGCGACCCGCCGGTGATGGTCGTCGCCCATGCGCTGCGCCCGCTGCTGGCGGGCTTCCTGCGCCGGCGCCTGCGGCAGCTGGTAGTGTTGTCGCAGGCCGAAATTCCCGATGACCGCATCTTGCGGGTGACTACCGTGGTCGGAGCACGAGGATGAGTGTGAAACGTTTTGTCGGCGCCAACAGCCGCGAGGCGATGCGCCAGGTGCGCGCCGCCCTCGGCGACGATGCGCTGATCCTGTCGAACCGGCAGATCGAGCAAGGGGTGGAGATCATCGCCATCGCCGACCATGCCGCCGCCGCCCTCGGTGCGCGTGCGGTCAATGTTCCGCCGCCGCCCGCAGCGCCTGCGGCTGCCGGCGCGGACGGCGTGCGTGCGGCGGCCGCGCCGAGTGCGCGCGATCCCGCGCCGCCCTTTGCCCGCCCTGCGGCGTCTGCCGCCCCCGCTGCCGCCGCCGAGCACGGGCTGCAGACGATGAGCGCGATGAGCGAACGCCTGCTGCGCGAAATGCAGGAGATGCGCAGCCTGCTCGCCAGCACCCGCGGCGACCGCCCGCTGCGTGCCCGCGCATCGACCCTGCCGCTGGTCGAGCTGCTGCGGGGCGCCGGTTTCAGTGCGGCCCTGGCCGAAGAACTCGCCCACGGCGAGCCCGAGGAGCTCGAAGCCGGCGCCGACGATGCCCGCCTCGAATGGATCGCGCGCAGCCTGCTCGCGCGCCTGCGCCGGCTCGAGGACGAAACCGCCTTCCCCGGCTCGAGCCGGGTCGTCGCCCTGGTCGGGCCGACCGGGGTCGGCAAGACCACCACCACGGCCAAGCTCGCCGCACGTCTGGTGATGCGCCACGGCCCCGCCGGCGTGGCCCTGGTCAGTACCGACAGCTTCCGGATCGGCGCCCACGAGCAGCTGCGCATCTACTCGCGGTTGCTCGATGTGCCGATCCACGCGCTCGATGCCGGCGCAGCGGTCACCGAGGTGCTGACCGGGCTGGTCGACCAGCGCCTGGTGCTGATCGACACCGTCGGCACCAGCCAGCGCGACCAGCGCGTCATCGAACAGAGCGCCCGCCTGCAGCAGGCCGGGATCGCGGTGCGCCTGGTGCTGCTGCTCAACGCCGCGGCCCAGCCGGAAACGCTGGAGGAGGTGATCGTGCGCTACCGCGAGGCGGCGCGTGCCGCCGGCGGCACGCTCGACGACTGCATCCTGACCAAGCTCGACGAAGCGGGGCGGATCGGGCCGGTGCTCGATGCGCTGATGCGCCACGGCCTGCGCCTGCTGTTCGTGTCCGCCGGGCAGCAGGTGCCGGAAGACCTGGCCCTGCCCGACGGCATCGCGCTGGTGCGCCAGGCGCTGGCGAGCAGCGCGGCGGCGGCGGCGCCCGGCGCCCCGATCTACGAGCCGCCGGCGCGCTGGGCGCACGGCCTTATCGGCCAGGGGCGGCGGGTGAGCGCCATTCTCGGCGCGCTGCGCGAACGCGTCGGCGGCTTCCGCGAGTTCGAAACGGCCTGCGACCTTGCCGGCCTGCCGGCGGCGGTGCGCGAAGCGCGCCTGCGCCCGCTGTGCGAACAGGCGCTCGAGCGGAGCGCGCCGGCCGGGATGCGCTGGATGGCGCGTGCGCCGCTGGCCGGCTGCGACTGGGCGATGCCCGATATCGGCGTGGACGGTGACGGCCACTGGATGGCCACCGCGCTGCTCCAGCACCACGCCCCGGCGGGCCAGCTCGAGCGCCTGCGCTGGGCTCGCGAGCGCCTGGGAACGAGCGTCCATCTGCTGCCCGCGCTTCCCGACGAGGCCGCCTGGGCCTGGCTCGAGGCCGCTGGGCACGAGTGGTCGAGCGTGGTCCGCGGCAGCCAGCGCGTCACCTGTGGGGGCGAGCGCCATCCGCTTGTGCAGCTGCGCGCGCTCGCTTCACCGGGTGGCGAATACCGCGTGCGGATGCGTTCGCGGCCGGCGCGGATGTGCCTCTCCCGGCTTGCCGTCAATGCCAATCCGGGGGGGCGCCGGACGGCGCCTGCCCGCCCCGCCTGCGCCTGGTTCGCCGAGCTGCGCGATGCCGACAGCGGCGCGGCGCTCGGGCAGCGCTACTGGATCACCCCCGACATCGCCGAGGCGGCAGCGTTGCCCCTGCTCGCCGGCCAGCTCGACGGCGAAAGCCTGCCGCGCCTGACCCGCCATGCCTGGCAGCGCCTGCCCCAGCTGTGGCAGGTCGATACCGGACGCGAGCTGCGCCTGCTGCTGGCCGCCGGGCTGGCGGCGGCGGCGGCCAGCCTGGACGCCGCCGAAGGGCAATGGGCGATGGACTTGCGCGCCGAACTGCTGGGGCTGGCCGGAGGGCGCCGGCGGCGCAGCGCGACCAACCTGCTCGAGGCCCTGCTTTACCTCGGCGCCGCCCGCGACAGCCTGCGCCAGGTCGCGATCGGCGCGCTCGACGGTGAACGCGGAGCCGGGGACTGACGATGCTGAGCGAAGCCTTGCCTTCGTCCGCCGAGGCGCCGCCGGCGGCGGCGAGCCCCGACCAGGCTGCCGGGCTGCGGCGCTGGATGGCGGCGATGGCGCTGGGCGCTGCGGGGGGCGCCGGCGATGGGGCGGGGGCGGACCAGTCCTCGTGCCCGCTGCCGGCGGAGCCCGCGCCCGGCCCCGCAGCGCGGCCTCCGCCGGCGGCGGTGGCGGCGCCTGCCCGCGCGCTCGATCCGGCGTCCGCCGCGCCGCGGGAGACGGCACCGTGCACGCTGATGGTGCTGGGCCTTGGCGAAAGCCGCAGTGGGCTCGCGGCCGAGGTGCTGGAGGCGTGGGCGCGGGCGGGCAAGCGCTGGGTCGGCGACCCGGCGCGCTGGCGCATCGTCGCGGTCGATGCCGCCAGCCCTCAGCTCGCGCCCCTGTGCGCGCAGCAGCCGCGCTGGGCGCTGTGGGTGGAGGGCGAAGGCGACGCGTTCCGCCGTGCCTATCGGGTGTTGCGGCAACTGGCGGCGGCGGGCGGGCCGCGGCGCTTGCTGGCGCTGCATCCGCCGGGCTGGCCACGGCGCGGCCTGCTCGCCAACCTGCAGCAGGTCGCGGCGTCCTGCCTGGGCATCGAGCTGGTGGTGCTGGCCCGATGAAGGGAAGGCTCGCGGGCGGACTGTCGGTGCTGTGCGCGGTGGGTGCCGCACTGGGTGCCACCGCCGCCGGCAGCTGGGTGGCGAATGCGCCGGGCGTGCCGGTTCCGGTTTCGGCGCGCGCGGTGCGTTCGGCAGAGCTGCTGCCGCCGCCGGGTGCGGCCGTCGATGGGCGGCGTGTCGCCTCTGTGCATTGGCAATATGCGTTGCCGCCCTCGGCCCGCGCGCACGCCTGGCTGTGCCAGGCCGAGCACTGCGTCGTGCTGGGCGGCGCGCGCGGCACGAGTACCGCCTTTGCCGGCGCGGCCGCCGGCAGCGGGTTCCATTTCCGCTTTGCGGCGGCTCCGGGTGCCCCCGGCGGGGCGCGCGCGAGCCGCATGCAGGTGATTGTCAACTACCAGTGACGCGGTGAGCGGTCCGCAAGGTCCGCCGCCCGACCCGATCCAGAATTCGATCCATGTATACCGCACAGGGCAAGATCAATCAGGACGCACTGCTGGAGGAATACCTGCCGCTGGTGCGGCGCCAGGCGCTTGCGCTGCAGGTGCGCCTGCCGCCCAGCGTGGAGCTGAACGACCTGATCCAGGCCGGGGTGGTCGGGCTGATCGAGGCCTTCGGGCGCTACGATCCGACCCAGGGCGCGGGTTTCGCCACCTTCGCCAGCCAGCGCATTCGCGGCGCGATGGTCGATGAGCTGCGCAGCCGCGACTGGCTGCCGCGCAGCGTGCGGCGCAGCGCCCGCGCGCTCGACGAGGCGGTGCGCGCACTGGAACAGCGCCTCGGGCGCCCGGCGACGGAGCTGGAAGTGGCGGCCGAGCTGGGGATGGAGCTGGAGACCTACCACCAGCTGCTGAGCGACACCAACAGCGGCCAGCTGCTGCCGCTCGAAGAGCTGCTGCAGGCCGGGATGGAGCCGGTCGACGAGCGCCTCGAGCCCGATGCGCCTTACGCTGCGCTGCTCGAGCGCGAGCAGCGCGGCCGGCTCGTCGAGGCGATCGAGGCCCTGCCCGAGCGCGAGAAGCTGCTGATGGCGCTGTACTACCAGGAAGAACTGAACCTGAAGGAGATCGGCGCCGTGCTCGGGGTCACCGAGTCGCGGGTGTGCCAGCTCCACAGCCAGGCGCTGGCCCGCCTGCGCGCGCGCTTGCGGTGAACGCGGGGCGCGGTGGCGGCGGAGCCGCAGCGCGGTCCTTGCGACCGTCGGCGCCGCCGCTTCCTGCGCCCTTGCCGCTTACTCCAGGCCCTGGCTGGCGAGATATTCCTCGTAGGTCCCGCGGTAGTCGATGATCTGGTGGTCGAGCTTGATCTCGATGATGCGGGTGGCCAGCGAGCTGACGAACTCGCGGTCGTGCGAGATGAACACCAGCGTGCCGTTGAACTTGTCGAGGCCGGTGTTGAGCGACTCGATCGACTCCATGTCGAGGTGGTTGGTCGGCTCGTCCATCAGCAGCACGTTGGGGCGCGACAGCATCAGCTTGCCGAACAGCATCCGGCCCTGCTCGCCGCCGGAGATGACCTTCACCGACTTCTTCACCTCGTCGCCCGAGAACAGCAGGCGGCCCAGGGTGCCGCGCAGCAGGGTCTCGTTGTCCTCGCCGGTGGCGGCGGCGGTGATCCGCGAGTAGGGCGCGATCCAGTCGGTGAGGCTGACGTCCGCGGCGAAGTCGCTCGAGTGGTCCTGCGCGTAGTAGCCCGGCTTGGCCTTCTCCGCCCACTTGATGGCGCCCTTCTGCGGCGCAAGCTCGCCGACCAACAGCTTCATCAGGGTGGTCTTGCCGACGCCGTTCTCGCCGATGATTGCGACTTTCTCGCCGGCCTCGATGGCGATCGAGAAGCGGTGGATCAGCGGCTTGTCCATGCCCTCGTAGGCGAAGGAGACGGTGTCCACCTCGCAGGCGAGGCGGTGCAGCTTGTCCTTGTCGTCGTAGTCGAAGCGGATCCACGGGTACTGGCGGCTGGACGGCTTGACGTCCTCGGGCTTGAGCTTGTCGATCAGCTTGAGGCGGCTGGTGGCCTGCTTGGCCTTGGACTTGTTGGCCGAGAAGCGGCGCACGAACGCCTGCAGCTCCTGGATCTTGTCCTTGGCGCGGGCGTTGGCCGAGGACTGGCGCTCGCGCGCCATCGTCGACGCTTCCATGTAGTCGTCGTAGTTGCCGGGGTAGATCGTGATCGTGCCGTAATCCAGGTCGGCCATGTGGGTACACACCTGGTTCAGGAAGTGGCGGTCGTGCGAGATGATCACCATCGTGCAGTCGCGGTTGTTGAGCACGTCCTCGAGCCAGCGGATGGTGTTGATGTCGAGGTTGTTGGTCGGCTCGTCGAGCAGCAGGATGTCGGGGTTGGCGAACAGCGCCTGCGTGAGCAGCACGCGCAGCTTCCAGCCCGGGGCGACCTCGCTCATCGGGCCGTTGTGGAGTTCGGTGGGGATGCCGACGCCGAGCAGCAGCTCGCCGGCGCGCGCTTCCGCGGTGTAGCCGTCGTATTCGCCGACCTTGCCCTCGAGCTCGGCGGCGTGCATGTAGTCGTCCTCGGTGGCGTCCGGGTTGGCGTAGATCGCGTCGCGTTCCTTGATCGCCGCCCACAGTTCCTCGTGGCCCATCATCACCACGTCGAGCACGCGCATGTCTTCATAGGCGAACTGGTCCTGGCGCAGGTAGGCCATGCGCTCGTGCGGGTCCTTGGAGACGTTGCCGGCGGAGGGGTCGAGCGCACCGCACAGGATCTTCATGAAGGTCGACTTGCCGGCGCCGTTGGCGCCGATCAGGCCGTAGCGGTTGCCGTCGCCGAACTTGACGGAGACGTTCTCGAACAGGGGCTTGGCCCCGAACTGCATGGTGATATTGGCGGCGACGAGCACGGAGAATCCTGATTTTCAGTTAAAACAAAGCCTTGCATTATAGCCAGCGCAGCGGGCTTTGTGCGGGGCGGATGCGTGCCGTGGTCGTGGGCCGGGCGGGAGGAGGGAGGGCGCTCAGTGCCGGTCCACGATGATCCGGTTGCGCCCGCTGCGCTTGGCCTCGTACAAGGCCTGGTCGGCGCGCTTGAGGTAATCCGATGCGTATTCGGCCGTACTCGGGATGCCGATCGCGACCCCGGCACTGATCGTGAAACCGATCCCCTGGCTGCCCGCCGGTGCGCGCAGGGTGGCGATCTCGGCGTGCACGGCCTCGATGCGGGCGAGGGTGGCGTCGGCATCGGAGAAGGGCAGGAAGAGCACGAACTCCTCGCCGCCGAGGCGGGCCAGGCGGTCGGTGTCGCGGCGGAAGTGGGTGCGCAGGCAGTCGGCCAGCAGGCGCAGGCACTCGTCGCCTGCCGGATGGCCCCAGGTGTCGTTGATGTGCTTGAAATGGTCGATGTCGATCATCACCACCGCGAAGCCGGTCCGGCTGCGCTGGCACCAGGCGAAGCCGGTGTCGAATTCGCGGTCGAAATACTTGCGGTTGCCCAGGCCGGTGAGGCCGTCGCTGAGGCTGTACTGTTCGAGTCGGGCGTTGGCTTCGGCGAGCTGGCGGTTGAGGGTGCCGAGCTTGCGGTTCCACAGCAGGAGCGCGACCAGTGCCAGCACGCCGATGCTCGCCCATTGCCAGAGCAGGCGGTAGTCCACTTTCTGTTCGACGGCGATGGCACGCCATTTCGATTCGATCCGGTGACGATCCTGGGTGCCGAGGGTGGCGATCAGTTTGCGGGCGATGGCGTGCAGTTCGGGGAGGTCGTTGCGGGTTGCGACCGACAGCGCGGCGTCGCCGGGAATGCGGCCGAGGACCTTGATGTCGGCCAGCCCCAGTTCGTGCAGATGGTAGCCGGCCGAGTTCAGGTTGCTGAGCAGGCCGTACAGGGTGCCGCGCTGGAGCCGGTGCAGGCCGTCGATTTCGCTGTCGACTTCGACGATATGGATCAGCGGGTAGCGTTCGCGCAGCCAGCGCAGGAGGGAATGGCCCCGCACCACGCCGACGTTGCGCCCGGCGAGCTGGTCCATGTCGTCGAGAAAGGGTGTTTCGATGCGCCCGAGCAGGATGTGGGGAACG
This sequence comes from Thauera chlorobenzoica, assembly GCF_001922305.1. Taxonomy (NCBI): domain Bacteria; kingdom Pseudomonadati; phylum Pseudomonadota; class Betaproteobacteria; order Rhodocyclales; family Zoogloeaceae; genus Thauera; species Thauera chlorobenzoica. The sequence continues at coordinate 454,125 of NZ_CP018839.1, forward strand.
GTGTAATAGGGATCGGTGAAGTTCAGGTAGGTGAGCCGCTCGGGGGTTTGCACCGCCAGCGTCAGCAGGTCGCAGCGGCGCTCGCGGATCGCCCCGAGCGCGTCGTTCCAGCTGGGAAGGAGGACGGTCTCGAAGCGCACCCCGGAGCGGGAGGCGAACAGGCCGAGGAAGTCTGCGGCCATGCCGCTGTGGCGGCCCCGGGCGTCGACGCCTTCGAACGGCATCCAGTTCGGTGAGGTGCACACCTTCAGCGTGTTCTGGCGCTCCTGCAAGAAGCTGCGCTCGCGGTCGTCGAAGGCGACGGGGGTGCCGTCCCCGCCTGCCGTGGCGGCCGGCAGCGCTGCGCCCAGCCAGCGATTGGCGATCGTGTGGCGCTCGGTCGGCGACAGGCTGGCGAGCGCGGCGTCGATGATCGCCGCCAGCGGCTCGAGCGCGGGGCGCACGCCGAAGCGCAAATCCTCGCCGGAATGGCCTTCGAGCTCGAGTTCGCCGGCTACGTGGAGGGAGCTCAGGCCGAGGGTGCGGATCCAGTGCTGGCCGTTGTGCAGGGGGGACAGGACGGCATCGACGCTGCCTTCCGCGAGCGCGGTGAACATCGCCTGCTGGGACGAGAAGGCGAGCACGCTGTCGCCGAGGTGCGCGCGCAGAGGCTGCTCGTAGAACACGCCCGCAGTCACCGCGACCCGCATCCCGTGCAACTGCCCGGCCGAGGTCAGGCGGCGGGTGTGCTCGGTGCGTGTGAACACAACGTTCGGGATCCGGTGGTAGGGTGCGGTGAAGCGGGTGAAGCGGCGGCGTTCCGGGGTCTCCGAGATGTTGGCGATGAGGTCGATCTCGCCGCGCTGGAAGAGTTCGAGGAGGACCGGCCAGGTATCGGCGACGATGATCGTCTGCAGGCCGGTGAGATCCTGGACGCGGAGCAGCACATCCACCGCCAGCCCCTGCGTCCGGCCGTCGTCGGCGAAGCTGAAGGGCGGATAGTCGCGCGTGATCCCGACCCGCAGCGGCCCCAGGCCGCGCACATAGAGGGCCTGCTGCTCGCTGAGGCGGAAGTCGCCGCCGGTTTCCGCCGGGCGGCCGCCGAGTTCCTGCCAGCGGTGCTCGAGTTCGGCCAGCCGGCCCGGTGCGATGGCGGCGACCGCGGCCGCCAGGCGGGCGTGCAGATCCGGGGCCTGAGGGGGAACGCCGATGCGGAAATCCTCGATCTCCAGTCCGCCCATCGGGATGCGCGCGGCGACGCCGATCTGGTTGAAACCGGCCTTGCGGGCGAGAAAGCCGAGCGCCAGCTCGGGACCGACGATGGCGTCGACCCAGCCGAAGGCGATCGCGCGCACCAGGTTGGGCAGGCCGTCGTATTCGACGAGCTCGATGCCGTGGTCGACGAGCGCGCTCTTGAAGTAGATGTCGCGCACGATACCGACGCGAAACCGTTTGAGCCCGGCCAGATCGGCGACCGGCGGCAGCGGCCGGCGGGTGTCGTGCATGACGACGGTGTGGCGCAGGTGATAGGGCGCGGTGAAGCGGACCTGTGAGCTGCGCTCCTCGCGGTAGGAGATGCCGTCGATGGCGTCGATCTCGCCACGCAGGAACGCGGGGTAGAGCTCGGGCCAGCTGCCGGCGCGGTATTCGAAGCGCAGGCCCGCCTGGCGGGCGATTTCGTCGAGGACGTCGATCGAAAAGCCGACGACCCGGCCGTTCTCGACCCAGGTATAGGGCTCGTGGTCGGCGACGACGCCGATCGTCACCGTGGGCAGCGGTTCCGCGCGCGGCTCTGCGGCGATGGAGGGGCGGCCCGCCATGCACAGCATGAACAGGCACAGCGCCAGGAAGCGCAGGGCGGTCGGGATCAAGGCAGGCATGCGTTACGCACGGGGGCGTGGTCGAAGATCAGGGCCGTCCCGGCGCGGCCCTGCGGGGAATTCATGTGGGGGTGGGGCGCAGGATGCGGCTTTGCCGCCTGTGCGCGGAACACGCGATCCGACCGTACGCCATCGCCATCAGGGTTTACTCTGATGGCGCTACTTTAACACCTTTGAAAGGCGGGCCGCCGCCGTAATGGCTTTCAGCCTGCCGGTGCCTGGGTGGCGGCGAAGCTGGCGCGCGCGAACAGGCGCTCGGCGAGCGGCTGCAGGCCGGGGTGGCGGCTGCGCCAGTCGAAGTCGGGGAAGCGCAGGTCGAGGTAGCCCAGGGTGACGGCGACGGCGATGTCGCCGAGCTGCATGGCATCGCCGTTGAACCACGGGCGGTGGCCGAGGCGGCGCTCCAGTTCGGCCAGGCCGCGCTCGACCTTGTCGAACTGGTGGGCGATCTCGCGTTCGCTGCGCTCGCCGTCGGGGCGGCGGGATTCGAGCAGGGCGGCGACCGCGGCGTCGGCGACGCCGTCGGCGAGCGCCTCGGTCTGGCGTACGCGCACGGTTTCGAGCGCGCCGGCGGGCAGCAGCGCCGGGGCCGCGCCGAGGGTTTCGAGGTAGCCGGCGATCACCGGCGAGTCGAAGAAGGCTTCGCCTTCGGCGGTGAGCAGTACCGGCACCTTGCCCAGCGGGTTGAGGCTGGGGATACGGGTGTTGGCCTCCCAGGGGGAGTCGATGACGAGTTCGAAGGGGAGCGCCTTTTCTGCAAGGATGATGCGGATCTTGCGGGCGTAGGGGCTGGTGAGCGAGGCGAGCAGTTTCATGGGGCGGGAGTCTCCGTGACGTGACCGGGCGGTGGCGGCGGGGCTGAAAGGCTCAGGCACCGGCGCGAGGCAGGCTGCGCGCGATGAGGTCGCGGATCACGTGCAGTTTGCCGTGGAAGAAGTGATCGGCGCCGGGCACGACGGTGACCGGTCGCTCCTGCGGGCGCGCCCAGTCGAGCACGTTGGCAAGCGGCACGGTGTCGTCGTTTTCGCCGTGGATCAGCAGCGCGGGCAGTTGCGCCGGCAGCGCCGGGGGGGCGTAGTGACGCGCGCCGTCGGCGGCGGCGCCGGTGGCCATGCCCACCAGCACGAGCTGGCGGGGCGGGGCGATGTCGGTGGCGAGGCGGGCGGCGACCCGGGCCTGGACGAAGCCGCCGAAGGAAAACCCCCCCAGCACCAGCGGCAGGCTGCCCCAGCGCGACTGCGCCCAGCTGATCACCGACAGCATGTCTTCGGTTTCGCCTGTACCGTGATCGTGCTCGCCGGTGCTTTTGCCGACGCCGCGGAAGTTCGGGCGGATCACCGCGTAGCCGAGGTCGCGGAAGGCGCGCGCCAGGGTGTGCGCCACCTTGTTGGTGTTGGCGCCGCCGTACAGCGGATGGGGATGGCACACCAGGGCGAGGCCTCCGACCGTCGCCGGGGCGTCGATCAGCACTTCGATGTCGCCGGCCGGGCCGCGCAGCAGGGCCGGTTCGGTGGGCAGCGGGCGGCTCATGCCGTGCCCTCGGGCAGGCGCAGGCGGTCGACGATGTGGCCGCCCACGAGGTGGCGGTCGATGATCTCGTCGATGTCGTCCTTGTCGATGTAGGTGTACCAGACGTTGTCCGGGTACACCACCAGCACCGGGCCGTCGTCGCAGCGGCCGAGGCAGCCGGCCTTGTTGATGCGCACGCCGCCCCCGCCGCCCTTGCCCTTGAGGCCGAGCGCGGCGATGCGCTCCTTGGCGTAGGTCTGCAGCGCGCTGGCCTGGTAGTCGTTGCAGCAGCGCTCGCCGGCCGGGCGCTGGTTGCAGCAGAAGAAGACGTGATGTTTGAAGTAGCTCATGGCGTTTCTCTGGAGGACGGGGCGCGCGCAGGCGCCACGGGCATTCGATTATAGGCGGCGGCCGCTCCGCGGGGAGGGGCTGCCGAGGTGCTCCCCGCGCCACAGCCCGAGCGCCGACAGGTAGGCCAGCGCGGCGAAGGGCCACAGGCTCGAGCTGAGCCGGGTCAGGCCGTGGAAGTTGAGGAAGTTGCTGAACCCGGTGAGCTGGCGGTCGTAGGGCAGGTAGGGGTTTTCCGGGATCAGGTTCGCCAGCGCAGTGGCGGCCAGCAGGCTGGTGCCGGCCAGCGCATGCTGGGCGAGGCGCGGCAGCAGCAGGCAGGGCAGCAGCAGGGCGAGCCCGATCACGAGGCCGTGGCGGGCCCCCGGGGTGAGCCAGGCGAGCGGCGCGCCGGGCTCGAAGAAGGTCGCGGTGGCGAGCGTCTTCGCGGCCACGCCGAGGATCAGCACCAGCAGCACCGGGAGCGGATTGGCGCCGCGCGTCAGGCAGCGGGCGAACAGCCCCACGGCCAGCAGTGCGCTGGCGGTGAGGGCGGTGTCGAAGGCGATGAAGCGCTCGGCACGGAAGGGTAGCGGTGCGGGAATGCCGAGCAGGCTGCGCAGGTCGCCGCTGGAGAACAGCAAGCTGGTGGCGGTGAGCTGGCCCAGCAGCCACAGCCCGATCAGCACCAGCCCGAGTTCGCCGGTACGCCCGCCGATCACGGCGTGCGCGCGCCAGCGCTGCAGCCGGCCCTGGGGGCCGAACAGGATCGCGCCCCAGCGCGCCCCGGCGAGGGCGCCGAGGAAGGCGCCGGCGACGTTGCCGCCGAGGTCGAGGTTGCTGGCGATGCGGCTGGGGAGGAAGTTTTGCAGCGTTTCCAGCCCCAGGCTGAGCAGGCCGGCGAGCACGGTGGCCGTTGCCGCCGCGCGTGCCGCGCTCCATCGTGCGGGCAGGGCCGCGGCGAGGAGGAAGCCCAGCGGCAGGTAGCCGAGGATGTTGAAAACGAAATCCTCGGCGATGAAATACTGCGGCCACGGCGCCCACAGGTAGTCGAGCGCCGGCAGCCCACTGTCGCGCCAGCCGGTCAGCGGGTGCAGGCAGGCGTAGGCCACCAGCAGCGCATAGGCCGGTGCGAGCGTGCGGGCGAAAGAAGCGGAGGATCGTGCGCTCATGGCAGGCCGCCGGCGATGCCGGCGGAGACGGGGAATGCTCCGGTCGGTGGGCCGGCCATTGTGCCAGCTCGCCGGGCGGGGATCATGCTGCGCCGCCGCGGCGTGACGGAAGAAAATGCTTGCGCCGACGCATGTTGCAGTGCAGCATGCGTCCATGCCGACCCCTCCCGGGTCTCGCTCACCACCAGGACTACCTATGAACACTTCGCCCGAGAAGCTTCTCGCCGCCACCCGATCCGCCGCCGAAGCACAGGTCGTCGCACTCTCCTCCGCCAGCGACAGCCTGCTGTCGGCCGTTGAACACCTTGCCGCCCTCAACCTCAACACCACCCGTGCAGTGCTCGACGACGCCATCGTGCTGGGCCGTGCTGCTGCCGCCGTGCGCGAGCCGAAGGCATGGTTCGAACTGCAGCTCGGGATGATCGTTCCCGCGCTGCAAAAAAGCTTCGCCTACGCCAGGGCAGTCGGCGGCATCGCCACCCAGGCCCGCTCCGAGCTGCTCGGGCTCGCCGAATCCGGCGTGTCGCAGTCCCTCCAGGGGGTCATCGCCACGCTCGAGAATCTCGACCGCAATGCGCCGGCGGGCTCTGCGACGGGCTCCAGATTCGCCGCCGAAGCGTTGAAAAGCGCCGTTGCCAACGCGTCGTCCGCCTACGATGGCGCGAGCCAGGCGGTGAAGCAGGTCTCCGCTGCGGCCGAGGCCAGTGCCGACCATGCCGCCACCGCCACCGTCGATGCCATCGACCAGGCGACCAAGGCGACTGTAACGATGCTGAAGACCGCGGCCTGAGTCCATTCCCGGCGCCGCCGCAGGGCGCCGCGACGCGGCAGGCATATGCAGAAAGGCCAGCTTCAGGAGTGATGCTGGCCTTTCGCGCCGATGTCGCCGGGCCCCGCCGGCCGGCCTTTGCGGTACCGCGGAACAAACCCTGCGAGGCTGCGCTGGCGCATCCGGTGCCCGCGGCCGGATAATCGCGCATGACCGAACCGATCCCGCCGCGCTCCGCGCCCGCAGTGCCCGCTGCCCCTGCCGCTCCTTCTTTCGACGCATTGCCGCTGCCGCCTGCACTGCAGGCCGTGCTGAAGCAGCTCGACTATCGGGCAATGACGCCCATTCAGGCGGCGAGCCTGCCGCTCGCACTCGCCGGGCACGACCTCATCGCCCAGGCCAGGACGGGCAGCGGCAAGACGGCGGCGTTCGCGCTGACCCTGCTTGCCCGGCTCGACCTGCGCCGCTTCGCGGTGCAGGCCCTGGTACTGTGCCCGACCCGTGAGCTGGCCGAACAGGTGGGCCAGGAAATTCGCCGCCTGGCGCGCTTCGAAGGCAACATCAAGGTCCTGACGCTGTGTGGCGGCAGCACGATGCGGCCGCAGCTGGCGAGCCTCGGGCATGGCGCGCATGTCGTCGTCGGCACGCCCGGGCGGATCATGGACCACCTGCAGCGCGGCAGCCTCGTGCTCGACGCACTCGAGACCCTGGTCCTCGACGAAGCTGACCGCATGCTCGACATGGGCTTTCACGACGACATCGCATTCGTCGCCGGCAAGTGTCCGGCACGGCGCCAGACCCTGCTGTTCTCCGCGACCTATCCTGACGGCATCGACGTGCTGGCGCATCGGTTCCTGCGCGAACCGCAGCAGGTGAGGCTGACCGAGCCCCACGCGGGGGGTACGATCCGCCAGCGCTTCTACCGGGTCGAGCCGCAGGCGCGGCTGCAGGCGGTGGCTCGCCTGCTCAGGCATTACCGCCCGCTCAGTGCGCTGGCGTTCTGCAACACCAGGCAGCAGTGCCGCGACCTGGTCGACGTGCTGCGCGCGCAGGGTTTTCATGCCCTGACCCTCAACGGCGAGCTGGAGCAGCGCGAGCGTGACCAGGTCCTGGTCCGGTTTGCCAACCGCAGCTGCTCGGTGCTGGTGGCGACCGATGTCGCCGCGCGCGGTCTCGACATCTCGCAGCTCGAGGCGGTGATCAACGTCGACATGACGCCCGACCCCGACCTCCATCTCCACCGCATCGGCCGTACCGGCCGTGCCGAGCAGGACGGCTGGGCGTTGTCGCTGTGCACTCCGGCCGACCAGCGCCGCGTTGCGGCACTGGCCGAGGCGATGGGCCGGGAGCCGGAATGGCATGAGCTTGATGCCCTCCAGGACGAAGAGGCTCCGCCGCCGCCGCCGCCGATGGTGACCTTGCAGATCCTCGGCGGGCGCAAGGACAAGATCCGCCCCGGCGACGTGCTCGGCGCCCTCACTGGCGAAGCCGGCTGCAGCCGCGAGCAGGTCGGCAAGATCACCGTGACCGATCAGACCACCTACGTCGCGGTGGCGCGCGACATCGCCCCCGAGCTGCTGCGCCGGCTGGCCGCCGGCAGGCTGAAGGGCAAACCGGTGAAGGTGCGCGCGCTGGAGGAGTGAGCCTCGACGCGGCCGCTCCCGGCCCCGGCCCCGGCGCCTGCAGGACCCCCGCGCGCAACTGCTATCCCACGGCATCAGCGGAGTGCAGGCCGCGCACCACGACCGGCACGCCTGCACCGACGAAAAGCGCGCCGCGCTGGTGACCTGGGAGGCAAGGCTAGAGGCCATCCGCCAATCCGAGCGCACACCCTCGAACGTGGTTCGCCTGGGGCAGCGCGCCGCCTGAGCAACGGCATGCAGTAGGCCGAACTGTTCCATTGGATTACACTCCAACCATGCAAACCATCGCAGAACTGCCTGAGTACATCCGCGCCGCCGACAAGCTCATGAGCGCGGACGAACGACAGGACATCATCCGCTATCTCGCCGCGCACCCGAAAGTCGGTGACGTGATGGAGGGCACCGGTGGTGTGCGCAAATTACGATGGCGGCGTGGTGGACAAGGCAAGAGCGGAGGCGTTCGGGTCATCTACTACTTCCATAGCGAGGACATGCCGCTGTACCTGCTGACGCTTTTTGCCAAGGGCGACCGCGCCAACCTGACCAAGGCCGAACGAAACGAACTTGCCGACCTGACCGACCTACTTGTCAGGGCATGGAGGAACAGACGGACATGAGTACAGCATTCGAGAGCATCAAGCGTGGCCTGCAAGAGGCCATCGAGCACGCCGAAGGGCATTCCCCACCGGGCACCCGCATTCATCGCCCGCGCCCGGTGGACGTGAAGGCTCTGCGTGCCAAGGTGGGCATGACGCAAGAGCAGTTCGCCGCGCGCTTCGGGTTCTCGACGGCGACCCTTCGCCACTGGGAGCGAGGCGACCGCACGCCGCACGGCCCCGCGCTCGTACTGCTCAACGTCATCGAGCGCAACCCCACCGCCGTCATCGAAGCCCTGAGCGCCTGACCCGGCATGCCGCCCCTACCTCGACAGAGGGAAGAGCCGGACACCATTGCCGGCCCGTGATGCACGCTTCGCGCGCGCGTGGTGGCCTGATTTCCTTCTGGCGCTTATAAAAGGCTTACATGGACCTGAAAAGCAAAAAGGCCAGTCCGCGAGAACTGGCCTAAGTGCTTGAATTCGTTGGTGGGGGCACTAGGACTCGAACCTAGGACCAATTGATTAAGAGTCAACTGCTCTACCAACTGAGCTATACCCCCGGTGCCTTGCGGCGGATCGGGGTGGTGCCCGATCAGGAAGGCGCGAATCATACCCGCGCGGGCCTTGCGGCGCAACCGTTTTGTCCGCTGCCGCGTTCAGCCCAGGAGGCGTCCTGCGCGGCGGCGGGTGCCCGTGTGCGCGCCCAGACCATGCGCGCCATGGGCATGGCAGATCGCGCAGGCGAGGGCATCGGCGGCGTCGGGGCCGGGGCTGGCGTCGAGTGCGAGCAGGCGCTGCACCATGTGCTGGACCTGCTCCTTGGCCGCCTTGCCGTAGCCGACCACCGACTGCTTGACCTGCAGCGCGGTGTATTCGGCCACCGCCAGCTCGCACGATACTGCGCCGCAGATCACCGCGCCGCGCGCCTGGCCCAGCAGCAGGGTGGATTGCGGATTGACGTTGACGAACACCTTTTCCACCGCGACGACGTCGGGCTGCCAGGTGGCGATCACTTCGCGCACGCCGTCGAGCAGCGTCTTCAGGCGGCCGGGAAGTTCGCCGTCGGCGGTCCTGATGCAGCCGCTGGCGACGTAGCGCAGCTGGCTGCCGAGCTGGTCGACGAGACCGAAGCCGGTGATCCGCAATCCGGGGTCGAGGCCGAGGATGCGGGTGGCGACGGTGGCGGTGGCGGCGCTGCCCACGTCCGCTTCAGACCTGTACCGCGGTGCCGCTGACGCACACCATCAGCATGCCGTTGTCGGCGCCGAGAACTTCGTAATCGACGTCGATGCCGAGGATGGCGTTGGCGCCGAGACGCACCGCTTCGGCCTGCATTTCCTCGATGGCGATGCGGCGGGCGTCGGCGAGGGTGCGTTCGTAGGCGCCGGCGCGGCCGCCGACAACGTTGCGGATCGAGGCGAACAGGTCCTTGAAGAGGTTGGCGCCGATGATCGCTTCGCCATTGACCACGCCGAGGTACTGGCGCACGGGCTTGCCGTCGAGGCTGGAGGTGGTGGACATCAGCATGGCGTTCTCCGGGAAATCAAGATCCGATTCTAGCCCTTGCGCGCCAGCCACACGCCCGACACGGCGATCGCCATGCCGGCGAGGGCGATGCCGTGCAGGGTCTCGCCGAACATCGCCCAGGCGATCAGCGCGGTGGTGGGTGGGGTGAGGTAGAACAGGCTGGCGACGTTGACCGCGCTGCCGCTGCGGATCAGCAGGTTGAGCAGGCTGATCGCGCCCAGCGATAGCACCAGCACCAGCCAGGCGAGGGCGAAGATGAAGTCGCTGCTCCAGTCGATGTGCAGGGTCTCGCTGCGGCTGGCGACGAGGGCGGTGACGAGCAGGCTGGGCAGGAACTGCACCACCGAGCCGGTGCGCAGGTCGAAGCGCGGGCAGAAGCGCTTCTGGTACAGGGTGCCGGCGGTGATGCCGAACAGCGCGGCGAAGGCCGGTTCGAGCATGTGCATCAGCTGCTCGGGCGCCACGCCGTCCACCGAGGCCTTGCTGCCGACGACCAGGGTGACGCCGACAAAGCCGAGCGCCAGCCCGGTCCACTGCCGCGCCGACACCCGCTCGCCGAGCAACAGGCCGGCGCCGGCGGCGGTGAGCAGGGGCTGCATGCCGACCACCAGCGCCGACACCCCGGCGGGCAGGCCGCGGTGGATCGACATGAACACGCCGCCGAGGTACACCGCATGCACGAGCAGGCCGGTGATGCCGATGTGCATCGCCTCGCGCGGGCTGGCCGGCCACGGCGCGCGCATCGCCAGCGCCAGCATCGTCATCAGCGCGATCACCAGTGCGTAGCGGGTGGCGAGGAAGGTCAGCGGCTCGGCATAGGGCAGGCCGTACTTGGCGCCGATGAAGCCGGTGCTCCACAGCAGCACGAACAGGAGCGGCATGAAGCGTTGGGTCAGGGGCGAAGTCGTGATGGGCATCGGAGAGGCGCTGCCAGTGGGCTGCGGGCGGGCCGCGATCGATCGATTACCGCGGGGGAAGCCGCGATGCGTGGCGCACAAGCAAAAAGCGGCGCTGGGCGCCGCTTTTTCGTCAGGCGTGCAGGCCGAAGCTTAGTCGATGATCTCGGCCGAGGTATAGACCTCCTGCACGTCGTCGAGTCCTTCGAGGGCATCGAGCAGTTTCTGCATGCGCGCGGCCTCGTCGCCGGCAAGCTCGATGACGTTGTCCGGTTTCATCGTCACTTCGCCGAATTCGGCGCTGAATCCGGCCTTCTCCAGCGCTTCCTTGATCGCGGTGAATTCCCACGGCCCGGTGATCACCTCGATCGAGCCGTCGTCGTTGCTGGCGACGTCTTCGGCGCCGGCCTCGAGCGCGGCTTCCATCAGCGCGTCCTCGTCGGTGCCGGGGGCGAACAGCAGCTGGCCGCAGTGCTTGAACTGGTACGCCACGCAGCCGTCGGTGCCCATGTTGCCGCCGTACTTGGAGAAGGCATGGCGCACGTCGGCGACGGTGCGGGTCTTGTTGTCGGTGAGGCAGTCGACCATCACCGCCGAGCCGCCGATGCCGTAGCCTTCATAGCGGACTTCCTCGTAGGTCACGCCTTCGAGTTCGCCGGTGCCTTTCTTGATCGCGTTGTCGATCTTGTCCTTGGGCATGTTGACGCCCTTGGCCTTGTCCACCGCCAGGCGCAGGCGCGGGTTGAAGCCCGGGTCGCCCCCGCCCATCTTGGCGGCGACGGTGATTTCCTTCGCCAGCTTGGAGAATGCCGCACCGCGCTTTTCGTCCTGACGACCCTTGCGGTGCTGGATGTTGGCCCACTTCGAATGACCCGCCATAAGAACCTCTGTGCTGCCCGAGCGATTGAACAAACACGCATTATAGCGGGGCGGTCGCACCCCGCGTAACCGGGCCGTCGGTACCGGCTACGCGCTTCGGTCCGGATCGAGCGCAGCGGGAAACACCACGCCGCGTGCGGCGTCGACCACCGCGCGAACCGCGGAATGCCGGATGCGGCGTTCGGTGCTGATCAGCCAGAAGCTCTGGCGCACCTCTTCGATCCGGCCGACTTCGCGCACGCCATAGCGGGCGGCGATTTCACCTGCGAGGATGGCGGGCGCGGGGAAGTAGCCTTCACCAGTCTGGGCGAACGCTTTCATCAGGGCGCTGTCGTCGAATTCCCCCACCACCTGCGGAGACAGCCGCGCCTGCCCCAGCCAGCGCTCGATTTCGCCGCGTACCGCTGCGTTCGGGCCGGGAAGCAGCAGCGGTGCGCCGTTCAGGCAGCCGGGAAAGGCCCCCCCCTGGTCCGCCAGGGCCGGCGCGGCGAGGAAGGCGATCGCGCTGTCGCCGAGCTTGTGGCTGTGACCGCGCACCGAAAGCGCCGTCGGCATCGGGCGGTCGGCCAGCACCATGTCGAGCCGGTGCAGGGCGAGTTCGCCGAGCAACCAGTCGATCGGCGCCTCGCGGCAGACAAGGCGGACGCGCTCGGGGAGGCGCTTGAGCGACGCCAGCAGGCGAAGGGTCAGCGACTTCGGTACCACCTCGGAGATCCCCACGCGCAGGGTCGGCATCGCGGGGCCGGCGTGGGTGCGCAACGAGGAGAGCATCTCGTCGCCGAGCGCGAACATCTCATCGGCGTAGGACAGTGCCACCCGCCCGGCCTCGGTGAGCGCCAGGCCGCGTCCCGCCGGGCGCAGCAGCGGGGTGCCGACTTCTTCTTCGAACAGGTTGATCTGCGCGCTGATGGTCTGCGGCGTCAGGTGAAGCTGCTTCGCCGCGCCGGCAATACTGCCCGAATGGGCGACCGCCCAGAAGTAGCGCAAGTGTTTGAGGTTCAAGGTGGACGATTCGAGAAAAATTGGGATTCATTCAATATTAATCGACTTTATTTGATTCATGGAGGCCTTCAGAATCCGCCCGGTTTTGCTCGGGAGCGCGATGGCGCCCACGGCGTCCGCATCTGCGCCGATGAGTCCGGGCCAGAAGAGGGGATCGGTCCATGAAAACCGTCATCAAGGAGGCCTCGACGTGCTGATGGAAGGCAGAAGCGTCTTTGCGCTCGTGCGCAGCCCGGCCGATCTGGAGCGCGCGTGCCAGGAGCTGGGCGGTTTCCTGTCGGCGGTGCGCCAACGCACCGCGCCTGCCGCCACGCCGGCGTGCCTGCTCGGTCTATGGGTCGATGCGCGCGGCACGGTGGAACTGCCCGCAGCCCTGGAACTGGGCGGTTCGGCGGATGCCCCCCGCCATGCCCGTATCGCCGAGGCCACCGGCATGAGCGCGATCTGGATGATGTATGCCCTGGAAACTTCGCCGCGTGCGCCATCACGCGCCGAGGTGCTCGGGGGCTTGATACGGGCTCGCGCCGATGATGGCGGTGGGCCGGTGCCCGGCCATTTCATCCCGGTATTCGCCCGTGACACCCGGGCGGGCGCGGTGAAGACCGAGATGGAAGAGCTGGAATGCCGCCACCTTGGCCGGCTGCTGGCACCGTGCTATCACGATCCACGCACCGGGGTGCTCGACTGGCCGCGCGTGCCGGCGGAGCCGCTCTCCTGCCGGCAGGCGGCATCGCACTGAGCAGCGCCATGGACCCGGTCATCCTGTTCTTCCTGCTCGGCCTCGCGGCCGGTTTGCTGCGTTCCGAGCTGCGCCTTCCCGGCGCGGTATACGACCTCGTGAGCATGCTCCTGCTGCTTGCGATCGGCATGAAGGGCGGGGTCGAGCTTGCCCGCCAGTCGCTCGCCGAGCTGCTCCCGCAGACTCTCGCCGTGATGACGATGGGCCTGCTGCTGCCCGCCATCGCCTACCCCGTGCTGCGCTATGCCGGGCGTTTCAAGCGCGCCGATGCGGCTTCCATCGCCGCCCACTACGGGTCGGTGAGTGTCGCTACCTACGCCGTGGCGGCGGCCTGGTTCGCCAGCCGCGACATCGCCTTCGAAGCGCACATGCCCTTGCTGCTGGCGGTGCTGGAGATTCCGGCAATCCTGGTCGGGATCGTCCTCGCCCGCGGTCTCTCGCGGGATATCCGGCTCGATGCCGTGGTGCACGAGGTTTTTCTCGGCAAGGGCATCGTCCTGCTGATCGGCGGCCTGCTGATCGGCTGGGCCTCGGGTCCGGAAGGCATCATGCCGCTGGCGCCCCTGTTCTTCGACCTGTTCAAAGGAATCCTGGCCCTGTTCCTGCTGGAAATGGGGCTGATTACCGCAGCCCACTTCGGCAGCCTGCGACGGCACGGCGCATTCCTCGTCCTTTTCGGCGTCGGTATGCCGCTGTTTGCGTCGCTGGTGGGGACGGTGTTCGGCGTTGTCCTCGGGTTTTCGGTCGGTGGAACGGCGATGCTCGCCACCCTCGCGGCGAGTGCCTCCTACATTGCAGTGCCTGCAGCGATGCGCATATCGGTGCCGGAGGCCAACCCGACGCTGTCCCTGGCGGCGGCCCTTGGGGTAACCTTTCCGTTCAACGTGCTGGCCGGCATTCCGCTTTATCATGCGCTTGCGACAAAGGTCCACGTGTTCGCCGGGGGTTGAGGAGATGAACAGTCACACGCGCAAGTTGCTCACCATCGTGACCGAGGCGGTTCTCGAAAGCGTGCTGATCCGAGATATCGAACTTCTGGGCGCTCATGGCTATACGGTCAGCGATGTGCGGGGCAAAGGCAGTCGGGGCGTGCGCAGTTCCTCCTGGGACAGCAGCAGCAATATCCGGGTCGAAGTCCTGTGTGACGAGAAAACGGCTGCCGCCATTGCGGCACATCTGCAGGCGCACTACTACGCCGACTACGCGATGATCTTGTTCATCAACGACGTCGCGGTACTGCGGCCGGAAAAGTTCTGATCCTGCCTGGATCGCCTCCTTCGCCTCCTTCGCCCCCTGCCGCAAAAGGGTGCGGCTTGCGCCCTTTCCGCCCCTTCCGCGGAAGAGCGGGCGCGCTCGGCAAAGGCCGCGGCCATTGGCTGCTAAACTCGCCGCCATCCAGACCCCATTCCCGAGGAGCATGAGATGGCCGAGCCGATGCTGATCGCGCGTGCACCCGACAACGACCTGTTCAAGGACCTCCACCTGCTGCCGCGCCTGGCCAACCGCCACGGCCTGATCACCGGCGCCACCGGTACCGGCAAGACGGTGACCCTGCAAAAGCTCGCCGAGTCCTTCGCCGCGATCGGCGTGCCGGTGTTCATGGCCGACGTCAAGGGCGACCTCTCCGGCATCGCCGCCGCCGGCACCGCCTCGCCCAAGCTGCTGCAGCGCCTGGTGGCGATCGGCATCGACGACTACGTGCCGCGCGCCAACACCACCGTGTTCTGGGACGTATTCGGCACCCAGGGCCATCCGGTGCGCGCCACCATCTCCGACATGGGGCCGCTGCTGCTCGCGCGCCTGCTCAACCTCAACGACACCCAGGCCGGCGTGCTCACCCTGGTGTTCAGGATCGCCGACGACAACGGCCTGCTGCTGCTCGACCTCAAGGACCTGCGGGCGATGGTGCAGTACGTCGGCGACAATGCAAAAAACTTCACCACCGCGTACGGCAACGTTTCCGCGGCCTCGGTCGGCGCCATCCAGCGCAACCTGCTGGCGCTGGAGGAGCAGGGCGGCGACGTCTTCTTCGGCGAGCCGATGCTCGACATCAACGACCTGATGCAGACCGACGCCGAGGGCCGCGGCGTCATCAACGTGCTCGCGGCGGACAAGCTCTACCACGCGCCCAAGCTCTACTCCACCTTCCTGCTGTGGCTGCTCGCCGAGCTGTTCGAGCAGCTGCCCGAAGTCGGCGACCCCGACCAGCCGAAGTTGGTGTTCTTCTTCGACGAGGCCCACCTGCTGTTCGACGACGCGCCCAAGGCGCTGGTCGACAAGATCGAGCAGGTCGTGCGCCTGATCCGTTCCAAGGGGGTGGGCGTCTATTTCGTCACCCAGAACCCGCTTGACATTCCCGAGACCGTCCTCGGCCAGCTCGGCAACCGCGTCCAGCATGCGCTGCGCGCATTCACGCCGCGCGACCAGAAGGCGGTGAAGACCGCCGCCGACACCATGCGGCCGAACCCGGCGTTCGATGCCGCCCAGGCGATCACCGAACTGGGGGTGGGCGAGGCGCTGATCTCCTTCCTCGACGACAAGGGCCGGCCGCAGCTCACCGAGCGCTGCTTCGTGATCGCGCCCGACTCCCGTCTCGGGCCGCTGACCGAGGCCGAGCGCGGCGCCGCGATCACCGGTTCGGTGCTGCATGGCCACTACGAGCGGGCGGTGGACCGCGAGTCCGCCTACGAGCGGCTGCGCGCCCAGGCCGAGGCCTCCGCCGCCGCCGCGCAGCAAACGGCGGCGGGCCGCGAGGGCGGCGGCGGGCTCAACGACATCCTGTTCGGCTCGACCGGGCCGCGTGGCGGGCAGCGCGACGGCCTCGTGCAGATCGCGGCGAAGACGGTGACGCGCACCATCGGCAGCAGCATCGGCCGCCAGATCGTGCGCGGCCTGCTCGGCTCCTTGTTCGGCGGCGGCAGCCGGCGCTGAGCAACGGCGCCGGCCCGCTGCGGAAACCCGGTCCGGAGGCGGTGGTTCAGGCGGCGAGGCCGAGGCGGCGGCAGATCTCGGTCGTGGGGCCGGCCATGTTCATGCTGTAGAAGTGGAGGCCGGGTGCGCCTTCGGCGATCAGGCGTTCGCACAGCCGGGTCACCACGTCGAGACCAAACGCGCGCACCGATTCGGCATCGTCGCCGTAGCTCTCGAAGGTCTTGCGCATCCAGCGCGGGATCTCGGCGCCGCAGGCGTCGGAGAAGCGGGCGAGCTTGCTGAAGCTGCCGACCGGCATGATCCCGGGCACGATCGGGATGTCGATGCCCATCTTGCGCGCCGCATCGACGAAGTGCAGGTAGGCGTCGAGGTTGTAGAAGTACTGCGTGATCGCTGCGTC
The DNA here is from genome assembly GCF_001922305.1 of Thauera chlorobenzoica. Taxonomy (NCBI): domain Bacteria; kingdom Pseudomonadati; phylum Pseudomonadota; class Betaproteobacteria; order Rhodocyclales; family Zoogloeaceae; genus Thauera; species Thauera chlorobenzoica. Next base: position 470,376 of record NZ_CP018839.1, read on the forward strand.
GGCGCCGGCCGCGACCTTGCGCTTGAAGGCGAGCAGATCGTCTTTTGGGCTTTTCGCCTGCGGATGCCACTCGGGGTAGGCGGCGACTTCGATGCGGAAGCGGCCGCCGGTTTCGGCGCGGATGAATTCGACCAGTTCGTTGGCGTAGCGGAATTCGCCCGGGTCCTGTACGCCCGAGGGCAGGTCGCCGCGCAGCGCGACGATGCGGCCGATGCCGGCATCGGCATAGTCCTGCAGGATGGCGCGGATGCTGTCGCGGCTGGAGCCGATGCACGACAGGTGGGGGGCGGCTTCGAAGCCGGCAGCGGTGATGTCGCGGACGGTGGCGAAGCTGCGCTCGCGGGTGGAGCCGCCGGCACCGTAGGTGACCGAAAAGAATGCGGGCTTCAGTGCCGCCAGGCGGGCGCAGGTGGTGCGCAACTTGTCGGCGCCTTCGGCGGTGGTGGGGGGGAAGAACTCGATCGAGATTTCGGTGCTCATGGGGTGTCCGGATCGGTGTCGCCAGCCGGTGTGCGGATGGCATGGAAGAAAAATTCGCGGTTGCCGTCGCCGCCGCTGATCGGTGAATCGAACCAGTCGAGGATGATCAGCCCGGCGGCGTGGGCGGCGGCGCGCAGCTTTGCCTCGACCTCGGCGTACAGTGCCGCATCGCGCACGATGCCGCCCTTGGCGAGGCCCTGCGGGCCGACTTCGAATTGCGGTTTCACCAGCGCCAGCACGTGGCCGCCGGGCGCGAGCAGCGCTGGCCACTGCGGCAGCAGCAGGGCGAGCGAGATGAAGCTGGCGTCGCACACCAGCAGGTCGAAGCCTTGCGGCGGGAAATCCGCGCCGAGGTCGGCGGCGGTGAGCTGGCGGGCGTTGAGGCCTTCGCGCGTGACGCAGCGGCCGTCCTTGCGCAGGCGCGGGTGGAGCTGGCCGTGGCCCACCTCCACCCCGATCACCTTTGCCGCCCCCGCCTGCAGCAGGCAGTCGGTGAAACCGCCGGTGGATTGGCCGATGTCGAGGCAGGTGATGCCGTGGACATCGAGCAGGCTGCGCTTCAAGGCGCCTTCGAGCTTCAGCGCACCGCGCGAGACGAAGCGGTCGCTGTCGTCGGGGGTGACCGCGAGGCGGGCATCGGGCGGCAGTTCGAGCGCAGCCTTGACGACCGCCTGGCCGTCATGGCTGACCCGGCCGGCGTCGATCAGCGCCCGCGCCGCGGTGCGCGAGGGCGCCAGGCCCTGTGCCACCAGCAGCTGGTCGACGCGCAGCAGGCCGTGGCGATCGGCCGGGCCTTTGGCCGGTGCTGCAGGCCGTGGCCGCCCCTGGCGGGCGTGGAAGGAGTTCATGCTCATCGCAGGTCGGGATCGGCCCGGGGCGCCCGCCGCGGGGCGCGCCGGGGGGTCAGTAGCGATAGTGCTCGGTCTTGTACGGGCCTTCCTTGGGAACGCCGATGTACGCTGCCTGGGCATCGGTGAGTTCGCTGAGCTGGGCGTTGAGCTTTTTCAGCTGCAGCCGGGCGACTTTCTCGTCGAGGTGCTTGGGCAGGGTGTAGACGCCGACCGGGTAGTCGGCCGTGCGGGTGAACAGCTCGATCTGGGCGATCGTCTGGTTGGCGAAGGACGAACTCATGACGTAGCTCGGGTGGCCGGTGGCGCAGCCGAGGTTCACCAGCCGGCCCTTGGCGAGCAGGATGATGCGGTGGCCGTCGGGGAAGATCACGTGATCGACCTGGGGCTTGATCTCTTCCCACGCGTAGCCTTCGATCGAGGCGACGTCGATCTCGTTGTCGAAGTGGCCGATGTTGCACACGATCGCCTGGTCCTTCATTCGTGCCATGTGCGCGTGGGTGATGACGTGGTAGTTGCCGGTGCAGGTGACGAAGATGTCGGCATGTTCGGCGGCGTAGTCCATGGTGACGACGCGGTAGCCTTCCATCGCCGCCTGCAGCGCGCAGATCGGGTCGATCTCGGTGACCCACACCTGGGCGGAGAGCGCGCGCAGCGCCTGCGCCGAGCCCTTGCCGACGTCGCCGTAGCCGGCGACCACCGCGACCTTGCCGGCGATCATCACGTCGGTGGCGCGCTTGATGCCGTCGACGAGCGATTCGCGGCAGCCGTAGAGGTTGTCGAACTTGCTCTTGGTGACCGAATCGTTGACGTTGATCGCGGGGAACTTGAGCTCGCCCCTCGCGTGCATCTGGTACAGGCGGTGCACGCCGGTGGTGGTCTCTTCGGTGACGCCCTTGATCTGCGCCAGGCGGGTCGAGTACCAGCTCGGGTCCTGCGCCAGCTTGGCCTTGATCGCGGCGAAGAGGATGGTTTCCTCTTCGGAGCCGGGCGTGGCCAGCACCGAAATGTCCTGCTCCGCGCGCGCGCCGAGGTGCAGCAGCAGGGTGGCGTCGCCGCCGTCGTCGAGGATCATGTTGCTGTAGCCGCCATCCGACCACTCGAAGATGCGGTGGGTGTAGTCCCAGTAGTCGGTGAGCGACTCGCCCTTCACCGCGAACACCGGGATGCCCTCGGCGGCGATCGCGGCAGCGGCGTGGTCCTGGGTCGAGAAGATGTTGCACGACGCCCAGCGCACCTCGGCGCCGAGCGCGGTGAGGGTCTCGATCAGCACCGCGGTCTGGATCGTCATGTGCAGCGAGCCGGTGATGCGCGCGCCCTTCAGCGGCTGCGCCGCGGCGAATTCGTCGCGGATCGCGATCAGGCCGGGCATCTCGGTTTCGGCGATGCGGATTTCCTTGCGCCCCCACGCGGCGAGCGCGAGGTCGGCGATGACGAAGTCGGTGAATCCGGAAGCGGTTGCGGGTGTGTCAGCCACAGCGTTCATGTGAAGCTCCTTGCCATGGCCGGGCGGGGACGGGGTGCAGCGCGGGCGCAGTGCGTGCGCCGCTTCGTGCTCACCCGGCATCCCGAACCCGGCGGGGGTTGAGAATGATCAGCAGGGTGAGCGCCGTTGTGCCGCTACCCGCCGGGGCGGCGGGGTCCGAGCCTGGGGGCCGGGCCTGCGGTGGTGGCCGGCGCCTCGCAGCGCTCCTCGGAAAGCGCGGATTATAGCGAATCCGCGCCCGCTGTTGGCAGCGCTTCCGCGCCCGCTTCCCGCCCTGTCCCGGTGGGGGGCGGCCCGGGGCGGGCGATATAATGGCGGCTTTTCGACGAAGGTGGGTCTTGCCGTGTACGAACGCTTATTCGTAGCCTTGCAGCATGTCCTGCCCAAGAAGCTGCTGACCCGGGGGGCTGGCAGGCTTGCAGGCCTGCACGGTGGGCGAGTGACCACCGCCTTCATCCGCTGGTTCGTGCGCCGCTATGGGGTCGCCATGGACGAGGCGGCCAATCCCGATCCCGCCGGCTACGCCAGCTTCAATGACTTCTTCACCCGTTCGCTGCGCCCGGGCGTGCGCCCGTTCGCCGATGCCGATTTCCTGTGCCCGGTCGATGGCGCGATCAGCCAGTTCGGCCCGATCGAGCGCGACCAGATCTTCCAGGCCAAGGGCCATGCCTATTCCGTCGCCGCCCTTGTCGGCGGCGATCGCCGGCTGGCGGCGCGCTTCGAGGACGGCGAGTTCGCCACCCTGTATCTCAGCCCGAAGGACTACCACCGCATCCACATGCCGTGCGCGGGCGAGCTGCTGCAGATGATCTACGTGCCGGGCGCGCTGTTCTCGGTCAATCCGGCGACCGCGCGCGGCGTGCCCGGGCTGTTCGCGCGCAACGAGCGCGTGGTGTGCGTGTTCGAGGGCGGGTTCGGCCCCTTCGCCATGGTGCTGGTAGGCGCGACCATCGTCGGCAGCATGGCCACGGCGTGGCACGGCGTGGTGAACCCGCCGCGGCGCCCGGACATCGAGAAGCGCAGCTATGCCGATGGCGAGGTGGTGCTGGCGCGGGGCGAGGAAATGGGGCGCTTCCTGCTCGGGTCGACGGTGGTGATGCTGTTTCCGAAGGGGGTGCTGCGCTTCAATTCCGAATGGGCGCCGGCGCGCGCGGTGCGCATCGGTGGGGCGATGGCGCAGCTGCGCCGCACGGGGTAGGCTCGCGCGCTTGCGCTGGAAGCGCAGGGGGCGAGGGCGGGGGAGCGGGCGCGGTTGCCGCGAACATGCGATTCGATTGGCCGGTGCCGGAAAAGGGTCGTTACAATGCGCTTACATTTTTGCGCGTTTGCGTCGCCGCTGCCGCCGTACTCGCCCCCGGGGCGCCGAGCTGTTCTGGTGCCCGCGGAACTCCCGCCACGCTTTTCTTCCGGCTCCGCTCCATGAAACCCACGACAAATTCCTCCAGAATCAAGATTTGGGTGCAGCTGCTGCTGACCATCGGCATCGCACTGTTCGTCGTATGGACCGCGGTGATCGTCTGGCAGAGCCACGTTTACCGCCAGGCTGCGTTGAACCAGGCCGAGGAGTTTTCCCGCAGCATGCACGAGGCCACGATGGCCGGCCTGACCGGCATGATGGTCACCGGCACCATCGGCCAGCGCGACGTCCTGCTCGACCAGATGAACCAGCTCGGCTCGATCCGCGACGTGCGCGTGGTGCGGGGGGCGACGGTGATCGAGACCTTCGGCGAAGGCACCGCCCACGATGCGAAGCCCGATCGCAGCGAGCAGTGGGTGCTGGACAACGGCCGCGCCCTGAGCGTGGTCGAGTCCGACGGCAAGGGCGAATACCTGCGCGTGGTCCGTCCGGCGCTGGCGCAGCAGGATTACCTTGGCAAGAACTGCCTGAGCTGTCACCAGGTCGCCGAAAACAGCGTCCTCGGCGCGGTGAGCATGAAGGTCTCGCTCGACAAGGTGAATGCCGACCTCGCCGCCCAGCGCTGGAAGTCGATCCTGATGGCCGTCGTCACCAGCATCCCGGTGCTGCTGCTGATCTATCCGTTCATCTGCAAGGTGGTCACGGTGCCGCTGCGCTCCGGCGTGCAGGTGGCGCGTGGCATCGCCGCCGGCGACCTGTCGCAGGATATCGCGGTGACCTCCAACAACGAGATCGGCGGTCTGCAGCAGGCGCTCAAGGAGATGAGCGCGAGCCTGCGCCGCATCGTCGGCGAGGTGCGCGGCGGCACTGATGCGATCTTCGCCGCGTCGCGCGACATCGCCAACGGCAGTGCCGACCTGTCCGAGCGCACCGAGCGCCAGGCCGACACCATCCGCCAGATCGCCACGTCGATGCAGGCGCTGACCACTGCGGTCAACCACAACGCCGGCGGCGCGCGCCAGGCCAGCGAGCTGGCCGTTTCCGCCTCGGATGTGGCGCAGCGCGGCGGGGCCGTGGTGGCGCAGGTGGTGCAGACCATGGACGCGATCGAGGCTTCGTCGCAGAAAGTGGCCGACATCATCCAGGTGATCGACAACATCGCCTTCCAGACCAACATCCTGGCGCTCAATGCCGCGGTCGAGGCGGCGCGTGCGGGCGAACAGGGGCGCGGCTTTGCCGTGGTGGCCTCGGAGGTACGCAGTCTGGCGCAGCGTTCGGCGGGCGCCGCGCGCGAAATCAAGACCTTGATCGACGATTCGGTGAAGCGGGTGGCCGCAGGCGGGGCGCTGGCGCACCAGGCCGGCACGACGATGGGCGAAGTCGTGCAGTCGATCCAGCAGGTGACCGACATCGTCGGCGGCATCGCCGTGGCGAGTGCCGAACAGACCCAGGGGATCGAGCGCGTGACCGCCTCGATCGCCGAAATCAGCGGCGTGACCCAGCAGAATGCGGCGCAGGTGGAACAGGCCGCCGCCGCCGCTCAGTCGCTGGAGGAGCAGGCCGCCCAGCTCGAAGCCGTGGTCGATGTCTTCAGGCTCGACGGCCACGGGCATGCTTCCCCGCGGCCCGCGCTGGAACGGCTGGACGCTCCGCTGCAGCTGCAGCGCGCCTGAGGCAGGGCGGTTCCGGCGCGGGCGCTCCGGCAGAGGCCGCGCCGGTCCGGCGGCCTCGCCTCGTCCGGAGCGGCGCGGCGCCCGGACCGGCGGCCTCGCTTAATTCTTTCCCGGCTTGGCGGAAAACAGCGCGGCGCGCTGTTGCGGGCGGTTGCCGCCGGCTTCGCCGCGGCGCGGCGTGGAGAGGCGGTTGCCGTCGACGTCCGGGCGGCGGTTGCCGTGTTCGGCGCGATTGCCGTTCACCTCGGTGCGTGCGGGGGGCGGGCGATTGCCGTCGATTTCCCGGCCGTCGGCCTGACGCGGGGCGCGGTTGCCATTCGCTTCGCCGCGCGGCGCCTGCGGGCGGCCACCGGGCTTGCCTGGCGCACCGGCGCGTGCGCCGGCCGGACGTTCGCCACTGCGCGCGGCGCTGCCGGCAGCGGCCTGGCGTGCCGGCGCCTGGCTGCGAGCGCGCTCCGGACGGTTGCCGCCGCGGCGCGGCAGCGGGTCGCGCTGGTGATCGGCATCGTGGGCCGCCTCGGCGCCGGCGCTGGGCACGAAATCTTCGGCGGTGGCGCGCTCGATGCGGCGCTTGATCAGACGCTCGATCGCGGTCAGCAGCTTGATCTCCTCGCCGTCGACGAGCGAAATCGCGTTGCCCGCGGCACCGGCACGGCCGGTGCGGCCGATGCGGTGCACGTAGTCTTCGGGCACGTTCGGCAGCTCGAAGTTCACCACCTGCGGCAGCTGGTCGATGTCCAGCCCGCGCGCGGCGATGTCGGTGGCGACCAGCACCGGCAGCGAGCCGTCCTTGAATTGCGCCAGCGCGCGGGTGCGCGCGGCCTGGCTCTTGTTGCCGTGGATCGCGGCGGCGGGGATGTCGTGCTTGCTGAGGTATTCGGCAAGCTTGTTGGCGCCGTGCTTGGTACGAGTGAATACCAGCGCCTGGAACCACTGCTTTTCCTTGATCAGGTGAGCGAGCAGCTCGCGCTTGTGCTTCTGACCGATTTGGTAGACTGCCTGATCGACGCGTTCGGCGGTGGTGTTGCGCGGCGCCACTTCCACCGTGCCGGGGTTGTGCAGCAGGCCGCTGGCGAGGTGGCGGATCTCGTCGGAGAAGGTCGCCGAGAACAGCAGGTTCTGGCGCTTCTTCGGCAGCAGCGCGAGAATCTTGCGGATGTCGCGGATGAAGCCCATGTCGAGCATGCGGTCGGCTTCGTCGAGGACGAGGATTTCGACCCCCGAGAGGTCGAGCGTCTTCTGGCCGACGTGGTCGAGCAGCCGCCCCGGGGTGGCGACGAGGATGTCGACGCGCTTTTTCAACGCCGCGATCTGCGGGTTGATGTTGACCCCGCCGAACATCACCAGCGAGCTGAGCGGCAGATGCTTGCCGTAGGTCTTGACCGATTCCTCGACCTGGGCGGCGAGTTCGCGGGTCGGGGTCAGGATCAGGCAGCGCGGGCGTCCGGGCGGATGGGGGTGGGCATGGGTCGCAGCCAGCATGTGCAGCAGCGGCAGGGTGAAGCCGGCGGTCTTGCCGGTGCCGGTCTGGGCGGCGGCGAGCAGGTCGCCGCCGGCAAGCACCTGGGGAATCGCCTGGGCCTGGATCGGCGTGGGCGTGGAATAGCCGGCGTCGCCGATGGCGCGCAGCAAGGGGGCGGCCAGCCCGAGGCTGGCGAAAGTCACTTCGGAATTCATCGATGTTTCCAGCGGCAGCCCGTCGCGTGGGTGACGCGACACCAATCCGGACTGGCGGGAGGGATCCGGGCCGGTTTCGGGCCGCAGGGATCGTTGCAGGGGCGCCGCGATCGATTGGTGCATTCGCGGCGAGCCGGCACTATAAGGGCTTCGGCGCGGATAAGCGAGCCATTTCGGTCGCGGCGGGTGCGCAAGGGCGGACCCGGCCGCTTCGGGGTATTTCCATAATGCATAAAATGGGCGATAGTGGGAGTGTTGCCGGGCGGTGCCCGGATCGACCTCTGTCCTTTTGAGCGCGATGAATCACTTTCAGGTTCGGAAGAGCGTCACATCCCTGCGCGCCCGGCTCGCACGCCGGCTCGCGTGGGCGGCGGCGGGCGGGCTGGCGCTGGTCGCGACCCTGTCCGCGCTGCTCATCCATGGCAGCAGCCAGGCCTTTGCCCGGATGTGGACGGCGGTCGGACTGGGTCAGCCGTTCGATACCCTGCTCGCGGCGCTGGCCGGGCTGGGCGGGCTGCTTGGGGCGGGCACGCTTGTCCGCGTGCTCCTCAGCCCGCCGCCGCAGGTCGAGGGGATCTGCCTGCCCCGCCCGGCGGCGACGGAATTTTTCGGCCTGCTCGACGAACTGACCGAGCGCTTCGGGGTGCCGGCGGTGCACCGCGTCCGGATCACCGCCGAGATCAATGCCACCGTGGTGCAGCGGCCGAGCCTGGGGGTGGTGGGGTGCTTGCGGACCGAGCTGCTCGTTGGGCTGCCGCTGGTGCATAGCCTGTCGCCTGCGCAGCTTGCGGCCGTGCTCGCTCATGAATTCGGCCATCTCGCCGCACAGCGCTGCGGCTGGTGCGCGCAGGGCGCCCATCTGCGTGCGTGGTGGCTGCGGGTGCTCGACGAGGCGTCGGCATGCCTGCCGCTGCTCGGGGGAGGGATCGACCGCCTTTCTGCGGGCTTCTGCGCCGACATGCTGCGCCTGTCGCGCCTCGAGGAATTCGAGGCCGATGCGCTCGCCGCACGCCTGGTGGGGGCGCAGGCGGTGGGCGATGCACTGGCCGAGCTGAGCCGGCGGGCGGAGTTCCTCGAGCACGATTACTGGCCGCGGGTGCTGGCTTGGCATGAGGCCGATGCCGCCTCGCCGGTCCGGCCGTTTCGTGAAATGGGCGCCGGTATGGATGCGGGTTTTTCCGCTTCGGCGATGGCCGCTGCGGCGTGGACGGCGGCAGACGAGGCCGGACAGGCATTTCATCCGCCCTTGCGCCGCCGGCTGTGCGCGTTGCGGGTTTCGGCGGCGTGGCGACCGACGGCGGCGCCGTCCGCGGCGCGTCACTTCTTCCCCGAGCTGCTGCCGACCCTGGCCTGGGTCTTCGATCGTGCCTGGTGGGAGTTCGCCCGCGTCAGGCGCCACCCGATGGTGCTGCCGGACTGATCGCGCCGCGCCGCGCGCGCGCCTGCTCGAGCTGCTCGCAAAGCAGCTGTGCGCCGTCGAGGATGCGCGGCGTGTGGCGCTGGATGCGCTCGGGCGGGATGAAGAACAGGTTGTCGCGGCGCGTCGCTTCGAGCTGCGGCCAGCGTTTCCACTGGTCGAGCCATTCCGGGCGCCCCTCGCCCATGCCGCTGGCAACGATGGCTTCGGGGTCGGCCGCCAGCACCGCTTCGACGCCGATCGTGGGCGCCAGCTGCGACAGCTGACCGAAGACGTTGCGCCCGCCGCACAGGCGGATCACGTCGGCGATCAGGTGCTCGTCGTTGACGGTCATCAGCGGCCGGTCCCAGATCTGGTAGAAGGTGCGCACCGCCGGGCGCTCGCGGTAGCGGGCGGCGAGCGCGGCGCGGCGTTCGCGGAACGCGGTGGCGGCGGCTTGCGCCGGCGCTTCGCTGCCCGCCAGGCGGCCGAACTGCTCGAGGCTGTGGGCGACCGCATCGAGGCTGCGCGGCTCGTTCAGGTAGACCGGAATGCCCAGCGCCCGGAGGTGCTCGAGCGGCGCGCTGCGGTTGCCGCTCGGCCAGCCGATCACCAGGTCGGGGCGCAAGGCGGCGATCGCTTCGAGGTCGATCTGGGTGTAGCCGCCGACCTGCGGCAGCTTTCTCGCCGCTTCCGGGTAATCGCTGTAGGCGACCACCCCCACCACCTTGTCGCCGGCTCCGGCGGCGAACAGGATCTCGGTGACGTGGGGGGCGAGGCTGACGATGCGCTGCGCCGGCCCTTTCAGCACCAGCCGGTGGCCGCTGTCGTCGGTGATGTCGACCTGCGCGGCAGCGGGGAGGCCGAGGCCGCAGAGCAGGGCAAGGGCGGCGCGGTGCTGCAGGCGGGGAAAGGTCTCAGCAACCATGTGTTGGGATCCGGGGCGATGGGGGGCTGCCGGCGGGCGTGCTCCCGGAACGGTGGAGCGCTTCGCCGCAGGTCTGCAGCGCGGCTTCCAGGCGCTGCCAGCCGTGCTCGTCGGGCGGCAGGCCGAAGCGCACGGCCGGGGGGGCGTCGAACAGGCGGCTCAGGATGCCGTGGCGTGCCAGGTGCGTATGGAGCGCGGCGGCGTGCGGGGTCGGCACCCACTTGAACAGGGCCGGGCCGTGGGTGGGGGCGAAACCGGTGGCGGTGAGCAGGTCCTGCAGGCGTTCGCCTTCGGCCTGCAGCCGGGCGCGGGTGCGGGCCTGCCAGGCGTGATCGGCCAGCGCATGGCGGGCGACGAGCCGGGCCGGGCCGTTCAGGGTCCAGGGGCCGAGCATGTCCGCCAGCACCCGGCGCAGCGGTGCCGGGGCCAGGACGAAGCCCACGCGCGCGCCGGCGAGACCGAAGAACTTGCCCAGCGAGCGCAGCACCACCAGTCCGTCCGCTCCGGCGAGCGGAGCCAGGCTGGCCTCCGGGACGGTGTCGATGAAGGCCTCGTCCACCACCAGCCAGCCGCCCCGGCGGGCGAGCCGCGCATGCCAGTCGAGCAGGCGCGCGCGCTCGAACAGCGCCCCGGTCGGGTTGTTCGGCTGGACCAGGACGACGATGTCGCTATGGTCGACGGCTGCGGCGAGGTTTTCGGCGCTGACCAGGGCGGGCGCGCTGCCGCGCCAGGCGTGGGCATGCTCGGCGTAGCTCGGTGCCAGCAGGGCGACCCGCGGCGGTGTCGCGGCGCCGTGCGCGGCCCTGCCCGCGGTCCAGGCCGGCACCAGGGCCGCGGGCAGGGCCTGGATCGCCGGTTGCGAGCCGGCCACCGGGAGCAGCGCGGCACTGCCGTAATAGCCCGCAGCGGCGGTTTCCAGCCCGTCGTCGTCTTCCGGCAGGCGCTGCCATGCTGCGGCCGGGACCGGCGGTGCCGGATAGGCGTGCGGATTGACCCCGGTCGACAGGTCGAGCCAGGCGGCGAGCGGGATGCCGTGTTCGCGGGCGGCGCGCCGCAGCCGGCCGCCGTGCTCAAGCATGGGGCGCTCCGGCCAGCGTCGACAGCCCGGCCTCGATCAGCACCGCGAGGGCCGCCAGCCCCAGCCACCACAGTGCGCCCCGGCGCACCAGCGCGACCGCCTCGGCGATGCTCGCCGTATCGGCCGGGCGGCCCTCGCCGAGCACCGGGCGGTCCTCGATCCGGCCGTGATAGACCGCCGCGCCGCCCAGGCGCACGCCCAGCGCGCCGGCACCGGCGGCCATCACCGGGCCCGCGTTCGGGCTGTCCCAGGTGCGCGCCTGCCGCCGCCAGCAGGCCAGTGCGCGCCGGGTGTGGCCGAGCAGCGCATAGGTGAGCGCGGTCAGGCGTGCCGGGAGGGCATTGAACAGATCGTCGAGGCGTGCCGCCGCCCAGCCGAAGTGCAGGTAGCGCGGGCTGCGGTAGCCCCACATCGCGTCGAGGGTGTTCGCCAGGCGGAACGTCAGCGCGCCCGCGCCGCCGGCCACGATGAACCAGAACAGGGCGCCGAACACCGCATCATTGCCATTTTCGAGCACCGATTCGGTGGCCGCCCGCGCCACCCCTTCGGCGTCGAGCGCAGCGGTTTCGCGGCTGACGATCCATCCCACCCGCTCGCGCGCCAGGCTCAGCTCGCCGGCCGCCAGGGGGGTGGCGATGGCCCGTGCATGCTCGGCCAGGCTGCGTCCGCCGAGGGCGAAATAGAGCAGTGCCACATCCACCGGCCAGTGCGCCAGCGGGTGCAGCCCGCGCAGCCACAGCGCCAGCGCCACCCACGGCAGCACCGCCAGTGCCCAGGCCACGAGGCCGGCGCGGCGGCTGGTGCCGAGAACCCGCCGGCACCCTGCTTCGATGCGCGCCGCCCAGCGCCCGAAGCCGACCAGTGGATGAAACCGGCGCAGCTCGCCGAACAGCCGGTCGGCGAGCAGTCCGGCGCCCAGCTTGAGCGCGATTGCAGTGGTGGAAAGCAGCATCGGAGCGGAAGTGGAGGACGGGAACAGGCGCCTGTCCGGGACAGGCGCGACGCGGTCGGTTGCTCGGGTGCGTCGGCGCAGAGCCGTGCCGGGGCCTTCCGGCGCCGGCGCGGTGGAGGTTCCGCCCGGTTGCGAATCGGCGATAATCGGACCCTTCGTCAACGCAGGTCGATTCTACGCGATGTCTTCCCCGATCACGCTGATGGTGCAGGGCACCACCTCGGACGCCGGCAAGAGCACCCTGGTCGCCGGGCTGGCCCGCGTGCTCTATCGGCGCGGCCTGCGGGTGGCGCCGTTCAAGCCGCAGAACATGGCGCTCAATTCCGCGGTCACCGCCGACGGCGGCGAGATCGGCCGTGCCCAGGCGCTGCAGGCGCTCGCCGCCGGCGTCGCCCCGCACAGCGACTTCAACCCGGTGCTGCTCAAGCCGGCGACCGACATCGGCGCTCAGGTCATCGTCCACGGCCGCGTCGTCGCGAGCCTGTCGGCACGCGACTACCATGCCTACAAGCCGACGGCGATGGCGGCGGTGATGCAGAGCTGGGACCGCCTGTGCTCGGCCTACCAGGCGGTGCTCGTCGAGGGCGCCGGCAGTCCGGCGGAGATCAACCTGCGCGATCGCGACATCGCCAACATGGGCTTCGCCGAGGCCGCCGACGTGCCGGTGGTGCTGGTCGCCGACATCGACCGCGGCGGCGTCTTCGCCCACCTCGTCGGCACCCTCGAACTACTCTCGCCGTCCGAACAGGCGCGGGTCAAGGGCTTCGTCATCAACCGCTTCCGCGGCGACCTCGGTCTGCTGCAGCCGGGGCTGGACTGGCTGGAGGCGCGTACCGGGCGCAAGGTGTTCGGCGTGCTGCCTTACCTGCACGGGCTGTTCCTCGATGCCGAGGACGCGCTCGCCGACGGTGCTGCCGACGTGCACGCAGGGGAAGGTGCGTTGCGCGTGATCGCGCCGGCCTGGCCGCGGATCTCCAACCACACTGATTTCGACGCCCTGCGCCTGCATCCGCAGGTCGATTTCCGCTGGGTCGGTCCCGGCCAGGCGATTCCGCCCGCCGACCTGATCGTGCTGCCCGGCTCCAAGGCGGTGCATGCCGATCTCGCCTGGCTGCGTGCGCAGGGCTGGGAGGTGGCGATCGCCCGCCACCTGCGCTACGGCGGCAAGCTGATCGGCATCTGTGGCGGCTTCCAGATGCTCGGCCGCAGCCTCGCCGATCCGCTCGGCCTGGAAGGTCCGCCCGCCACGGTCGCCGGCCTCGGCCTGCTCGACATGGAAACCGTGCTCGAACGCGACAAGCGGCTGGAGAATGTGCACGGCCGCCTGTCCGTGGCCTTGAGCGCTGCGGCCGGTGGCGGCGAGGGCGGGGCCGAACTCCGGGGCTACGAAATCCACCTGGGCGTGTCGCGCGGCCCGGCGCTGGCGCGGCCTGCCGCCTGGCTGCGCAGCGCCGGCGGCGAAGAGCGTGCCGACGGCGCGCTGGCGGCGGACGGGCAGATCCTGGGCAGCTACGTTCACGGCCTGTTCGATGCGCCCGGTGCGCTCGCGGCGCTGCTTGCCTGGGCCGGGCTGCGCGCCGATGGCGGGGACGGTGGCCTCACCCTGGTCGATTTGGCGGCGCGCCGCGAGGCCGATCTCGAGCGCCTCGCCGACGCGCTCGAAGCGCATCTCGATCTGGCCGCGCTGTTCGCTCCGCTGCGGCTTCCGCCGCGTCCGGGCGTGCCCGCATGAGCCGGCCCCGTAGCCCCCGCCACGGCGCCGAAACCTCGCTCCTCGGGCAAGCGGTCGCCTACCGCGACACCTATGCGCCCGAGCTGCTGTTTCCGATCGAGCGTCAGTTGAAGCGCGATGAGCTCGGTCTGCGTCCCGCGGCGCTGCCGTTCGTCGGCGAAGACCTGTGGAACGCTTACGAACTGTCCTGGCTCGATGCGCGCGGCAAGCCGGTGGTGGCGCTGGGCGAATTCCGCGTGCCGGCGGCTTCGCCGCGGCTGGTGGAATCGAAGTCGCTGAAGCTCTACCTGAATTCGTTCAACCAGCAGCGCTTCGCCGCGACCGAGGATGTGCGCACGCGGATCGTGCGCGACCTGTCCGCGGCCGCCGGCGCCGAGGTCGGCGTTGCCGTGACGCCGCTGGCGCTGCGCCCGCAGCGCGCGTCCGGCTACCCGCAGGGTGTCTGCCTCGATGGGCTGGAAATCGACATCGATACTTACCAGCCCGAGCCCGGTTTCCTGCGTGCCGCTGGCGCCGAGCGGAGCGAGACGCTGTATTCGCACCTGCTGAAGTCGAACTGCCTGGTCACCGGCCAGCCCGACTGGGGCATGGTGGTGGTGCGCTACACCGGGGCCGCGATCGATCGCGAGGGCCTGCTGCGCTACATCGTGTCTTTCCGCGCCCACAACGAGTTCCACGAGCAGTGCGTGGAGCGCATGTTCTGTGACCTGCTGGCGCGCTGCCGGCCGCGCGAGCTGGCGGTGTGGGCGCGCTACACCCGGCGCGGCGGGGTGGACATCAATCCGTTCCGCGCCAGCCACGCCGGGCTGAGGCCGGACGAGGCGATGGAGGTGCGGCAATGAGGCGGCGGCGTGGCGGGGTTGCGCCGGAAGGGGGGCAGGATTGTAAAGCGCAACAGGGGATTTCGCCATGGCACGCCGCATAGGCAAGCTTCCGAGGCTGGTTTAAGATCGGTTATCGACAAGACTGCCGGCTGTCGCACTCCCGGCGGTAGCGTTTTCATCGGTCTTGTCGTCCAGGTGAAGCGATGGCAGCCGTGCCTTGCTCCTGATGACGACGATCGCACCAGGTCGTCATGTCGATGATCGCAATCAACACCAACACCATGAGGAAATGAAGATGAAGCTTTTCGTTGCTGCAGCCGTTGCCGCCGGCCTCCTGACCACCGCTCCGGCATTCGCCTCGGCCGACCTGGCGAAAGCCAAGAACTGTATGGCCTGCCACGCGGTTGACAAGAAGCTGGTCGGCCCGGCCTACAAGGATGTCGCCGCCAAGTACGCCGGCCAGGCCGATGCGGCCGCCATGCTGGCGACCAAGGTGCAGAAGGGCGGCGTCGGCGCCTGGGGCCAGATCCCGATGCCGCCCAACCCGCAGGTGAACGACGCCGATGCGAAGGCGCTCGTGGCGTGGATCCTGTCGCAGAAGTAAGCTGCGCACCCGGGAGGCCGCAAGCACTCCCCGGGGGATGAAAAAGGCCGGCGCAAGCCGGCCTTTTTCATCCATGCCGCGCGTCCGCCCGCGGTGGGCGCTGCGGCTTATGCCTGCAGGCTGTCGGCGAAGTCCACGCCGATGAGCTGGGCGCGGTTGATGCTTTCGAGGCTGAGGCCAAGTTCGCCGACGAGTGCGGCCAGCGCGCTGCCGTCGAGGCTTTCGCAGGCTTTGGCAAGGCGCAGGTAGGGGGCGAACTCACCGCAATCGTGAAGCAGTGCATCGCTGACGCTGGCGGGCAGGTGCAGCTTGTCGAGCAGGGCCTGCATGGAGGTACCGAGGAGGACGTGGAGGAGCGAGAACGCGCCGGTGATGAACAGGTTGTCGCGCTCGCTGGCGTCGACGTAGGCGGCGGCCGCCTCTTCCATGAAGCGCCCGCGCGTGATCGCCGTCTGCATCAGCGCCGGGGCGCGCGGATCGCGGCTGTCGGTCACCAGCAGCAGGGACAGCCATTTGTTGAGGGCGTCGTAGCCGAGGATGTTGACGGCGTGGCGGAACGACTGGATTTCGTACATCAGGCCGAAACCTGCGGAGTTGATGTAGCGCAGCAGCTTGTACGACAGGGCCAGGTCCTGCTTGAGCACCGCCTCGATGTCGCGGATGTCGCCGTTCCTGCGCACCAGGTTGAGCAGGCGGACGATCTGCGCGTGCCCCGGCTTGAGGGTCCGGGCCGGCGGGTTGGCGTGCTGGAAGAACCAGCCCGAGGCGCCGTCGAAGCCCGCGTCCACCGCCTGGCGGAACGCATTGACGTCGGCCAGCCCCCAGGCCAGGGTCAAGCCCGGCGAGCCGGCGGGCAGCGGCTGGCTGCGCGCGTCCATCAGCACGAAGCGCCAGTCGAAATGGGCGGGCAGGGAGGTGTCCGGGGTGAACCAGCTCAGGCACATCGCGATGCCGTCGTCGCGCAGCCGGCTCATCAGCGCCCGGGTGTGCGGGTTGGACAGGGTTTGCGCGGGAATTTCGATGGTGACGTTTTCAGGCATCGACCAGGCCATCAGCTCGGAAGTGGGAACGAGCTCGCCGAGGCTGAGGAAAACGGGGTGATGGCGGGGCCAGACTTCGGTCTGCGCGGCCAGGGCGTCAACCACCGATGCAACGCTGGGACCGTGGGCGATGAGGCGGTTCGCGGTGATCGCGTGATTCTTGTTGACGACCGGTTCGCGGGTCAGCAGGGTGGTGTGGGACATCGGGCGCTCCGGCTCCGGTTCAGTGTGTCTGCGGGGCGAAAGTGAAGGCGTCGGCGAAGAAGGCGTCTTCGTCCAGGTTGCGGGTGGTGCAAAAGCTGGAGCGCGCCGCCTCGATCATCGCCGCCGCCCCGCAAGCATAGACCTCGTGGCCGCCGAGGTCGGTGAAATCGTCGAGCACGGCCTGGTGCACGAGGCCGCGGCGGCCGTCCCAGCCGTCGCTGGCGGGGGCGTCGGAGAGCACCGGGACATAGCGCAGGCCGGGCAGGGCGGTGTGCCAGCTGCGGGCGAGGGCGTCCAGGTAGAGCCCGCTGCGGGTGCGGGCGCCCCAGTACAGGCTGATCGGGCGGCGGATGCCGATGTGGATCGCATGGTCGACGATGCTCTTGATCGGGGCGAAGCCGGTGCCGCCGGCGAGCAGCACGATCGGGCGCGCGGAATCCTCGCGCAGCCAGAAATCGCCGAGCGGGCCTTCGAGGCGCAGGATGTCCTTTTCCTTCATCGTCTCGAAGACGTGAGCGGTGAACCGGCCGCCGTCGATGCGGCGCACGTGCAGTTCGAGGTGGCCGGCGTCGTGCGGGGCGTTGGCGATCGAGAAGCTGCGCCGCTGACCGTCGGCGAGCATGATGTCGATGTACTGGCCGGCGCGGAAATCGAAGATTTCGCTGCCCGGAAGCTTGAGCTCGATCAGCATCACGTCGTCGGCCAGGCGCTGCATGCGGTGCACGCGGCAGGGCAGGCGCTTGACCGGGATGGCGCCCGGGCGGTCGATCGCGCGCGCTTCCACGACGAGGTCGGAGCGCGGCCGGGCACAGCAGAACAGCGCCAGGCCGGCGGCGCGCTCGGCGGCGCTGAGCGCGCCTGCGGCAGGGTGGCCGTGGTCCACTTCGCCCGCCAGCACCTTGCCCTTGCACGCGCCGCAGACGCCGTCGCGGCAGCTGTGCGGCAGCCGCAGCCCGGCGGCGAGCGCGGCTTCGAGCACGGTCTGGCCGTCGGCAGCATCGAAGTGGTGGTCGCCCGGCTGAAGTGAAATCCGATGTTTCATGGTGCGTGAGATAATTGAAAAATGAAAAGGATCCTGATCGTCGGCAGTGGTGACGTCGCGTTGCGTGCCCTGCCCTGGCTGGTGCGACGTTTTCGCGTGTTCACACTCGTGCGCCGCGGCGAAAGCGGGGCGGCGGTGCGTGCGGCCGGTGCGGTGCCGCTGCGGGCCGATCTCGACGACCGTCGCAGCCTGGGGCGGCTGGCGGGGCTGGCCGAGGCCGTGCTGCACTTCGCGCCGCCGCCCCCGAGCGGGGAGGGCGATCCCCGCACGAAGCGCCTGGTGGCGGCGCTGGCGGCGGGGCGGAGTCTACCACAGGGGGTGGTATACATAAGCACGACAGGGGTTTACGGCGACTGCGCGGGCGCCCGGGTGGATGAAACCCGGCCCTGCCGGGCGCGTACCGCGCGTGCGCGGCGGCGGGTCGATGCCGAGTCCCGCCTGCGCGCCTTCGGCCGGCGTTGCCGGGTGCGGGTGGCGGTCCTGCGCGCCCCCGGCATCTACGCCGCCGAGCGCCTGCCGCTCGAGCGCCTGCGCCGTGGCGACCCGGTGCTCGCGGCCGCGGACGACGTCCATACCAACCACATCCACGCCGACGATCTCGCCCGCATCGCCTGCCTGGCGCTGTTTCGCGCGCGCTCCGGGCGGGTGTACAACGCCAGCGACGATTCCGGGCTGAAGATGGGCGAGTATTTCGATGCCGTCGCCGATGCCTGCGGCCTGCCGCATCCGCCGCGGCTGGGGCGGGCGGTGATCGCCGAGCACCTGTCGGCGCTGGCGCTGTCCTTCATGAGCGAGTCGCGCCGCCTCGACAACCGCCGGCTGAAGCGGGAGCTGCGCCTGCGCCTGCGCTACCCGACGGTCGCCGCCGGCCTCGCCGCGCGGCCGGCACCCTTTTCCGATCCCGTTGCGGAGCACAATCCCACATGCTGACCCTGAAGGCACTGCACATCATCTTCGTCGTGAGCTGGTTCGCCGGCCTGTTCTACCTGCCGCGGCTGTTCGTCAACCACGCCATGGCCGACGATGCAACCACCCGCGCGCGCCTGGCACTGATGGAGCACAAGCTGTACCGCTTCATGACCCCGCTCGGCATCCTCGCCGTCGCCCTCGGCCTGTGGCTGTGGTTCGGCTACGATTTCACCGGCGGCTGGCTGCACCTGAAGACCGCGCTGGTCGTCGGCCTCATCGGCTACCACCTGTACTGCGGCCGGCTGCTGCGCGACTTCGCCGCCGGGCGCAACATCAGGAGCCACGTCTGGTACCGGGTGTTCAACGAGATTCCGGTGCTGGTACTGTTCGTGGTCGTGTTCCTGGTGGTATTGAAGCCGTTCTAGCGCCGGCGGCTGCGGGACGAGGAGGCGGTGCGGGCGGGGGAGGCCCCGCCGGCAGGAGGAACAACGGCAGACAGAGGAGGGCGGATGCTGCACGAGACAGCAGGGACGGCCGACAAGCCGGTCGATCTGGCGGATTACAACTGGCAGGCCTATTCGGTGCTGGTGGTCGATGACGAGGAGGGCATGCGCAACTTCCTCGAGCGCACCCTGGCGCGCCGCTGCGCCATGGTGCAGGCGGTCGCCGACGCCGAGCATGCCGCGGCGCTGATGGCGCGGCTGCACTTCGATCTGCTGATCCTCGACATCGCGCTGCCCGGCAAATCCGGCATCGAGTGGCTGCACGAGCTGCGCGAGCACGGTTACGGTGGCGAGGTGATCCTGGTGACCGCGTTCGCCGACATGGAAACCGCGATCGATGCCCTGCGCGGCGGTGCCTCGGACTTCATCCTGAAACCGTTTCGCGTCGACCAGATCCTGAATTCGATCAAGCGCTGCTTCGAGCGCGCCCGCCTGAGCCGGGAGAATTTCGTCTTGCGCCGCGAGCTGGCCGGGCTGGCGGTCGACCCCATCGGCCTGGTTGGGCACTCGGTAGCGATCGAGCAGCTGCGCGGCCTGATCCGCCGCGTCGGGCAGATGCCCAGCACGGTCCTGCTGCAGGGCGAATCGGGCTCGGGCAAGGAGGTGGCGGCGCGCGCGCTGCACCAGACCAGCCCGCGCGCGCAGCGCCCCTTCGTGCCGCTGAACTGTGCGGCGATCGCCTCCGAGCTGATCGAGAGCGAGCTTTTCGGCCATGTCAAGGGGGCGTTCACCGGCGCCAGCGAGAGCCGCAACGGGCTGTTCTACTACGCCCACGGCGGCACCTTGTTCCTCGACGAGATCAGCGAACTGGCGCTGCCGATGCAGACCCGGCTGCTGCGCGTGCTCGAAGAGCGCAAGCTGCGCCCGGTCGGTTCCGAGCGCGAGGTTTCGGTCGATGTCCGGATCATCGCCGCGGCCAACCGCGACCTCGCCGCCGAGGTCCGGGCCGGACGCTTCCGCGAGGACCTCTACTACCGCCTCGCCGTCGTCGATATCCGCATCCCGCCGCTGCGCGAGCGCGCCGAGGACATCCCCGAGCTGATCCGCCACTTCATGCCGCAGCTGGCGGTTCAGCTCGGCGTCGCGCCGCTGCCGCTGTCGCATGAAGTCGTCACCCGGCTGGCGGCCTACCCGTGGCCGGGCAACGTGCGCGAGCTGCGCAACTACGTCGAGCGCTCGATGATCCTGGGCTGTTTCCCGGATGCCCCGTCGGGGGCCGCGACCGCGCCGCAGCCGCTGCCTGCGGGGGAGCTCGAGCTGAGCCTGGCCGAGCTCGAGCGCCGTCATATCGAGCGCGTCACCGCGGCCTGCCACGGCAACAAGACCGAGGCCGCGCGCCGTCTCGGTGTGTCGCGCAAGACGCTGGAGCGCAAGTTCGCCGAGTGGGGGGCGGCGGCGGGCGCCGGTGCTCCCGCGCTCGCGCGGCGCGCCTGAGCCGCGCACCCGGGGAGCGACGATTGGCACGACTGGCGCATGCGGCATTTCCTTCGCGCTCGATGAGCCGCCGCCGTGGCTGCGGGCGGCCTCGTGCACGCGGCGCGGGGCGTGCGCGGTGACTGCGCTGCCGCTCCGCCCTGCCGCGCCGGGCCGCGCGTGGGGGCGCGCGCGTGACGCGGTGCGGCGCTCGGTGCGCGCCAAGCTGCTGTGTCTGGTGCTCGCGCCGCTGCTGCTCGGCTTCCCGATCATCATGGGGCTGCTGTGGTACTCGGGGGAGCTCTACTACCATCGCCTGATGGCGTCGCGGGTCAACAGCGACCTGTCTGCCGCGCACGGCTATTTCGCGCGCGTGATCGACGGCGTGGGCGGCGGCGTGGAGGGGCTGGCGGCCTCGCACGAGCTGGCACTGGCGCTGGCCGAGGGCCGCCTGCCGGCGCTGCTCGCAGCCGGTCAGGGACGGCTGGCGCTCGACTTCCTGAACTTGCTCGATGCCGAGGGCCGGGTGCTGCACTCCTCGGCCGCGCTCGAACCCGGTGCCGAACGCGGCACCTGGCCAGTGGTGGCGCAGGCCGTGCGCGCTGCGGCGGCGAGCGCGATCGAGCGCGCCGGGCCCGAGGCCTTGGCGGCGATCGACCCGGCGCTGCGCGCACGCGCGCGCCTGCCGCTGGTGGCCACCGCGCGTGCGCGGCCGGACCCGCGCCGCGAGGAGGAGCGCGGGTTGCTGATCCATGCCGCGGCGCCGGTCTACGATGATGGCGGACGGCAGATCGCGGTGCTCGAGGGCGGAGTGCTGCTCAACGGCAATCTCGACTTCATCGACACCATCAACGCCATCGTGTACCGCGCCGGCACCCTGCCGACAGGCAGCGAAGGCACGGCGACCCTGTTCGTCGACGATGTCCGTATCGCCACCAACGTGCGCCTGTTCGAGGGCGTGCGTGCCCTCGGCACCCGGGTCTCGGCCGAGGTGCGCGGACAGGTGCTGGAGCGGGGGGAAACCTGGCTGGAGACCGCCTTCGTGGTCAACGACTGGTACGTATCCGCCTACGAACCGGTGGTCGACAGCCGCGGTGAGCGCGTCGGCATGCTCTACGTCGGCTTCCTGGAGGCGCCGTTTCGCGCCGCCAAGCGTACCGCGCTGCTCGTCGCTGGGGCGGTCTCCTTGCTGATCAGCCTCGCCGGCGCGGTGCTGACGCTGCGCTGGGCGCGCAGCATCTTCCGCCCGATCGAGCGCATGCATGCCACCATCGAGCGCGTCGGCGCCGGCGAGGAGGCGGCGCGGGTGCGCCACATCGGCAGTGGCGACGAACTCGACCGCCTCGCCGCCGGCTTCGATCGCCTGCTCGACACCCTGGCCGACAAGCGCGCCGAGCTGCGGGCGCTCAACGCCTCGCTCGACCGCAGGGTGGCCGAGCGCACCGCGGATCTCGCCGCGGCCAACGAGGCCTTGCGCACCGCCCAGCGCCAGCTGGTGATGAGTGAGAAGCTGGCGGCGATCGGCGAGCTGACCGCCGGCGTCGCCCACGAGATCAGCAACCCGACCGCGGTGATCCAGGGCAACCTCGATCTGCTGCGCGAGGAGCTCGGCGCCGCCGCGCAGCCGGTCGCCAACGAGATCCGCCTGATCCACGAGCAGGTGCATCGCATCCGCCTGATCGTCACCAAGCTGCTGCAGTTCGCCCGCCCGGGCGAGTTTGCCGGCTATGTCGCGGCGGTCGATGTCAATGCCGCGCTTGCCGACTGCCTGGTGCTGACCCGTCCGCACCTGTCGCGTCACGACGTGCGGGTGGAGCAGGTGCTGAGTGCGCGCACGCGCGTCCAGATCAACCTCCAGGAGTTGCAGCAGGTGCTGATCAACCTGATCGTGAATGCCGTCCAGGCGATGCCCGACGGTGGCAGCCTGCGCCTGGAGACGGCCGACGTCGATCCGACGGATGATCTGCCCGGGGTGCGCATCACCGTGCGCGACAGCGGTATCGGCATCCGCGCCGAAGACCTCGACCGCATCTTCGACCCCTTCTTCACCACCAGGAAGCGGCAGGGCACCGGACTGGGCCTGTCGATCAGCCATACCCTGATCGGGCGCTACGGCGGGCGGATCACCGTCGCCAGCACGCCCGGTGCGGGCAGCGCGTTTACCGTGCACCTGCTCGCCGAACCGCAGTACCGCAACGAAGTGGCTGCGCCTTGCGCGCGCGGCTGAAACCGGAACATAAGGACAGACTGGACAACATGAACGTGATTGGATTCGCCGGCTGGTCCGGCAGCGGCAAGACCACGCTGGTCGAGCAGGTGGTTGGTGTATTGAGCGCACGTGGGCTGGCGGTGTCGCTGGTGAAGCACGCCCATCACCGCTTCGACATCGACCACGAGGGCAAGGACTCGTGGCGTCACCGTCAGGCCGGCTGTCGCGAGGTGCTGGTCAGCTCGGATCAGCGCTGGTCGCTGACGCGCGAGCTGCGCGGCGCGCCCGAGGCCAGCCTCGACGAGCTCCTCGGCAAGCTCGGCGACTGCGACCTGGTGCTGGTCGAAGGCTTCAAGCGCGCGCCGATCCCGAAGATCGAAGTGCGCCGCGCCGTGGTCGGCGAGCCGCTGCTGTTTCCCGGCGACCCGCACATCGTCGCTGTCGCCACCGATGCGCCGCTCGCCACCGCGCTGCCCCAGCTCGACATCAACGATCCGGCGCAGGTCGCCGATTTCATCATCGCCTATCTCGGCCGCTGATCCCGGTGCCGGCGGGCGTTCAGTCCAGCCCGGCGACTTCGCCCAGCGGTGACAGCTCGTAGCCGCCCAGGCGCCGGGCCAGCGCCCGGGATGCGGTGCTGCCGCAGGCGCGCAGCAGGTTCTGGAACAGGCGGCGGAAGAGGACCTGGCGCGGCAGCGCGAGATCGAGTGCGACCCAGCCCAGGGACAGGAAGCCGAGGCCGAACTCGGTCGCGGCGGCGCGGCTGCCAGGGGCGCAGTCGGCTTCGGCGCGCACCAGGAGGGCGGCGGCTTGGCGCTCGCTGGGCACGGTGGTGCTCACCGAGCAGTCGGCCAGGGTGAGGCCGGTGCCCGGCAGCGCCGACTCGAGGAAGTGCTGCGTGCCGGCGCCGGGCGGACGCATCGCCCAGCGGTAGTCGAAGCCGGCCAGGGTGCCGAGGCCGTCGGCCTTCAGCCCGGGGCGCAGCAGCACGCCCTGCTCGCGCAGCGCCAGGCGGACCCGCGCCCACTGACGGTGGGGGCCGAAGCGGTGGAGCAAGGTGAGGTGCTGGCGGGCGCTGTGCTCGACCGCGCCCCAGTTCAGCACGGCAGCGTCGGCGCGGCGGCGGGCGAGCCGCTCCAGCCCGGGCAGGGTGCCGGTCGGGCTGTAGGCGATCCAGCTGTCGGCACCCTGGTCCGCGCCCAGTGCAGCGATGGCAGCCGTCAGCAGGGGGTCGTCGCTGCCGGTGACCAGCAGGCGGTCGGTGAGCGCACCGCCGTGGGCCTGCTCGAGCACCCATTCTTCCAGCAGGGCGCGTGGAAACAGCCACTTGCCGCCGACGCGCGCCGCCGGCAGTTCGCGCTGGTTGGCGAGTTCGTAGAGCTTTTTCTCGTTGAGGTGGAGGTAGGCAGCGGCTTCGCGCGCGGTGAAGCAGGCCGCATGTGGCGGGGTGGTGGCGTCGTGCGTGTCCGGCGGCGATGCGGCCCCCCCGGGCTTGCCGGGTACGGACGCGGAGTCAGTCATCGGTGGCGGGCAGGTCCTTCGCCGCGTCGGCCAGCTCGGCGCGGGTGTTGATGTTGCGGAACGCCGCTTCCTGGTCGTCGAACGCGACCTCGACCACCTTCAGGCTGCCGTACCAGCGGTCGATCTTGCGTCCGCCGGCAGCGAGGAAAGCGCCCAGATGGGCGGCCAGCTCGCGCCGGCACAGGCAGAACACCGGGTGGGCCTGGTCGAAGGTCTTCGCCACCGCGAGCTCGGCGCCGGCTGCGTCGAGCGCGGCGGCGAGCCGGGCGACAAGGTCGGCGGGCAGGAATGGCGAGTCGCAGGGGGCGGTCGCCACCAGCGGGTGGCGGGCGCGGACCAGCGCCGCGTGGAGGCCGGCGAGGGGGCCGGCGAAGCCGCCGACGTCGTCGCCGAACACCGGGTAGCCGAACGCCTCCCAGGTGTCGAGGTTCTGGTTGGCGTTGATCAGCAGCTCGTCGACCTGGGGGGCGAGGCGTTCGAGCGCGTGGGCGGCCATCGGCCGGCCGGCGAGCTCGACCAGGCCCTTGTCGACGCCGCCCATGCGGCTGCCCTGGCCACCGGCGAGGAGCACGCCGGTGATTCTGCGCGCGGCGGGGCGGGGCGTGGGGTTCTGTGGCGAAGTGTGGTCCTGGGTCTGCATGGTCGTGTTCATCGAGGAGATCGATCGGAGCGGCGAAATGGAAGCGGTCGTGGGGTCCGCTGTGGGAGCGGCTGCACAGGGAGGCTAATCGCGCCGGAAATGCTCGGCGCCGGTGAACAGCAGGTAGTGCCTGCCCTGGGCGCGGCCGATCATGGTGAGGCCGATCTTCTGTGCGATCTGCCAGCCCATGTGGGTCAGGCCGGAGCGCGACACCAGGACCGGAATGCCCATCTGCGCGGTCTTGATCACCATTTCCGAAGTCAGCCGGCCGGTGGTGTAGAAGATCTTGCCGGCGCCGTCCACGCCGTCGAGCCACATCTGGCCGGCGATCGCATCGACCGCATTGTGGCGGCCGACGTCCTCGAAGAACATCAGGATCTCGCAACCGCCGGGGGTGGCCCGGGCCAGCGCGCAGCCGTGGACCGCGCCGGCCTGCTTGTAGATCGACTCGTGGTGGCGCACCGCCTCCATCAGCGCGTACAGGGTCGATTGCCCGAAGCTGCGGTCGCCGGGCAGGCGGAGCTGGTCGATCTCGTCCATCAGCCCGCCGAACACCGTGCCCTGGCCGCAGCCGGTGGTCACGGTGCGGCTACCGAGCTTTTCGTCGGCGTCGTGCAGGCCGCCGCGGGTGGTGACCGCGACCGCGTCCACCTCCCAGTCGACCTGCACCGCGGCGATCTCGTCGAGGCTCTGCACCAGGCGCTGGTTGCGCAGCCAGCCGATGGCGAGCGCCTCGGGGGCGGCGCCGAGCGTCATCAGGGTGACGATCTCGCGCTTGTCGACATAGAGCGTGAGCGGGTGTTCACCGGCGATCGGGGTCGGCACGGTCGTGCCGTGCTCATCCACGGCAGGAATCTCGACGGTGAGCGGGCGACTGGCCCGGCTCAGCACGGGGCGAAGGGGAAGATGGGCGTTCATCGGTGCCGTCCTCGGTGGGGCTGAGCACCGATTGTAGCGGGATGGCGGCGCGCGGACACCCGCTGCCGGGAGTCGGTGCCGGGTGTTGGCGGAATCCCGCATCGCGGAAGGGGCGCTCCCGGCCTATGCTGTACGGAACAGAGCGGGCCGGTGCCGTTCGATGCGCACCTTGTGTGCGCTCCTTTTTCGGGTGGAGTGCGATGAAGCAGTTTCCGATCGCGGTGGTCATGGAGCGCCGCCGCCTGAACAACCCCTGGGTCGACGAGGCCTGGGAAGCGGTTGGCGTGGTGCCGGCCTTCGAGGAGGCCGATCCGGCTCCGCGCCGGATCCTGGCCGAGAGCGGGCGGGGGCAATGGCGCGTGGGCGGTTTCGCCCTCGAGCTGTTCCGTGACGAGGCGGAGAACTACTTCAGCAACCTCAGTGCACCGGTCCCCAAAGTGTTCGTGATGTGGCGCCGGGAGGGCGAACTGGCGCTGCCGGTGGCGGTGTCGGTGAGCTACGGCGAGGCGGCACGCTGGCTGGATTCGGGCGAGCAGGTCGATGGCGTGCCGATGTCGCGCGAAGTCGCCGACTGGGTGGGCGAGTTCGTCAACACCCACTACCGGCCGGAACCGCGCAGGAAGCTCAGGCGCAACGACCCGCTGGCTCAGGACCGGGCGAGGCCCGGAGGGCAGGCATGAGCGCGGGCGGCTTCCTGTCGCGCTGGTCGCGGCGCAAGCTTGCCGCGGTCGCGGCAGGCGCCAGTTCCGATGCGCCCCCGGGGGCGGCCGCCGCCGCACCGCCCGCTGCGGCGGCCGAGTGCGCTGCCGATGCCGGAGCGTGCGTTGCCGATTGCGCCGGGGGGGCACCGGCAGACGAGCGCGCCGACAATCCGTTGCCGCCGCTCGAGGAGCTGTCCCTGGCCTCCGACTTCAGCGCCTTCCTGAAGGAGGAAGTGGGTGAGGCCTTGCGCCGCCAGGCCCTGCGCAAGCTTTTTTCCGACCCCCATTTCAACCGCATGGACGGGCTCGACATCTACATTGGCGACTACTCGCAGCCCGATCCGATCGCCCCGGAGGCGATGGCCAAGCTCAGGCATGCGCGCGAGTGGCTGCGCGCCAATGAAGCGCCCGCGATCGCGCTGCAGGGCGCCTCGCCTGCCCGGGCGCAGCCGGTGCTGCCTGGTGACGAGCACGCCGCCGCGGCGCTCGCCAGTCCGGGTGCGGAGCGGGAGGCGGGTGCGGCAGCGGACGCTGCTGCGCCGCAGCCGGACGGCGAGGGTGAGGGCTCCACCGCACCGCCGTTCCCTGCGGGCGATGCATTTCGGGCGGGACAAAACGGACCTTGAACGACAAATTGTCGCGCCCGCGGGGATAGGGCGCTGAAAAAGCGGATTGCAGCAGACTTTTCCGGTATCCAGTTTTTTAAATTCCGGCTTGCGTAATGCTTGAATCAGGAAAGCTCATGGAATCGCCAATGCACAACCTTCCTTTCGCTCCCGACCCAGCGTCCGCACTGAGCCCGCATGTCAGCGCCGCTGCCGGCTCCGCTGCGGTGGTCCGCCTGTGCGACTGCAACCGCAGCTGCGCCTTCGATGCCGGGCGCCTGGCCGCGGCGGGCGCGCCGGTCGCGTGCCACCACGCTCTGTGCGGCGCCGAGCTGGGGGTCGTGGAAAGTGATCTCGCCGCCGGTCGCGAGGTCTTCGTTTCCTGTACCCAGCAGAGCGCACTGTTCGGCGCGCTCGCCGACGCCCACGACGCGGGCGGACAGATCCATTTCTTCAACCTGCGCGAGCACGCCGGATGGTCGGCCGAGTCGGCGCAGGCCACGCCCAAGCTTGCCGCGCTGATCGCCGCCGCGACCACCCTGCCCGAACCCGAGCCGGTGTCCGGGGTGCAGCTGCGCGCCGGGCGCCGCCTGCTGATCGTCGGCGAGGCGGGCGCGGCGCTGGGCTGGGCCGAGCGGCTGAAGGGCAGTTTCGAGCCTGCGCTGCTGATCACCGGGCGGGCGGGGGACGTCGAACTGCCGGCGGTGAATGCGTATCCGCTGTGGTCGGGCCGGCCGCTGGCGCTGTCCGGCCATCTGGGCGCCTTCGAGCTGAGCTGGGAGCAGCGCAACCCGATCGACCTCGCCCTGTGCGTGCGCTGCAACGCCTGCGTCAGGGCCTGTCCGGAAGGGGCGATCGGCTTCGATCTGCAGGTCGAACTCGACCGCTGCCGGGACCACCGCGCCTGTGTGGCGGCCTGCGGCGAGATCGGTGCGATCGACTTCGCCCGTCAGGAAGTGACGCGCAGCGAGCGCTTCGACCTGGTGCTCGATCTCTGCGCCGAACCGCTGCTCAAGCGCGTCGAGCTCCCCGATGGTTATGCCGCACCGGGACGCGACCCCTTCGCCCAGGCGCTCGCGGTGCAGGCCCTGGGCGAGTTGGTGGGCGAATTCGACAAGCCGCGCTACGTCGCTTTCGAGGCCGCCTTGTGTGCCCACAGCCGCTCGCGCAAGACCGGGTGCACGAACTGCATCGACGTGTGCGCGACCGCGGCGATCCGCGCCGACGGCGATGTGATCGCGGTCGATCCCTATCTGTGCAAGGGCTGCGGCACCTGCACCACGGCCTGCCCTTCGGGGGCGCTCGGCTTCCAGTACCCGCCGGTGGCCGAACTCGGCCTGCGGGTGAAGACCCTGCTCGCGGCATACGCGCGCGCCGGTGGCGAGGCGGCCTGCCTGCTGTTCTACGCGGCGCAGGCGGGCGGCGCGGTGATCGAGCGCCTCGCCCGCCGCGGGCGCGGCCTGCCGGCGCGGGTGATTCCGGTCGAGGTGTGGAGCGCGGACGCGGTCGGCCTCGACCTGATGCTCGGCAGCCTGGCGCTGGGTGCCTGTCAGGTGGCGGTGCTCGCCGCCGGCAGCCACGATTGCACGCCGCTGAAGGGGCAGGCCGGGCACGGCCAGGCCATCCTCACCGCCCTCGGCTACGCCGGCGAGCACCTGCGCATCATCGACGCGGACGACGCCGACGACTGGCCGGCGCTCGAGTCCGCGCTGTGGGCATGGGCGCCGGCGACGGGCGTCGCCGCGCCGGCGCGTTTTCGCCTGCTGGCGAAAAAGCGCGAGACGCTCGATCTGGTCCTGCACCATCTGGTCGCCGGGGCGCCTGCCGCGGATGCCGAAGGCGGACTGCCGGCGGCGATCGCGCTCGAGGCCGGCGCGCCCTTCGGCCAGGTGCGTGCGACCGACGCCTGTACCTTGTGCATGGCCTGTACCGGCGCCTGTCCGGCAGGCGCGCTGCGCGCCGCGAGCGACGGCTTCCGCCTCGAGTTCGTCGAGAGGCACTGCCTGCAGTGCGGGCTGTGCGTTGCGTCCTGTCCGGAGTCCGCGCTCGGCCTCGAGGCGCGCCTGCTGCTCGGCGACGAGGCCCGGCGTGCGCGCACCCTGCGCGCGGCGGAGACGTTCCACTGCACGCGCTGCGGCAAGGCGATGGGGGCGGCGCCGCTGATCGAATCGATGCTCGCCCGCCTGTCCGCCCACGCCATGTTCGCGACCGAGGCCGAACGCGCCCGCCTGCGCATGTGCGGCGACTGCCGGGTGATCGACATGATGAGCACCGAGCCTGCCGTCAACGCCTGGGATCTCACCGAATGAACGCCGCGATCGAGCTTCAGCCTCCGCCCGCCCTCTCTGACGAGGACCGCGCCCGCGCCGAGCACTACGCCGTGCTCGCCCGCGTTTTCCACGCCGCGCCCGATGCGGTGCTGCTCGCCGCCCTGGCGCGGGCCGGGGGCGTGCTCGGCGGTGCCCAAGGTGCGCTGCCGTCGGCCTGGTCGGCACTTGGCAGCGCCGCGCAGACGACGTCGTTGCAGGCCGTGCGCGACGAGTTCGACACGCTCTTCGTCAGCGTCGGCAAGCCGCGGGTGATCGCCAACGGCTCCTGGTACCTGAGCGGCTTCCTGCAGGAAGCGCCGCTCGCCGAGTTGCGCGCCGATCTGGCCGAACTGGGCCTGGGGCGGCGCCAGGGCGTGGCCGAGACCGAGGACCACGTCGCCGCGCTCGCCGAAGTCATGCGTCACCTGATCGTCACCGGGCCCGACGCCGCCGGGCTCGCGCGCCAGCGGCAGTTTTTCGGCCGTCATCTCGCGCCCTGGTATGCGCGTCTGGCGCAGACCCTGGCGCAGGAGCCGGAAGCGGATTTTTATTCACGGGCCGGCGCCCTGCTGCAGGCCTTCCTCGATATCGAGCGCGCCGCGTTCGAGATGCTGGAGGCGCCTGCCTGATGAGCGGCGTATTTTCGGGTAGCGCGCCCGGCGGGTGCGCTGCGGTGTTGACGGAGTTCGGAATGGCTTCGGCCATGCCTGTTTGTCGATGGGGAGAGCGAGGATGAAAGACGACAAGACGAAGTTGTCCCGGCGGAATTTCCTGATCGCGGCCGGTGCCGGAGGTGCTGCCGGGGCCGCGGCGCTGGCCGCTGCGGCGAGCCAGGCCGTGCCCGGGGGCGTGGTTGCCGCCGACGCAGCGGCTGCGGCGGGCAATGCCGCCGTACCGGGTGACAGCGCGCACCGGCGCAATTACTACCGCACGGCGCGGCTCTGAGGAGGACGCCAGCATGTTGACGAAGAAGACTGCGAGTGCGGCGCCGGGCGCCGCCCGTCGGCTGGGCGGCGGCGCCGTCCGCCACCTCGGCCGGACCCTGGACCGCCGCGCGTTCCTGAAGCGCTCCGGCCTGGGCGTTGGCGCTGGGGCGCTGGCCGCCCAGCTGCCGTACACCCTGATCGGTGCGGCCGAAGCCGCAGCGCCTGCCGCGGCACGTGGCAGCGGCGAGGCCGAGGTGAAACGCACGGTGTGCACCCACTGTTCGGTCGGCTGTGCGATCGATGCGGTGGTCGAGAACGGCGTCTGGGTCCGCCAGGAGCCGGTGTTCGACTCGCCGATCAACCTCGGCGCGCACTGTGCAAAAGGCGCGGCGATCCGCGAGCACGGCCACGGCGAGCACCGTCTGAAATACCCGATGAAGCTGGTCGACGGCAAGTACCAGAAGATCAGCTGGGAGCAGGCGATCACCGAAGTGGGCGACCGCCTGCTGAAGATCCGCGAGGAATCCGGCCCCGACGCGGTGTACTGGATCGGATCGAGCAAGCACAACAACGAGCAGTCCTACCTGCTGCGCAAGTTCGTGTCCTTCTGGGGCACCAACAACTGCGACCACCAGGCGCGCATCTGCCACTCCACCACGGTGGCGGGGGTGGCCAACACCTGGGGCTACGGGGCGATGACGAACTCGTACAACGACATGCAGAACGCGAAGGCGATGCTGTTCATCGGCTCCAACGCCGCCGAGGCCCACCCGGTGTCGATGATGCACATCCTGCACGCCAAGGAAAACGGCGCCAAGATGATCGTCGTCGACCCGCGCTTCACCCGCACCGCGGCCAAGGCCCACCAGTACATCCGCATCCGCTCCGGCACCGACGTGCCCTTCCTGTTCGGCCTGCTCTACCACATCTTCCAGAACGGCTGGGAAGACCGGAAATACATCGACGATCGCGTCTTCGGCATGGACAAGGTGCGCGAGGAGGTGCTGGCGAAATGGACCCCGGACAAGGTCGAGGAAGCCTGCGGCGTACCCGAGGACCAGATGCTGCTGGCCGCGCGCACGATGGCCGAGAACCGCCCGTCCACCATCGTCTGGTGCATGGGCCAGACCCAGCACTCGATCGGCAACGCGA
Source organism: Thauera chlorobenzoica (assembly GCF_001922305.1). Taxonomy (NCBI): domain Bacteria; kingdom Pseudomonadati; phylum Pseudomonadota; class Betaproteobacteria; order Rhodocyclales; family Zoogloeaceae; genus Thauera; species Thauera chlorobenzoica. Next base: position 501,503 of record NZ_CP018839.1, read on the forward strand.
TGGTGCGCGCCTCCTGCATCGTCCAGCTCGCACTCGGCAACATCGGCACTTCGGGCGGCGGGGCGAACATCTTCCGCGGCCACGACAACGTCCAGGGGGCGACCGACATCGGCCCCAACCCGGATTCGCTGCCGGGCTACTATGGGCTGGCGACCGGTTCGTGGAAGCACTGGTGCAGCGTGTGGGGCGTGGACTACGAGTGGGTCAAGAGCCGCTACGTCTCGCAGGAGCTGATGGAGAAGTCCGGCATCACCGTGTCGCGCTGGATCGACGGCGTGCTCGAGAACAAGGAGCTGATCGACCAGCCCGCCGGCAACCTGCGTGCGGTGGTGTACTGGGGCCATGCGCCGAACTCGCAGAGCCGTGGCGCGGAGATGGTCGAGGCGATGAAGGCGCTCGACACCCTGGTGGTGATCGACCCCTATCCGTCGGCCACCGCCGGCATGGCAGCGATGGTGAGGAAGGACGGCGTCTACCTGCTGCCGGCCTGTACCCAGTTCGAGACCGAGGGCTCGGCGACGGCGTCGAACCGTTCGCTGCAGTGGCGCGAGAAGGTCATCGAGCCGCTGTTCGAGTCCAGGCCCGACCAGACCATCATGTACGCGCTGGCGAAGAAGTTCGGCTGGGCCGACGAATTCGTCAAGAACATCAAGCTGGTCAAGGATGCCCAGGGCTGGGACGAGCCGGACATGGCCGACACCTTGCGCGAGATCAACCGCGGCACGTGGACGATCGGCTACACCGGGCAGTCGCCCGAACGCCTGAAGCTGCACATGAAGAACATGCACACCTTCGACGTGAAGACCTTGCGCGCGGTCGGCGGCCCCTGCGATGGGGAGTATTTCGGCCTGCCCTGGCCGTGCTACGGCACCCCGGAGATGAAGCACCCGGGCACCCCCAACCTGTATGACACCTCCAAGCACGTGATGGAAGGTGGCGGCAACTTCCGCGCCAACTTCGGTGTGGAAAAGGACGGCGTGTCCCTGCTCGCCGGCGAAGGTTCGGCATCGAAGGGTGCCGAGATCCAGATGGGCTACCCCGAGTTCGATCACGTGCTGCTGAAGAAGCTGGGCTGGTGGGACGAGCTCACCGATGCCGAGAAGGCCGCGGCCGAAGGCAAGAACTGGAAGACCGACGCCTCGGGCGGGATCATCCGCGTCGCGATGAAGAACCACGGCATGCATCCGTTCGGCAACGCGAAGGCGCGCGCGGTGGTGTGGAACTTCCCCGACCCGATTCCGCAGCACCGCGAGCCGATCTACTCGCCGCGCCCCGACCTGGTGGCGAAGTACCCGACCCACGACGACAAGATGAAGTTCTGGCGCCTGCCGACGCTGTACAAGTCGATGCAGGAGAAGCTCGCCGGCATTTCCCGTGAATACCCGCTTATCATGACCTCGGGGCGTCTCGTCGAGTACGAGGGCGGCGGTGAGGAGACGCGCTCCAACCCCTGGCTCGCCGAGCTGCAGCAGGAGATGTTCGCCGAAGTGAACCCGAAGGACGCCAATGATGCGGGTTTCCGCAATGGCGAGTACATCTGGGTCGAGTCGCCGACCAAGGCGAAGCTCAAGGTGCGCGCCCAGGTCACCCAGCGCGTGGCGCCGGGCACGGTGTTCCTGCCCTTCCACTTCTCCGGCTGGTGGCAGGGCAAGGACATGCTCGAGCACTACCCCGAGGGCGCGGCGCCGATCGTGCGCGGTGAGGCGGTCAACACCGCCACCACCTACGGCTACGACTCGGTGACGATGATGCAGGAAACCAAGACCACCCTGTGCCGCGTGAGCAAGGCTTGAGGACGAGGAGAATAAGAAATGGGACGGATGAAATTCCTCTGTGACGCCGAGCGCTGCATCGAGTGCAACGGCTGCGTCACCGCGTGCAAGAACGAGCACGAGGTGCCGTGGGGTGTGAACCGGCGCCGGGTGGTGACGATGAACGACGGCGTGCCGGGCGAGCGCTCGATCTCGGTCGCCTGCATGCACTGCACCGATGCACCGTGCATGGCGGTGTGCCCGACCGACGTGTTCTACCGCACCGAAGAGGGCGTGGTGCTCCACGACAAGGACGGCTGCATCGGCTGCGGCTACTGCTTCTACGCCTGTCCGTTCGGTGCGCCGCAGTTCCCCAACGGTCCGGCGGCGTTCGGCGCGCGCGGCAAGATGGACAAGTGCACCTTCTGTGCCGGCGGTCCCGAGCAGACCGGCTCCCAGGCCGAGTACGAGAAGTACGGCTCGAACCGGCTGGCCGAAGGCAAGCTGCCGCTGTGCGCCGAGATGTGCTCGACCAAGGCGCTGCTCGCCGGCGACGCCGCGGTGGTGGCCGACATCTTCCGCGAGCGCGTGCTGCGCCGCGGCGGCGGCGCCGAGGTGTGGGGCTGGGATGCCGCCTATGGCGGCGGCGAGCAAAAGCGCGAGCGCAAGCGGGAGGGCCAGTCATGAGGACGAGAACGATGAGGCGGCTGAAGATCGCCGCACTGGCGGCGGGGGTCGCGCTGGGCTTGTCGGCCTGCGGCGAGCAGGCGCAGGTCACCGTGTACGAGCAGGGCCGCTACCAGGGCAAGGCCGATACCCGGCCATGGGAAGGGCCGCTCTTCAACGGCGACCGCGAGGCCTGGGAAAAGGCGCTGATGAGCCGCAGCCGCAACCAGTCCGAGTACAACCGCATCCAGTAAGGAGAGCACCATGAGGAACCTCTTCATGCGGGGCCTGGGGGGCGGCGTGTTCGCCGCGCTGCTGCTCATGCTGTCGTGGGCGGCAGCCCTGCCGTTGCAGGCGGCCGAGCCACCGCCCGGCAGCTCGGCGGCCGAGCAGGCCGTGCGCCAGGTGGAGCGCCCGCTCAACAATGCGCCGGTGTGGCGGGCGGTGCGCTCGGGGGAGGCGCACTTGACCACGGTGCGCGGCCCCGAGACCGCGGTCCTGATCCAGAGCGAAGGCAACACCTGGCGTCAGCTGCGCAACGGCCCGGTGACCCGCTACGGCGGCTGGCTGCTGATCCTGGTGCCGGCAGCGATCCTGCTGTTCTGGCTGGTGAAGGGCGCGATGAAGCTGCATGGAGCGCCGAGCGGGCGGACCTTGAAGCGTTTTTCCGGCTTCGAGCGCTTCGTGCACTGGGGCACGGCGATCAGCTTCGTGCTGCTGGCGCTGACCGGGGTGGCGATCCTGTTCGGCAAGCACGTGCTGTTGCCGCTCCTCGGCCATGGTGCGCTGGGCGGGCTGCTCGCCGCGGGCAAGCTGGTGCATAACTACGTCGGCCCGCTGTTCGGCGTGTTCATCGTGCTGATGATCCTCACCTTCGTGCGCGACAACTTCTGGCAGGCAGTCGATGGGGTGTGGATCCGCCGCGCCGGCGGCCTGTTCGGCGGCGAGCACGTGCCTTCGGGGCGGTTCAACTTCGGCGAGAAGACCTGGTTCTGGATCGGCGTCACCCTTCTCGGGCTGATCGTGGTGGTTTCCGGGTTGGTGATGGACTTTCCGAACTACGGCTGGGGGCGCAGCGACATGCAGACCGCGAACATCGTCCATGCCGTTGCGGCGATCGTCCTGCTGGCGCTGTCCTTCGGTCACATCTACATGGGCACGCTCGGTGTGGAAGGTGCCTACCAGGCGATGCGCACCGGCGTCGTCGACGAAACCTGGGCGAAGGAACATCACGCGCTCTGGTACCAGGAGGCCAAGACCGGCAAGCCGGGCGGTTCCTGAGCGCGCGCCGGGCGCCTTGCTCCACCCCGGTCGCTCTTTTCCCTCCCTCGGCCCGGGTGATTCGGCCCTGCGCGGACCCGCTCGGTGCAGGGCCGCGTTTTTTGTGCGGCGCGGAAGCGATGCTCGCAGCCGGCGGTACAATGCCGGTTCTTTTCTGGGGCGGAGCCGTCGATGGCCGAAACGTTTTTTTCTCCCTGTCCGCGCGGGCTCGAAACCCTGCTTGCGGAAGAGCTGGGCCGCTTCGGCGCGCGCACGGTGCAGCCGCTGCACGGCGGGGTGAGCTGGGAGGGGGACTGGGCGGCCTGTCAGCGCGCGAACCTGGAAAGCCGGCTCGCCACCCGGGTGATGTGGCGGGTGGCGCAGGGGCGTTACCGCGCCGAGGTCGATATCTACAAGCTCGCCTACAGCGTGACCTGGGCGAAGTGGTTCACCGCCGACGACACCATCCGCATCTACGTCACCGCGCAGAAGTCGCCGCTGAAGAGCCTGGAGTTCATCACCCTGCGGGTCAAGGACGCGGTCTGCGACCATTTCCGCACCGTTGCCGGGCGGCGGCCGAACGTCGATACCGCGGATCCGGCGGTGCGCATCCACCTGTTCCTCACTGCGGACACCGCGACCCTGTACATCGACACCTCCGGCGCGCCGCTGTACAAGCGCGGCTTCAAGCCGGCCGCGGTGGAGGCGCCGCTGAAGGAGAACCTGGCCGCCGGCATCCTGCGCCTGTCCGGGTGGACGCCCGGCGAAACGCTGCTCGACCCGATGTGCGGCAGCGGCACCTTCCTCATCGAGGCCGCGATGATGGCGCTCGACATCGCCCCCGGCCTGGGGCGGCGCTTCGGCTTCGAGCGCTTCCGCCACCACGAGCGCAGCACCTGGGCGGCGGTCCGGCGTGCGGCCGAAAGCCGCCGCCAGGCGCCGCGGGTGCTGCCGCTGTTCGGCTCGGACATCGTCGGCGAGTGGGTGCGGCGCAGCCGCGTCAATCTGGATGCGGCCGGGCTGGCCGACTGCGTCCGCCTCGATCGTGCCGACCTGCTCGAGCGCACCCCGCCCGCGGCCGAAGGGGTGATGGTGGCCAATCCGCCTTATGGCGTGCGCCTGGGCGAGGCCGAGGAGCTCGCCGCCTTCTATCCGCAGCTGGGCGATGCGCTCAAGCAGCGCTGGGGCGGCTGGCGCTGCTACTTCTTCAGTGCGGACGTCGAGCTGCCGAAGCGGATCGGGCTGAAAGCGAGCCGGCGCACGCCGCTGTTCAACGGCGCGCTCGAGTGCCGGCTGTACGAGTACCGCATGGTTGCCGGCAGCAACCGGCGCAAGGGCGACGAGGCGGCCGCGAGCTGACGGCGGCCCGCGCGCGGTGAGCGCCGGCCGGACTCAGACGATGCCGAGGTTCTGGATGCCGTTGTTGACGTCGCGGTCGCCGTGCTTGCTGTGGAGCTTGATCTGCAGGCGCAGGTCGTTGACCGAATCGGCGTTGCGCAGCGCGTCTTCGTAGCTGATCTGCCCATCCTCGTAGAGCCCGAACAGCGCCTGGTCGAACGTCTGCATGCCCAGCTCGCGCGAGCGCTTCATGATTTCCTTGATCTCGGGGATGTTGCCCTTGAACACGAGGTCGGCGATCAGCGGCGAGTTGAGCAGGATCTCCACCGCCGGAACCCGGCCCTTGCGCTCCTTCAGCGGCAGCAGGCGCTGGGAGACGATCGCACGCAGGTTCAGCGACAGGTCCATCAGCAGCTGCTGGCGGCGGTCTTCGGGGAAGAAGTTGATGATCCGGTCGATCGCCTGGTTGGCGCTGTTGGCGTGCAGCGTGGCGAGGCACAGGTGGCCGGTCTCGGCGAAGGCGATGGCGTAGTCCATGGTCTCGCGGTCGCGGATCTCGCCCATCAGGATCACGTCGGGGGCCTGGCGCAGGGTGTTCTTCAGCGCCGCTTCCCAGGACTCGGTGTCGATGCCGACTTCGCGCTGGGAGACGATGCAGTTCTTGTGTGCATGCACGAACTCGATCGGATCTTCCACCGTGATGATGTGGCCGTAGGTGTTCTCGTTGCGGAAATCCACCATCGAGGCGAGCGACGTGGTCTTGCCGGTGCCGGTGCCGCCGACGAAGATCACCAGCCCGCGCTGGGCCAGGGCGATGTCGCGCAGCACCGGCGGCAGGCCGAGCTCGTCGAAGCCGGGAATGCGCTGCGGGATCGTGCGCAACACCAGCCCGACCTTGCCCTGCTGGATGTAGGCGTTGGCACGGAAGCGGCCGATGCCGGTGGGCGAAATGCCGAAATTGCATTCCTTGTGGGTTTCGAACTCGGCCGCCTGGCGGTCGCTCATCACTGCACGCGCGAGTTCGGCGGTGTGCTGGGGCTGCAGCAACTGGTTCGATTGCGGCACGATGCGGCCGTCGATCTTGATCGCGGGCGGAAACCCCGCGGTGATGAACAGGTCCGAGCCGTTCTTCTGCAGCATCAGCCGCAGCAGGTCGTGCATGAACTTGAGCGCCTGGTCGCGTTCCATGGTCGAGCTCCTGGGCCGTCAGCCGGCGAAGTTGTCTTTGTTCTGCGCCTTCATCCGGGCCTCCGCCGCCGACACGATGTTGCGCCGGACGAGGTCGGCCAGGCACTGGTCCAGCGTCTGCATGCCGACGTTCTGGCCGGTCTGGATCGACGAGTACATCTGGGCGATCTTGTTCTCGCGGATCAGGTTGCGGATCGCCGGGGTGCCGATCATGATCTCGTGCGCCGCCACCCGGCCCTGACCGTCCCTGGTCTTGAGCAGGGTCTGCGAGATCACCGCGCGCAGCGACTCCGACAGCATCGAGCGCACCATGTCCTTTTCGGCGGCGGGGAAGACGTCGACGATGCGGTCGATGGTCTTCGCCGCCGACGAGGTGTGCAGGGTGCCGAACACCAGGTGGCCGGTCTCGGCGGCGGTGAGCGCGAGGCGGATCGTCTCGAGGTCGCGCATCTCGCCCACCAGGACGACGTCGGGGTCTTCGCGCAGCGCCGCGCGCAGGGCGTTGTTGAAGGACATCGTGTCGCGGTGCACTTCGCGCTGGTTGATCAGGCAGCGCTTGGATTCATGGACGAATTCGATCGGATCCTCGACGGTGAGGATGTGGCCGTATTCGTTTTCGTTCACGTAATCGACCATTGCCGCCAGCGTGGTCGATTTGCCCGAGCCGGTGGGGCCGGTGACGAGCACGATGCCGCGCGGCTGGCTGGCGATGTCCTTGAAGATTTTCGGGCTGTTGAGCTCTTCCAGGGTCAGCACTTTCGACGGAATGGTGCGGAACACCGCGCCCGCGCCGCGGTTCTGGTTGAAGGCATTGACGCGGAAGCGGGCGAGGTTGGGGACAGCGAAGGAAAAGTCGCACTCCCAGCTCTCCTCGAACTGCTTGCGCTGCGCATCGTTCATGATGTCATACACCATGTCGTGCACTTCCTTGTGCTCCATCGGCGGCAGGTTGATGCGGCGGACGTCGCCATGGACGCGGATCATCGGCGGCAGGCCGGCCGAGAGATGGAGGTCGGAGGCCTTGTTCTTGACCGCGAAGGCGAGCAGTTCGGTGATGTCCATGGGTTCGTGCGGGCGGCTGCGGGCGGGAAGAGGGGTGAGTGCGCAATGCTATACTTTTTGCGCGGTTTTCCTAACAAAAAGGCCACAAGCATGACAAGCATTGCGGAACGGTTGCGCGCCGTGCGGGCGAGGCTCGCCGCGGCGGCGGCAAGCGCAGGCCGCGCGCCGGACGAAGTCGCCCTGCTGGCGGTGAGCAAGACCTGGCCCGCCGCTGCGGTGCGTGAGGCGGCCGCCGCCGGCCAGCGTGCCTTCGGCGAGAACTATGTGCAGGAAGGCGTCGCCAAGGTCGAGGCGTTGCGCGGCCTGGGCCTGGAATGGCACTTCATCGGTCCGCTGCAGAGCAACAAGACGCGCGCGGTGGCGAACGCCTTCGACTGGGTGCACAGCATCGACCGCCTGAAGATCGCCGAGCGCCTGTCGGCGCAGCGCGACGTCCATCTGCCGCCCCTCAACGTCTGCATCCAGGTCAATGTCAGCGGTGAAGCGAGCAAGAGCGGGGTGGCACCGGACGCCGCGGCCGCACTCGCGCACGCGGTCGCGGCGCTGCCGCGGCTGCGGCTGCGCGGGCTGATGTGCATTCCGGAACCGAGCGACGACCCCGCCCTGCTGCGCGCGCGCTTTGCCGTGCTGCGCCGCCTGCAAGAGCGCCTCGTCGGCGAAGGCCTGGCGCTCGACACCTTGTCGATGGGCATGTCCCACGACATCGAAGCGGCGGTCGCCGAAGGCGCGACCATCGTGCGCGTGGGCACGGCGATCTTCGGCGGGCGCCGCCCGCTCGCCGCCTCCGAATCCGCCTGAGCCCCGCGACCGCGGCGGCGTGGCATTCCATTCACAAGGGCATTCATGAACATCACCTTTCTCGGCGGCGGCAACATGGCCTCCGCCCTCATCGGCGGGCTGCTCGAACGCGGCTTCGCTGCAGCCGGCATCCAGGTCATCGAACTCGGCGCCGAAGGCCGCGAGCGGCTGGCGGCGCGTTTCGGCGTGCGTGCGGTGGAAGCCGTCGACGCCACGGCGCTGGCCTGCGACGTCCTGGTGCTGGCGGTGAAGCCGCAGCAGATGAAGGCCGCGCTCGCCCCGCTCGCCGGCCGGCTGTCGAACCAGCTGGTGATCAGCATCGCTGCCGGCCTGCGCCTGGCCGACCTCGGACGCTGGCTGGGGACGCCGGGCGCGCCCTACACCCGGCTGGTGCGCTGCATGCCCAACACGCCGGCGCTGATCGGCGCCGGCGTCACCGGGCTGTACGCCGACCCTTCGGTGGATGCGGCCGGGCGCGCGGCCGCCGGGCGCATCCTCGCCGCGGTCGGCAGCACGGTGTGGGCCGACGACGAGGAGCGGATGGATGCGGTGACGGCGATCTCGGGCAGCGGCCCGGCCTACGTGTTCCACTTCATCGAGGCACTGGAGGCGGCCGGGCGGGCGCTCGGTTTCGACGAGGCCGGGGCACGCCGGCTGGCGATCGACACCGTGCTCGGCGCGGCGCGACTGGCGGCCGATTCCGGGGATTCGCCGGCGGTGCTGCGCCAGAACGTGACCTCGAAGGGGGCACCACCGAGGCCGCCCTCGCCAGCCTGGCGGCGGCCGGCTGGCACGACGAGCTGGTCGCGGCGGTGCACGCGGCCGCGGCGCGCGGTCGCGCGCTGGGCGCCGAACTCGGCAGGGACTAAGCGATGCTGGCCAACATCCTCCTGCTGATTCTCAACGTCGCCGCCAGCTTCATCACCCTGATGCTGCTGGCGCGCTTCTACATGCAGTGGCAGCGGATTTCCTTCCGCAACCAGCTCGGCCAGTTCGTCGTCACCACCACCGACTGGGCGGTGCGGCCGCTGCGCCGCGTTATCCCCGGGGTGTTCGGACTCGACCTGGCGAGCCTGCTGCCGGCCTGGCTGGTGCAGGTGCTGCTGGTGGCGTTCGAGCTGAGCCTGCGCGGGGCGGCGTTCAGCGGCAATGCCGCCGCGGTCGCCGCCGGGCTGGCCGGGGTCGGCCTGATCGAGCTGCTGCGGATGATGGTGTATCTGCTGATCGCGGTCGTGCTCGGTTCCGCGGTGCTGTCCTGGGTCAGCCCGCATGCGCCGCTGGCGCCGGTGCTGCACGGGCTGGCCGCGCCCTTCCTGCGCCCTTTCCGCCGGGTGATCCCGAGCATCGCCAACGTCGATCTGTCGCCGTTGGTGCTGCTGCTGGTGCTGCAGATCGTGCTGATGCTGCTCGCCGGGGTGCGCGGCAGCTTCGCACCGCTGCTGTTCGGCGGCTGATCGCCCGTCAGCGGGAGCGGCGCACGCTGCAGTTCTTGCCCTGCCGGCAGGAGCTGCAGCAATCCCGCGTGGCGGGAGCCGTGCCTCAGCCCTCGTACATCACCTGCCCCTCGACCAGGGTGTACTGCACCTTGCCGGGCAGCTCCAGCCCGAGGAAGGGCGTGTTCTTGCCCTGGCTCCTGAGCTGTTCGCGGGTGATGGCGATATGGGCGGCGGGGTCGAAGACGCAGATGTCGGCGCGCGCGCCCGGCGACAGGTGGCCGGCCTTGGTGATGCCGACGATCTTCGCCGCGTCCGAGGTGATCCGGGCCAGCCCGTCGAGCAGCGACAGCCCGGCGTCGGCGGCCCACTTCAGGGTCAGCGGCAGCAGCAGCTCGAGGCCGGTGGCGCCGGGCTCGGATTCGGAGAACGGCGCCTGCTTGCCGTCGTCGTCCACCGGGGTGTGGTCCGAGCACAGCGCGTTGATGCGGCCCTCGGCCAGGCCACGGGCGAGCGCCTCGCGGTCGCGCTGGCTGCGCAGCGGCGGCACGAGGTGGCAGTTGGCGTTGAAGTAGCCGATGTCCATGTCGGACAGGTGGACGTGGTTGATCGACACGTCGCAGCTGACATCCATGCCTTCGGCGCGGGCCTGCTCGATCAGCGCCAGCCCCGCGGCCGAGGACAGGCGGGTGATGTGCAGGCGCGCGCCGGTGAGCTTGGCCAGCTGCAGGTAGGTGTACAGCGCCACCGTCTCCGCCGCCACCGGGATGCCGGCGAGGCCGAGGCGGGTGGCGACCTCGCCGTCGTGGGCGTGGCCGCCGCGGCCGAGGAAGGGGGCGATCGGCTGCAGCCAGACGCGGAAGTCGAAGGTCGCCGCGTACTGCAGCGCGCGCAGCAGCACGGTGTTGTCGACGATCGGCACGTTGGCCTGGGAGAAGGCGACGCAGCCGGCCTCGACCAGCTCGGCCATCTCCGACAGGCGCTCCCCCTTGAGGCCCAGGGTCAGCGCGCCGACCGGGTAGATGTGGGCGCGGTTGAGCTTCTTCGCGCGGTAGCACAGCATCTCGACGAGGCCGGGCTCGTCGAGCGCGGGGTCGGTGTCGGGCGGAATCGCCAGGCTGGTGACGCCGCCGGCCATCGCCGCCTCCATCTCGGATTCGAGCGTGGCGCGGTACTCGAAGCCGGGCTCGCGCAGGCGCGCGGCGAGGTCGATGAAGCCGGGGGCGACGACCCGGCCGGTGGCGTCGAGCGTGCGCTCGGCGCGAAAGCCCGCGGGGGCGTGGCCGAGCGCGGCGACCTTGCCGTCGGCGATGTAGACGTCCTGCACGCGGTCGCTGCGGTTGGCCGGGTCGACGACGCGGCCGTTGGAAATCAGGATGTTCATGGGTGAATCCTTGTGCCTGTGCTGTCCGCGCTCAGTGGCTGCCGAGCATGCTCATCACCGCCATGCGCACGGCGATGCCGAAGGTGACCTGGGGCAGGATCACCGCCTGCGCGCCGTCGGCCACCGCCGAGTCGATCTCGACGCCGCGGTTCATCGGCCCCGGGTGCATCACGATTGCATCCGGCTTGGCGAGCGCGAGCTTGTCCGCGGTGAGGCCCCACATCTTGTAGTACTCCTGCGGCGTCGGCAGCAGCGCGCCGTTCATGCGCTCGTTCTGGAGGCGGAGCATCATGACGACGTCGACACCCCTGAGGCCTTCGCCCATGTCGTGGAAGACGCGCACGCCGAGGCGCTCGACCTCGGTCGGCAGCAGGGTCTTGGGGCCGATCACGCGCACCTCGGGCACGCCGAGGGTGGTCAGCGCGGCGATCTGGCTGCGCGCCACGCGCGAGTGCAGCACGTCGCCGACGATCGCCACCGTCAGCTGGCTGAAATCCTTCTTGTAATGACGGATCGTGTACATGTCGAGCAGACCCTGGGTCGGGTGCGCGTGGCGCCCGTCGCCGGCGTTGACGACGTGGATGTGGTCGCGCCCGGTGGCCTGCAGGTGCTGCGCGATCAGCACCGGCGCGCCGCTGGCGGCGTGGCGCACGACGAACATGTCGGCCTGCATCGCGCACAGGTTGTCGACGGTGTCGAGCAGGCTCTCGCCCTTGGCGGCCGAGCTGGTGTTGATGTTGAGGTTCACGACGTCGGCCGACAGGCGCTTGGCGGCGATCTCGAAGGTCGTGCGGGTGCGCGTGGAGTTCTCGAAGAACAGGTTGAACACGCTCTTGCCGCGCAGCAGCGGCAGCTTCTTGACCTCGCGCTCGGCCACTTCGGTGAAGGGCGCGGCGGTGTCGAGGATGGCGGTGAGGATGGCGCGCGGCAGGCCGTCGAGGGTGAGCAGGTGCTGCAGTTCGCCGTGCTGGTTGAGCTGGGGGTTGCGCATCGGGCGTACCTCGGGTTCAGCGTTGGGTCTGGGTGAGTGCGAGGCAGAGCCGGCCGCCGTCGTCGCGCTGCAGCTCCAGGTTCTGGTCGCGCGGCAGCGCTTCGGGCAGGGTGAAGGCGCAGTAGCGTGCGGCGATCGGCAGTTCGCGGTTGCCGCGGTCGACCAGCACCGCCAGCTCGACCGAGGCCGGGCGGCCGAAGTCGAACAGCTCGTTGAGCGCGGCGCGGGTGGTGCGGCCGGTATACAGCACGTCGTCGACCAGGATCACCGGTGCCCCATCGACGTTGAACGGGATGCCGGTGCGCTGGGGGCTGGCGTGCAGGCCTTTGCTGGCGTAGTCGTCGCGATAGAAGGAGACATCGATCGCGCCCAGCGGCGGGCCGATGCCCAGCTCGCGGTGAAGGCGCTCGGCGAGCCACAGGCCGCCGGTATGGATGCCGACCAGCGCGGTCTCGGGCGTCAGGTGAGGGCGGATCTGCTCGGCGAGCTGCCGGCACAGTGCTTCGGCATCAAGGTTGGTCATTGCGGCGGGCGTCCAGGAAGGTTTGCAGGATCAGTCTTGCAGCGGCGGCATCGACCCGCGCCTTGCGTTCGCGCCAGTTCCTGAGACCGGCCGCGGCGAGCTCGTCGTCGGCGGCGACCGAACTCAGGCGTTCGTCCACCGTGAACACCGGCAGCCCGAAGCGGCCGTGCAACTGGTTGGCGAAGCGCCGGCAGCGGGCGCCGAGCGCGTGTCCGGTGCCGTCGAGGTGGGCCGGCAGGCCGACCACCAGCGCCATCGGCCGCCATTCGGCGATGAGGCGGGCGATCGCGGCGAAGCGGGCGTCGTTCGATTCCTCGTGCAGCGTGGCCAGCGCGCTGGCGTGGCCGGTTTCGAGCTCGCCGGTGGCGACGCCGATGCGCGCCAGGCCGAAGTCGAAGCCGAGCACGCTGCCCCGCTCGGGGAGGGCGGTGGGGCGGGGCAAAGCGGAAGGGCTGGGCAAAACGGAAGGGCTGGCGGCCGCGTCAGGCATGCCCGGCGACCTCGCTGAGGTTGGTGAAATCGACCCCCAGCTTCTGCATCGCGGCGGCGAGCCGTTCTTCGGGGGGCAGCTCGAAAATGATCGGCAGGTCGGCGGGCACCGTCAGCCAGGCGTTGTCCAGCAACTCCTGCTCGAGCTGGCCGGCGGCCCAGCCGGCGTAGCCGAGGGTGACCAGCACGTCCTTCGGCTCGCCGCCGGCGCCGATCGCCTGCAGCACGTCGCGGCTGCTGGTGAGGCCGACTTCGTCGGTGACCTTCAGCGTGGAATGCCATTCGCCGATCGGGCGATGGAGCACGAAGCCGCGGTCGGTCTGTACCGGACCGCCGAAATACACCGGCTGACCGGCAAAGCCCGGAGCGTCGAGCGGCAGCTCGATGCGCTCGAACAGGCTCGCCAGGGTCATGTCGATCGGGCGGTTGATGATGAGACCGAGGGCGCCCTGATCGTTGTGCTCGGCGATATAGGTGAGCGTGCGCGCGAAATGGGGATCGGCCATGTTGGGCATGGCGATCAGGAAGTGGTGGGTGAAGTTGGCCGTCGGCGTATCCATGGCGGCGATTTTACGCCGATCGCCGGTCTAGTTGGGGAGGCGCTGCGCGATTCCGCGCGGGTGGTGGCGGATAATGGCTGCCTGCCAGCCTCCGGGGCGCTGCCCGAATCCGCTGGCCCACTCCTGGAATTTTTGCCGCGTTCGGTGCCCCCATGCTTTCCGCTCTTGTCTGGTTTCGCCGCGATCTGCGCCATTTCGACCATGCCGCGCTGCACCATGCGCTGCGCCGGGCCGGGCGCGTGCATTGCGCTTTCGTGTTCGACAGCGGGATCCTCGACGCGCTGCCGTCGCGCCGGGATCGCCGGGTCGAATTCATCCATGCCAGCGTGGTCGAGCTCGACGAAGCGCTCGACGCCCTGTCGTGCCGGGCTGCTGGCAGCGGCGGCGGCCTGCTGGTGCGCCACGGCCGCGCCGAGGAGGTCGTGCCGCGGCTTGCCGCCGAGCTCGGGGTCGATGCGGTCTTCGCCAACCGCGATTACGAACCGGCGGCGATCGCGCGCGACAGCCGGGTGGCGCAGCGCCTGGCCGAGCAGGGGATCGGCTTCGTCGACTGCAAGGATCAGGTCGTGTTCGAGCGCGACGAAGTGCTGACCCGGGACGGCAAGCCTTTCAGCGTGTTCACGCCGTACCGCAACGCCTGGCTGAAGCGGCTCGACGCCGATGGCGGTGCGCTCGATGCCTGGCGCATCGAAGGGCAGGCCGGGCGGCTCGCGCCGAAGGCACCGGGCGAGCGTATTCCGGCCCTCGCCGAGATCGGCTTCGAGCCTGCCGGCCTGTCCGGATCGGCGTTGCCGGCCGGGATGCGCGGCGGGCGCGCGCTGTTCGAGGACTTTGCCGCGCGCATCGACCGTTACGCCGATGCGCGCGATTTTCCGGCGCTGAAGGGGGTCAGCTATCTGTCGACCCACCTGCGCTTCGGCACGGTGTCGATCCGCGAGCTGGCCGCCTTCGCCCACGGCCACGGCAGCGAGGGCGCGCGGGCCTGGCTGTCCGAACTGATCTGGCGCGACTTCTACCACATGATCCTGTGGCACCACCCGCAGGTGGTGGCGCGCTGCTTCCGGCCGGAATGCGAGCGGCTGCGCTGGGACGAGGCCCCCGGACTGTTCGCCGCCTGGTGCGAGGCGCGCACCGGCTATCCGATCGTCGATGCGGCGATGCGCCAGCTCGAGCAGAGCGGCTACATGCACAACCGCCTGCGCATGCTCGCCGCGTCCTTCCTGGTCAAGGATCTGGGCATCGACTGGCGCCTCGGCGAGCGTCATTTCGCCGCCCGGCTCAACGACTACGATCTCGCCGCCAACAACGGCGGCTGGCAGTGGGCGGCGTCCACCGGCTGCGATGCGCAACCCTGGTTCCGCATCTTCAACCCGGTGACGCAGTCGCAGCGCTTCGACCCGGAGGGACGCTTCATCCGCCGCTACCTGCCCGAGCTGGCGCAGGTGCCGGAGCGCTTCCTGCATGCGCCGTGGACCCTGGACGCCGCGGCGCAGCGCGCCGCCGGGGTCCGGATCGGGATCGACTACCCCGCGCCGGTGGTCGACCACGCCCAGGCGCGGCTGCGCACCCTGGCCCGCTTCGGGGTGTTGAAAGCCTGAATCGGGAAAGGCGGAGCCGGGGGCGGCTTCGCGGTAAAGTAGGTGCCTCGGGGGCACTGCCGTGCGACTGCGCAGCGTGCCTCGAGAGGCATTTCCCGGGCGCTCGCCAGCGGTGCGTGGCCTCTTTTCCGGCCTTCTCGTCTTTCTTTGGTTTCCCGCCTTTCTTCTTTCTCCCGACCCGTTCCTGCGCCATCCCATGTCCAAGCTTCCGTCCTCCGAACCGTCCTTCGACTTCGACCGCCTCATCGACCGCCGCAGCCAGCCGGGCGAGAAGTGGGGGCGCTATGCCGGCCGCGACGTGCTGCCGCTGTGGGTGGCGGACATGGATTTCGCCGCGCCGCCGGCAGTCGCCGCGGCCCTGCATGCGCGCATCGACCACGGCGTGTTCGGCTACACCGACCCCTGGCCGTCGCTCGAGGCCGCCGTGGTCGAGGGGCTGTGGCGCGACCACCGCTGGGCGATCGAGGTCGACTGGCTGGTGTGGCTGCCGGGCGTGGTCACCGGCTTCAACCTTGCCTGCAGCCTGGCCGGCGAGGCGGGGGACGGCGTGCTCACCGCGACGCCGGTGTATCCGCCCTTTCTCGCCGCCCCCGCCAACACCGGCCGCGTGCTGCAGCGCGTCGAGCTGGTGCTGCGCGACGGGCGCTGGCAGTGGGACTGGGCGGGGCTGGAGGCGGCATGCACGGCGCGCACCCGGCTGTTGCTACTGTGCAGCCCGCACAACCCGGTGGGGCGGGTGTTCGACGACGGCGAGCTGCGCCGCCTGGCGCAATTCGCCGAGCGTCACGACCTGCTGATCTGCGCGGACGAGATCCACTGCGGGCTGGTGCTCGACGAGGCGCGCCCGCACCGTCCGATCGCCGCCCTCGGCGAGGCGGTGGCGCGGCGCACGATCACCCTGATGGCGCCGTCCAAGACCTGGAACATTCCGGCGCTGTACTGCGCCTTCGCGGTGATTCCCGATGCCGCGCTGCGCCGCCGTTACCGCCATGCGATGCGCGGCATCGTGCCCCACGTCAACGTCCTCGGGATGGTTGCGGCGGAGGCGGCCTACCGCGATGGCGACGCCTGGCGGCGGGCCCTGCTCGACTACCTGCGCGCCAACCGCGACCGCGTCCTCGCCGCGGTGGAGGCGATGCCGGGCCTGGAAATGGCCGTGCCCGAGGCCACCTACCTGGGCTGGATCGACTGTCGCGCGCTGAGCGCCGCGCGCGGCATCGACGACCCGGCGGCCTTCTTCGAGGCCGCCGGGGTCGGCCTCTCCGACGGTGCCGCCTTCGGCGCGGCGGGCTTCGTGCGGCTCAACTTCGGTTGTCCGCGGGCGATCCTGGACGAGGCCCTGGCGCGTATGGCGCGCGCGCTGCAGGGCTGAAGGGGCGCGTCCGGGCCGGTATTCAGGGCCCGGGCGTGTCGGCGCTCAAGAACACGTCGGGCCGTTGCGGGTTTCCCTGCGCCCTCGGGGGCAGGAACGGCGAAACCGTTTTGGGGCGCGCTCAGAGCTCGACCATGTCGAAATCTTCCTTGCGCGCATGGCACTCGGGGCAGCTCCAGGCGGAGGGGATGTCTTCCCAGCGCGTCCCGGGGGCGATGCCTTCCTCGGGGAGGCCGGCGGCTTCGTCGTAGATGAAGCCGCAGATCGCGCACATATAGGTTCGGTAGGGCTGGTCCGCCATGTTTCGACCTGACTTGGGGGTAGAATCGGCTCGATCTTAACTCAAGCCTACCCCCGGGCCGTGCACTTGCTGGCGCACGCCGTGCGGTGCCTTTCCTGCCATGCCGATCGCGATCCCGGACACTCCGCCTGCCGTGCTTTGCCTTTCCGCGGGGGACGCCACCGGCGGCGGCGGGCTGGCCTCCGACGTGCTGACCCTGGGCAGCATGGGCTGCCACCCGCTGCCGGTGCAGACCGCGGTGCTGGTGCGCGACACCCGGGGGATCGACGAAGTGTGGTCGTCCGAGCCGGAACTGCTGGTGCTGCAGACCCGCACGGTGCTCGAAGACATCCCGGTGCGGGCGTTCAAGCTCGGCTTTTGCGGCAGCGTGGAAAACATCGCCGCGATCGCCGAAATCCTGTCCGACTACCCCGAGGTGCCGCTGGTGGTCGAGCCGGCCCTGCATGCGGCGGCGCTGCTCGGCGAAGCGGGCGAGGAGATCGCGGCCGCGCTGGCCGATCTGATCCTGCCCCAGACCACGCTGCTGGTGGCCGACCGCCGCGAGCTGTGCATGCTCGCTGGAGTTGCCGATGAGGACGGGGCGGACGGCCTGGACGAAGGCCGCGCAGGGGACGAAGGCGCCGTGCCGGCGGGGGACGACCTCGATGAAGCGCTTGCCCGCCTGCTCGGCGCGGGGGCCGAGTTCATCCTCCTCACCGGCGGCAGCGAGCACGGCCCGCAGCTCATCAACACCTTGTTCGGCGATGCCGGCGTGGTGCGCACCGATGCCTGGCCGCGCCTGTCGGGACGCTTCCTCGGGGCGGGGGCGACGCTGGCGGCGGCGGCCGCGGCCGCGCTGGCCCATGGCATGGCCCTGCCCGAAGCGGTGCGCGAGGCGCAGGAGTTCACCCAGCAGACCCTGCGCCATGCCTACCGCGTCGGCATGGGGCGGGCGCTGCCCGACCGGTTCTTCTGGGCGCGCGGCAAGGAGGATGAGGATGCCTGATGGCGCCGCCACGCTGCTGCGCGGCCTGTACGCGCTGACGCCCGACGAGACCGATACCGCCCGCCTGCTGGCGCGGGCCGGGCAGGTGCTGGAGGGTCGCCCGGCTTTGCTGCAGTACCGCAACAAGACCGCTTCGGCGGCCTTGCGCCGGAAGCAGGCGCGGGCATTGCAGGCCTTGTGCAGGGCGGCGGGGGTGCCCTTCGTCATCAACGACGACCTCGCCCTCGCCCTCGAGATCGCCGCCGACGGCGCCCATCTCGGGCGTGAGGACGGCCCCCCGGCGGCGGCGCGCGAAGCGCTCGGGCGCGAACGCATCCTCGGTCTCACCTGTTATGCCGACTGGGGGCGCGCCGCCGAGGCCGCCGCGGTCGGGGCCGATTACATCGCTTTCGGTGCGATGTTCCCGTCGGCGACCAAGCCACATGCGCCGCCGGCGCCGTTCGCGCTGATCACGCGCGCGAAACAGGAACTCGGCCTGCCGGTGGCGGCGATCGGCGGCATCACCCTGGACAATGCGCCCCGGGTGCTCGCGGCCGGGGCCGATCTGCTCGCGGTGATCGGCGACGTATTTGCCGCGGCCGACCCCGCGGCGCGCGCCACCGCCTATCGCGCCCTGTTTTGACGCCTGTGGCGGCGACTTCTTGCCCCCCGCTTGATCTGCAAGGCTGGACCCTGGCGCGCCGGGGACGCGACAATGCGGCTTTTAGCCCGCAGTGCAGGAAGCCCACGCCATGAACAGCCGCAACGAAGCCCTTTTTCAGCGCGCCCAGCGCAGCATTCCCGGTGGTGTCAATTCGCCCGTCCGTGCGTTCCGCTCGGTCGGCGGCACGCCGCGCTTCATCGAGCGCGCCGAAGGCGCCCGCGTGTGGGATGCCGACGGCAAGGTCTACATCGACTACGTCGGCTCCTGGGGGCCGGCGATCACCGGCCACGCCCACCCGGCGATCGTCGAGGCGGTGCGCGCGGCGGCGTTGAAGGGCCTGTCCTTCGGCGCGCCGACCGAGAGCGAAGTCGAGATGGCGGAGCTGATCTGCGCGTTGCTGCCTTCGGTCGACATGGTGCGCCTGGTCAGCTCCGGCACCGAGGCGACCATGAGCGCGATCCGCCTCGCCCGCGGCTTCACCGGGCGCGACGCGATCGTCAAGTTCGAGGGCTGCTACCACGGCCACGCCGACAGCCTGCTGGTGAAGGCGGGCTCGGGCCTGCTCACGTTCGGCAACCCGTCCTCGGGCGGGGTGCCGGCGGACTTCGCCAGGCACACCATCGTCCTCGACTACAACGACCTGCAGCAGGTCGAGGACGCGTTCAAGGCGCGCGGCGCCGAGATCGCGGCGGTCATCGTCGAGCCGGTAGCGGGCAACATGAACCTGGTGAAGCCGCAGCCGGGCTTCCTCGAAGGCCTGCGCCGGATCTGCACCCAGTACGGTGCGGTGCTGATCTTCGATGAGGTGATGACCGGGTTCCGGGTCGGCCCGCAGGGCGTGCAGGGGCTGTACGGGATCACGCCCGACCTGACCACGCTCGGCAAGGTGATCGGCGGCGGCATGCCGGTGGGGGCGTTCGGCGGGCGGCGCGAGATCATGGAGAAGATCGCCCCGCTGGGCGCGGTGTACCAGGCCGGCACGCTGTCGGGGAGCCCGGTGGCGGTGGCCGCGGGGCTGGCCTCGCTGCAGCTGACCCGGGCCCCCGGCTTCTACGACACCCTCGCGGCGCGCACGCAGCGCCTGGCGACGGGGTTGTCGGCGGCGGCGGCCGAAGCCGGCGTCAGCTTCAGCGCCGACGCGGTGGGCGGCATGTTCGGCGTCTATTTCGCCGCCAAGGCCCCGGCCTCGCTGGCCGATGTGATGGCCGCGGATACGGCACGCTTCAACCGCTTCTTCCACGCCATGCTGGAGGCCGGGCACTACTTCGCGCCCTCGGCGTTCGAGGCCGGCTTCGTCTCGGCGGCGCATGGCGAGGCCGAGATCGACGCCACCGTGGCCGCGGCGCGCAAGGTGTTCGCGACCCTGGGGTGAGGACGGGGGGCATCGCCGAGCCGCTGGGCCCGAAGGCGACCACCCGCAGGCGTAACCGGCACGCCGATTCTAGGTTCAACGGGTTTCAGCCGGCCAGCGCCTTGATCCAGCCCAGGCCTTCGCGGGTGCCGGCGGCGGGCTTGTATTCGCAGCCGATCCAGCCGTCGTAGCCGAGCTGGTCGATGAAGCGGAACAGCCAGGCGTAGTTGATCTCGCCGCTGCCCGGCTCGTGGCGGCCCGGAGTGTCGGCGATCTGCATGTGGGCGATCTGCGGCAGGTACTTCGCGATGGTGTTGGCGAGTTCGCCCTCCATGCGCTGCATGTGGTAGAGATCGTGCTGTAGCCAGAGGTTGTCCGCGCCGACTTCCTCGATAAGCGCGATCGCCTGGGGCGTGCGGTTGAGGTAGAAGCCGGGGATGTCGAAGGTGTTGATCGGTTCGATCAGCAGGCGGATGCCCGCATCCTCGAGCTTGCCCGCGGCGAAACGCAGGTTGGCGACGAAGGTCTCGCGCAGCGTGTCGGCGTCGACCCCGGCCGGGGCGATGCCGGCGAGGCAGTTGATTTGTTTGCAGCCGAGTGTGCCGGCGTAGTCGATCGCTTGGCCGACGCCGTCCTGGAACTCGCTGACCCGCCCCGGGTGGCAGGCGATGCCGCGCTCGCCACCGTTCCAGTCGCCCGCGGGCAGGTTGTGCAGCACCGGCACCAGGCCGTGTTTGTCCAGGCGCTCGGCGATCTCGCTCTTGTCGAAGGCGTAGGGAAAGAGGAACTCCACGCCCTTGAAGCCGGCTTCCGCCGCGGCCTGGAAGCGGTCGAGGAAGGGCACTTCGTTGAACAGCAGGGTCAGGTTGGCGTTGAACCTGGGCATGGCTTCGTCTCCAGGGATTGGTTGCGGACGGGGCGCGGCGGGCGCTCCCCTGCTGCGGCCCGGCCAATGGACTCGGCAACGTTTTATGGCGGCCTCGGCGAACACCTCGATGCGGTGGTGCCGCGCTCCAGCTCAGACGGCCCCGCGGTGGGCGCCGCTCGTTTTCCTTCAAAGCAGGAACAGCGTCGCCAGGCCGAGGAAGATGAAGAAGCCGCC
This sequence comes from Thauera chlorobenzoica, assembly GCF_001922305.1. Taxonomy (NCBI): domain Bacteria; kingdom Pseudomonadati; phylum Pseudomonadota; class Betaproteobacteria; order Rhodocyclales; family Zoogloeaceae; genus Thauera; species Thauera chlorobenzoica. The sequence continues at coordinate 522,298 of NZ_CP018839.1, forward strand.
GGAGTCGGTGAGCGCGGTGATCATCACCGAGCCGCCGAGTGCGGGGTCGGCGCCGAGGCGCTGGCGCAGCATCGGGATCAGCACCCCGGCGCTGGCGGCGAGCAGCAGGTTCAGCGTCATCGCCGCGGTCATCACCATGCCCAGCTCGATATTGCCGTACAGCCACCACGCCAGCACGCCGAGCAGCCCGCCCCAGACCAGGCCGTTGAACAGGGCGACGCCGAGTTCCTTCTTCAGCAGGCGGTTCATCGCCGACTGCTCGACCTGGCCCATCGCGATCGCGCGCACGATCATGGTGATGGTCTGGTTGCCGGAGTTGCCGCCGATGCCGGCGACGATCGGCATCAGCGCGGCGAGCGCGACGAGCTTCTCGATCGAGCCTTCGAAGGCGCCGATCACGCGCGAGGCGATGAAGGCGGTGACCAGGTTCACCGCCAGCCAGGCCCAGCGGTTCTTCACCGAGCTCCACACCGAGGCGAAGATGTCTTCTTCTTCGCGCAGGCCGGCGTGGCTCAGGATCTCGGCTTCGGACTCCTCGCGGATGAAGTCGACGACGTCGGCGACGGTGAGGCGGCCGATCACCCGCTTTTCGCCATCGACCACCGGGGCCGACACCAGATCGTAGCGCTCGAAGGCCTGGGCGGCATCGTCGGCCTCGTCTTCCGGAGTGAAGCTGATCACCGTCTCCGAGCGCATGACTTCCGAGACCTCGAGCTCGGGGTCGTTGATGAGCAGGGTTTCCAGGGTCAGGATGCCCTTCAGGTGGTCCTCGCGGTCGATGACGAAGAGCTTGTCGGTGTGGTCCGGGAGCTCGTCGAAGCGGCGCAGGTAACGCAGCACGACTTCGAGGCTGACGTCTTCGCGCACCGTCACCATGTCGAAGTCCATCAGCGCGCCGACCGAGTCCTCGGGGTAGGACATCGCCGCGCGCAGCTGCTCGCGGCCTTCGCTGTCGAGCGACTGGAAGACGTCCTGGATGATCTCGGGCGGCAGGTCGGGGGCGAGGTCGGCGAGCTCGTCGGCGTCGAGCGATTCCGCCGCGGCCTTGAGCTCGTCCGGGCCCATCGTCTCGATCAGCGACTCGCGCACCGCGTCGGAGACTTCGAGCAGGATCTCGCCGTCGCGCTCGGCCTTCACCAGGTCCCACACATACAGGCGCTCGTCGCGCGGCAGGGCCTCGAGGACGAAGGCGATGTCGGCCGGGTGGAGGGTGTCGAGCTTGGCGCGCAGCGCGGACTCGTGCTGCTTGTGGACGAGGTTCTCGACCAGCTCGTGGCGCGGCATGTCCTGGCGATGGACCAGCTCTTCCACCACCTTCTGGCGTGCAAGCAGCTCCTGCACTTCGCGCAGGTGATGCTGGACGTCGTCGGGGTGGAGTTCTTCGGGCTGGGTCATCGCGCGGGCCGTCGGCTGGGGGCGGGAAGTGCGAATTCTACGGGCTCGGTACGGCGCCGGCGACCCTGATCGTGTGACCGGTAGTGAATTTCTCCGTTTGCCCCGCTCAGGGCACCTGGGAGTGGATCATGCGCTGCTGCACGCGCGCGGCGTGGGCGGCGAGGCGGGGGCCGAAGTGCTGTTCGTAGCGTCGCGGATTGGGCAGCATCACCGCCAGGCGCGCGGCCTCGGACGGCTCCAGCTGCGCCGCCGAGCGGCCGTAGTAATGCCGCGCCGCGGCTTCGGCGCCGAACACGCCGTCGCCCCATTCGGCGACGTTCAGATACACCTCGAGGATGCGGCGCTTGCTCCACAGCTGCTCGATCATCAGCGTGATCACCGCCTCCTGGCCCTTGCGCAGCCAGCTGCGCGAGGGCGACAGGAACAGGTTCTTGGCCAGCTGCTGGCTGATCGTCGAGCCGCCGGCGGTGGTGCGCCCGCGTTCGGTGTTGCGTTCGAGGGCGCGGCGGATGCCTTCCCAGTCGAAGCCCTGGTGGTCGAGGAAGCGGTCGTCCTCGGCCGCGACCACGGCGCGCTTCAGGTGCACCGAGATCCGCTCGTAGGGCACCCAGTGTTGTTGCAGGCGGGCATCCGGATCGTGCGTGCGCAGTTCGGCCAGGCGCATCCGCATGAAGCTGGTGTTGCCCGGGTCGAAGCGGCTCCACCAGACCACCTGGGTCAGCAGCACGGCCTGCCAGAACAGCACCAGCAGCGCTGCGGCGAGCAGGGCGCGGCCGAGCCAGCGCGGCGGCCGTCGCCGGCGCAGTGTGCGGGCCAGCGCGCCCAGGCGGCGGTGCCGTTCAGCCGGCATCGAGCTGGCGGCGCAGCGCGGCGAGCACCGGCGCGCTGTCGGGACGAATGCCCCGCCACAGGGCGAAGCTCTCCGCCGCCTGTTCGACCAGCATGCCCAGCCCGTCGGCGACGTGCGCGGCGCCGTCTGCACGTGCGGCCTGCATGAAGCGGGTGTCGCCGTGGCCGTACATCATGTCGTAGGCGAGCGCGCCCTCGGCGTAGAGGCCGGGCGGCAGCGGCGGCAGCTCGCCGGCGAGGCTGGCGGCGGTGGCGTTGATCACCAGGTCGAAGCGCCGCCCGGCGAGTTCGGCGAAGCCGCAGGCGTCGAGCCCGGTGCCGGCGGCGTGGACGGTGAACCGCTCGGCCAGCGTGCGTGCCTTGCCCACGGTACGGTTGGCGATGGTCAGGGCCGCGGGACGGCTGCCGAGCAGGGGCAGCAGCACGCCGCGGGTGGCGCCGCCCGCACCCAGCAACAGGATGCGCCGCCCGGCCAGGGTGCAGCCGAGGTTCGCACTCAGGTCGCGCACCAGGCCAGCGCCGTCGGTGTTGTCGCCGAGAATCCCGCTGCGCTCGAAGACGAGGGTGTTGACCGCGCCGGCCGCTTCGGCACGCGGGGTGTGGCGGTCGGCCAGGGCGTAGGCTTCGAGTTTGAACGGCACGGTGACGTTCATCCCGCGCCCGCCGGCGGCACGGAAGGCGTGCACGGTGGCGGTGAAGCCGTCGAGCGGGCCGAGCAGCGCTTCGTAGGCCAGCGCCTGCCCGGTCTGGCGGGCGAAGGCGGCATGGATCCAGGGTGACTTGCTGTGGGCGATCGGGTTGCCGATGACGGCGTAGCGGTCCATGAGAGGGGTCTCAGTTGGCCCGGAGCTGGTCGCTGCCGGTGAAGCTCCAGGTGCGGGTGATTTCGATCAGCTCGTAGTCCTTGCGGATGTCGGGCGGGAAGGGGGCGTAGGGTGCGGCCAGGCGGACGATGCGTACGGCGGCGGCGTCGAGGAGCTTGTGCCCGGAACTGCGCTGGACGTGGACTTCGCCGACCGAGCCGTCGGCGCGGATCGTCACCGACAGCAGCAGGCTGCCGTACAGCCTGCCGCGCGCGGCCTCGGGGTAGTTCAGGGCGCCGACGCGCTCGACCTTCAGGCGCCAGTCCTCGAGATAGCGCGCGAAGCGGTATTCCTGCGCGCGCGCGCCGATGAACTTCTTGCGCGGCTGGCGCGCCAGCTCCTGCAGCGAATGGTCGATGCTGGCCTCGAGGCGGGCGACGGCCGCGGCGCTGTCGAGCAGATCCAGCCCGCTGACGGGGGGCGGCGGTTCGGCCACGGGGCGCGGCGGCGGTTTGTTCCGCGGCGGGGCGGTTGCGACCCGGGGCGCGGCCGTGTCGCGGGTGAGGCGCGGTTTTTCCCTGCGCACGGGCTCGGGGGCGCGGCGCTTCGCCTCCGCCAGCGCATCGCCGTCCTGGCGCGCGGGCTGGGGGGGCAGGGGCGTGCGCGGGCGGGCGTCCTGCGCGCTGCCGCCGCCGTCGATGCTGGCCTGGGCGAGGACCTCGGCTTGCTCCGGGGGGCGGGCGTGGCGGGCATTGACCAGCACCACCTCCAGGCCCTGGTCGCGTGCCGGTACGGTATCGGGAAGACGGAAGCGCACGCTCAGCAGCAGGCCGTGGAGTGCGAGCGAGAGGGCGAAGGCCACCACCAGCAGCGCCCGGCCCCGCTTGTGCAGGCGGAGTCCTCCGGCCCCGCCGCGTGGCGCCCGGCCGGCGGTGGCGAACTGCGGATCGGCGGCCGGTCCCATCGGCGCTCAGGCGAAACCGAATCCGGGCTCGGTGGCGGTTTCCGGGTCGGGTTCGGATAAGGTCCGCACGAAGCGGGCGTCGACTTCGATGTCGAGCAGGTCGGTGTGCTCGACGACCAGGCGCACCCGGCTGCCGGGCATCTGCAGCGGCATCGAGGGAACGCGGAAGACGAGCGGGATTTCGGCCAGGCGCACGACGTTTTCGCGCAGCACGGTGGCTTCGACTTCGCCGCGACCGTGCTGGCGCAGCCAGCGCAGGCACCAGTAGCGTTCCATGCCGCGCTGGAACTCGGCGTATTCGGCGTAGGTGAGCTCGAAGTCGCGCATCGCCGCCATCAGCTCGGCCGATCTCGGCGCGAAGGCCGGCTCCCGGGCCTGCAGCACGGAGACGATCTGCCACTGGTTGACCAGGTCCACGTAGCGCCGCAGCGGCGAACTGGACCACGCGTAGCAGTCCACGCCGAGGCCTTCGTGGGGCGCGGCGACCGTGGTCATGCGCACCTTGCCGCCGCCCTGGGCGCGGTACAGGCCGGGCACGCCGGCGGCGTCGAGCAGTTTGCCCCAGGTCATGTTGGCGTGGATCATCAGCTCGGCGACCAGCTTGTCCATCGGCGAACCGCGCGAGCGCTGGCCGATGCTGATCCGGCCGGGGCCGTCGGCGGTGTCCTCGGTCCAGTCCACGCTGAAGCTGTAGTCGATGCGGTCCTCGTTGCCCGCGGCCTTGCCGCGGCCGGCCTCGAGGATGGTGGCCAGGTCCCACAGCAGGGTCAGCTCGCGCTTCCAGGCGAAGTCGGGGCCGTCGCCATGCACGGTGTCGTCGTTGAACACCGGCTCGATGTCGTGGTGGCGCAGGTTGGCGACGATGGGTACGAGTTCGACCCGGCTTTCCTCGCCGATGATCGCCAGCCCGGGGGTGAGGTCGAGGTACAGCGATACGGCGGGGCAGTCGCGCCCTTCGGCGAGGGTGAAGGTGTGCACGACCTCGTCGGGCAGCATGGTGATCTTGTTGCCCGGCATGTACACCGTGGACAGGCGGCGACGGGCGATCGCGTCCAGCTCCGAGCCGCGGGCGAAGCCCAGCGCCGGGGCGGCGATGTGGATGCCGACGCGCCAGCCGCCGCCGCTGCGCGGGGTCACCGAGAAGGCGTCGTCGATCTCGGTGGTGGAGGCGTCGTCGATCGAGAACGCGGCGACTTCCGCGCGCGGCAGGCCAGCGGGCATCGGCGGCGCGGCAACGGCGGGGAAGTCCACGCCTTCGGGAAAGTGCTCGAACAGGAAGCGGTTGTAATGAAGCTCGTAACTCGAGGCGAGCGCGCCGCAGGCGAGCAGCAGGCGCGCTGCCGACAGCCCGGTGTCGACGCAGGCGGCTTCGAGCGCCTTGACTTCCGGGCGGTTGCGGTCGGGGCGGTAGAGCGCCTGCGGCAGCAGGGTCCGGATCTCGGGGGGCAGCCGGCCGGCGACCAGTTCGGTGCGCATGTGCTCGATCGCGGCCGCCTGGAGGCGCTTTTTCTCGAGCCCGGCGAGTGCCGCCTGGAGGATCTCGGCCGGCGCCTTGCGGAACCGCCCCCGGCCCTTGCGGTGGAACCAGATCGGCGCCGAATGCAGGCGCAGCAGCACGGCCGCCGACTCCACCGCGTTCGGCGGGCGGCCCTGGTATTCGGCGGCGAAGTCGGCGAACGTGAACTCGTCGTCGCCGCACACTTCCCACAGGAACTCGGTGTCCAGTTCCTCGGCGCCGGCTTCGGCGCGGGCGAGCAGTTCCGCCGGAGCGGGCTCGCGGAATTCGAGCAGGACATGGGCGCGCTTGAGCTTCACCCGCTTGCCGTGGGTGTTCTCGATCTGCAGCGTGGCATCGTTATCGGCGAGGACGGTGCCGGCCTTGAAGGCCCCGTCCTCTTCATACAGCACGAACATCGGCATCCGCCTGGTGAAGTCAAGCGCGCTAGTTTACTGGATTCGGGCCCCGGCCCCGAAACCGATTCGATGCCGGCGCTGGGGGAGCGCTTTCCTCCGGGGGGCGGACGTCCCGGAACGCCTCAGCGGGGGCGGCGGGCGGTGGCGATCAGGGTGCGGGCGGGAAGCCGGTAGCGGCCGCTGTCGTCGCGGAAGGGCTCGAGGTCGTCGGTGATGGCCGCGCGCAAGGCTTGCCGGGTGGTCTCGGGCAGGCGCCCGAGCGCTTCGGCAACGCCACCGGCGAGGTCGAGGAAGGCCTGCCAGTAGGCATCGGCATCGTCGAAGCAGCAGGTGAAGGTGCAGGGGCGGATGTCGATGTCGTGAAAGCCGGCAGCGGCGAGCGCGTCTTCCAGTGCCGCCGGCTCTCCGAAGCGGAACACCGAGGGGCGCGGCACCCGGGGGGGCGGCAGGAGGCGGGCGATGCAGTCCTGGGCGCGATGGATCAGGGGCACGCTTGGGCGCGGCCCCCAGACCGACAGCGCGACGAGGCCGCCGGGGACGAGGACACGATGGATCTCGGTCAGGGCGTGCCGGGGGTGGGGGAAGATGAACAGCGCCAGGCCGGCGAGCACGCGCTCCATGCAGGCGTCGGGCAGGCACAGGTGTTCGGCGTCGGCCGCGGCGAAAGCGGGAGGGGCGGTTTCGCCGGCGCAGCGGCGGGCACCTTCGGCGAGCATCGCTTCGGCGATGTCGGTGGCGAGCACGCGACCGCCAGGGGCAACGCGCCGTGCCGCTGCGCCGGCGAGCAGGCCAGGGCCGCTGGCGAGGTCGAGCACGCGCTGTCCCGGCGCCAGGTCGGCGGCATCGAGCAGGGCGGCAGCGAGGCCGGCGCGCAGGTGGGCGCCGTCGGCGTAGCGTGCGGCGATGCGGTTGAAGCCGGCGCGCTCCATCGCCTTGAAGCGGCGGGCATCGAAGCCCGGAGTGGCCTCGGGGCGGGGGGCTTGTGCGGCGGTGGGGGCGGACGGATCGGCCGGGGAGGGGCGCGCTTGCGGGGTCATCGGGTGGCCTCCGTGTCCACCCCGGCGAACGTGATTACCGCGTCGAGGTAGTCGCTCCAGCGCGAGAAGCCGTGGTTGCCGCCGTCGAGTACGGTGTGGCGGGCGCCGGCGTATTTTTCCACCGCATGGCGGTAGTCGAGCACCTCGTCGCCGGTTTCCGCCAGCAGCCAGTAGCGTTGCGGGCGGGTGATGCGGGGCACCTCGAGGGCGCGGGTTTCGTCGATGTGGCTGTGCTCGAAAGTGAAGCGCTCGCCGGTGTACAGATTGGCCTGGGGGCCGAGGTAGCGTTCCAGTGACAGCGGCGCGACCACCGCCGGATTGACCAGTACGGCGCGCAGGCCGTGGCGCTCGGCGAGCCAGGTGGCGTAGTAGCCGCCGAGCGAGCTGCCGACCACGGCCGGCTGCCGGCCGGCGGCGCGGCTGCGCCGGATTGCCTGTTCGGCGAGCGCAATGGCGGCGCGCGGCGACACCGGCAGCTGCTCGCACCAGAACCGTTCGGCGAGGCCGCGCTCGGTCATGCGCGCGCGCAGGGCGGTGGCCTTGATCGAGGCCGGGGCCGAGCAGAAGCCGTGCAGATAGATGATCATCGGCGGCCGGCTCAGGGTTCCGACCACTCCACCCAGCCGAACTGCCAGGTCGCGAGCACGAACAGGCCGAAGGCGATGCGGTACCAGGCGAAGGCGATGAAGGTGTGGTTGGAGATGAAGCGGATGAAGCCTTTCACCGCCCACATCGCGGCGACGAAGGAGGCGATGAAGCCGACGGCGAACACCGGCAGATCCTCGAGCCGCAGCAGCGCCCAGTTTTTGTACAGGTCATAGGCGGTGGCGGCGAACATCGTCGGGATGGCGAGGAAGAAGGAGAACTCGGCCGCGGTCTTGCGCGACAGGCCGAAGATCAGCCCGCCCATGATCGTCGCCCCCGAGCGCGAGGTGCCCGGAATCATCGCCAGCGCCTGGGCGAAACCGACCTTCAGCGCATCCGTCCAGCGCATCTCGTCGACCGCATTCAGGCGCGGGTGGTAGGCGCGCTTTTCCACGTAGAGGATCACCAGGCCGCCCACCACCAGGGCGCTGGCGACGGTGATCGGGTTGAACAGCAGCCCCTTGATCGTGGAATGGAACATCAGCCCGAGGACCGCGGCGGGCAGGAAGCCGACGAACAAGAGGCCGACGAAGCGGCGCGCGCCGGGCTCGGCGGGCAGGCCGGCGGCGACGGCGACCAGTTTGTCGCGGTAGTCCCAGCACACCGCGAGGATGGCGGCGAGCTGGATGACGATCTTGAACACCTTGCTGGTGTCGTCGGTGTAGCCGAGCAGGTCGCCGACGATGATCAGGTGGCCGGTGGAGGAGACCGGGAGGAATTCGGTGAGGCCTTCGATGATGCCGAGGACGAGGGCAATGAGGAGGAGGGAGAAATCCATGCGGCGGCGGGGGGCGGCAGATTGGGAAGAGGCGGCGACGGGCGGCCGGTGTCGGCGACGGTATTGGGGCGCGGGCGTGAAGCGCGGGATTATAGCGGGCGGGGTGGGCGGCGCTCCGTGCTGCGCCGCGGCGAACGGCGCATCGGGCGCGTCGAGGGGGTGCAGCGCATGGGCGTCGCCGCAGCCGGGTGGCAGGCGGGGGTCAGGTGTCGGCCTGAAGTTCGGACCACCAGCGCAGGATCGCATCCATGTCGGGCGGCAGCAGGGTGCTGTCGCCGCCGGTGAATTCCTTCCATTCGGCGAGGAAGCGCTCGCCCACCGCGGTGAGCAGTGGCACGCCGGCGAGCACGGCTTCGCCCATCTCGTCGCGCAGGCCGGCGCCGAACGCTTCCTGGGCGCCGAACTTGTTGATGACGATGAGCTGAACGCCGCGCGCGATCGCACCACGCACCGCGACCGAGCCGCGCGCCAGCGCGTCGGGGTCCACCCGGCACGACACCGAGCCGCGGCCCAGCTCCTGCGACAGCGGAATGCTTTCGCCGGTCTCGAGGTTCTCGAGCTGCATCGCGCAGGGGTCTTCTTCGATGACGTTGGCGACGTCGTGCTGGAGCACACCGCCGAGCTTCACGCCACGCTCGCCGAGGGCGCGGGTGGCGCGGGCGAGCAGGGCTTCGATGTGGTCGGTGGGCTTGTAGACGACGGCGGCGATCGGATGGACAGGCATGGTCGGACTCTTCGAGGCGTTGGCGCGTATTGTCGCACTGCCGCGCCGACAAGGGGATAATGCGCGCCCAACCGAGCCGAATGCGAATCCATGAGGGCTGAACCCCAGGGCGCCGCCCGCCCGTCCCGACCCCCCGACCTTGACGACTGCCTGAGCGCGGATCGCCCCCGCCTGCGTCGGCTGGCGCGCGAGCTGGGCCGCGGGCCGCGCCCGGGCGACGAGCGTCTGGCCCGCCTGCAGGCCGATTACGAGTCCCTGCTCGCGCGCTCGCGCGCTGCCTTCGCTGCGCGCCGCGCCGCGCTGCCGGTGCCCGGGTTCCCGCCCGAGCTGCCGGTGTCGGCGCGTCGCGATGAGATCGCCGCCGCGCTCGCCGCCCATCAGGTGCTGATCGTCTGCGGCGAAACCGGCTCGGGCAAGACCACCCAGCTGCCCAAGATCGCGCTGACCCTCGGACGTGGTGTCGCCGGCCTCATCGGCCACACCCAGCCGCGCCGGCTGGCGGCGCGCGCGACCGCGAGCCGCATCGCCCAGGAACTCGCCAGCCCGCTCGGCCAGGCGGTCGGCTACAAGATCCGGTTTACCGACCGGATCGGCCCGGCGAGCTACGTCAAGCTGATGACCGATGGCATCCTGCTCGCCGAAACCCAGACCGATCCGCTGCTCGCCGCCTACGACACGCTGATCATCGACGAGGCCCACGAGCGCAGCCTCAACATCGATTTCCTCCTCGGCTACCTGAAAACGTTGCTGCCGCGCCGGCCCGACCTCAAGGTGGTGGTGACCTCGGCGACGCTCGATGCGGAGCGCTTCGCGCGGCATTTCGCCGATGCCGCCGGGACGCCGGCGCCGGTGATCGAGGTGTCGGGCCGGCTCTATCCGATTGAGATGCGCTACCGCCCGGTGGCGGGTGAGGAGGGCGAGCCGGTGCCGGCGGCGCGGGGGGGTGAGCGCGCCGCCGTGCCGCGGAAGGACAGGGGCCGCGACCTGATCGATGCGCTGGTCGATGCGGTCGACGAGGCCCAGCGCTGCGGGCCGGGCGACGTGCTGGTGTTCCTGCCCGGCGAGCGCGAGATCCGCGAAGCGGCCGAGGCCCTGCGCAAGGCCCATCACCTGCCGGGCACTGAGATCCTGCCGCTGTTCGCGCGCCAGTCGGCGCAGGAGCAGGCGAGGGTGTTCTCGCCCTCGAACGGGCGGCGGGTGGTGTTGTCGACCAACGTCGCCGAGACTTCGCTGACCGTGCCCGGCATCCGCTACGTGGTCGATACCGGGCTGGCGCGGGTCAAGCGCTACTCGCCGCGCAACAAGGTCGAGCAGCTGCAGATCGAGAAGATCGCGCAGTCGGCGGCGCAGCAGCGCGCCGGGCGTTGCGGCCGGGTCATGGACGGGATCTGCCTGCGCCTCTACGACGAGGACGATTTCAATCGCCGCCCGGCGCACACCGACCCCGAGATCCTGCGCGCCTCGCTCGCCGGGGTGATCCTGCGCATGAAGGCACTCCGGCTCGGCGCGGTGGAGGATTTCCCCTTCATCGACGCGCCGGGTTCGCGCCTGATCGGCGACGGTTATGCCTTGCTCGCCGAGCTCGGCGCGGTGAGCGACGATGATGAACGCAAGCTCACGCCGATCGGCGTCGAACTCGCCAGGCTGCCGCTCGACCCGCGTATCGGCCGCATGATCCTCGCCGCGCGCGACCGCGGTGCGCTCGCCGAAGTGCGGGTGATCGCCGCCGCGCTGTCGGTGCAGGACCCGCGCGAGCGCCCGCAGGACAGCCCGGGCGCGGCCGACCAGGCGCACGCGAAGTTCCGCGGCGGCGAGCAGGACCAGAAATCCGAGTTCCTGTGGTACTGGCAGCTGTGGAAGGCCTGGGACGAAGTCCAGCGCCACGAATCGTCCAGCAAGCAGAAGGCCTGGTGCAAGAAGCACTTCCTTTCATACATGCGCATGCGCGAGTGGCGCGACGTGTTCACCCAGCTCCACTCCTTGTGCACCGAACATGGCTGGAAGGAAAACACCCAGCCGGCAAACTACGAGGCGATCCACAAGGCCTTGCTCGCCGGCCTGCTCGGCAACATCGGCTGCAAGGTGGAGGACGGAGAGAGTGGCGGCAAGGGCGCGCAAGCCGGGTCGTATCTGGGCGCGCGCGGGATCAAGTTCTGGCCGCACCCCGGCTCGGCGCTGGCGAAGAAGGCGGGCAAGTGGATCATGGCCGCCGAGCAGGTCGAGACCAGCCGCCTGTTCGGGCGCTGCATCGCGCGCATCGAGCCGGAGTGGATGGAGGAGGTCGGCGGTCACCTGATCAAGCGCCAGGTCTTCGAGCCGCACTGGTCGAAGTCGTCCGGCGCAGTGCGCGCCTGGGAGCGCGGCACGCTCTACGGCCTGGTGATCTACCCGCGGCGCGGCGTCGCCTACCGCGACATCGATCCCGTGCTGTGCCGGGAACTGCTGATCCGCGAAGGCCTGGTGCAGGGCGAGATCGCCGAGGGGCCGGCGCGGGCGATGGCTTTCCTCACCCACAACCAGCGCCTGGTGGCGGAGATCGAGCGTCTCGAGCACAAGTCGCGCCGCCCGGACGTGCTGGTGGATGAGGCCCTGATCGAGGCTTTCTACGACAGCAAGATCCCCGCGGAGGTACTGGACCTCGCCGCGCTTGAGGCCTGGCGCAAGCCGGCGGAGAAGGCCGAGCCGAAGCTGCTGCACCTGTCGCGCGAGCAGCTGATGCGCCACGAGGCCGAGGGTGTCACCACCGAGCGCTTCCCCCCGGCGCTCGATGTGCTGGGGCAGAAGCTGAAGCTTGTTTACTTGCACCAGCCCGGCGAGGCCGACGACGGGGTGACGCTCGTCGTGCCGCTGGCGATGCTCAATCAGGTTCCTGCCAATCGCTGCGAGTGGCTGGTGCCGGGGCTGCTGGAAGAGAAGGTCGCGGCGCTGATGAAGACCGTGCCGCAGAAGCATCGCCACCGCCTGCAGCCGGTGGCCGAGAGCGCGGCGGCATTCATGGCGGCCTTTGAGGCCGGCGAGTTCGACCTCGACGAGCCGCTGCTGAAGACCTTGCAGCGCTTTGTCGAGGAGCGCGTGCAGCTGAAACTGCCGCTGGAGAGCTTCCGCGCGGAGAACCTCAAGCCGCACGGCTTCATGAACTTTCGCGTGATCGACGAGCACGGCCGGGTGCTGGGGCAGTCGCGCAACCTGATGGAGCTGCGTACGCGCTTTCGCGAGCAGGTGGCGGCGCGCTTTTCGGCGGCGAAGATCGGCGGGGTCTTGGCGGCGCGGTCGGCGACAGCGGTGGCTGGAAAAGCGGGCGAGGGTGCGCCGGACGCCGTTGCGGAGCGTGCGGTGGCCGACGCGGGCGGGAGCAAAGGCCGCGGGCGCGGCATGCGCGAGGCGGCGGAGGGCGGGAGCGGCGATGATGCCCGGGGAGCCGGCGCGTCCGCCGGCGGGGTGCTGTCCGGGGTGACCGCGTGGACCTTCGGGGCCTTGCCCGAACTGCTGGAAATCCACGTTGCCGGCCGCGATGTGATCGGTTTTCCCGCGCTGCACGATGATGGCGACAGCGTCTCGCTGCGTCCCTACGACACTCCGGAAGAGGCGGCGCGGGTTCATCGCCGCGGCCTGGCGCGGCTGTTCGCGCTGAGACTGAAGGACCAGGTGCGCGCCGTCGAACGTTTGCCGGGGCTGCGCGAACTGGCGCTGCAGTACATGAGCTTCGGTACCGAAGCCGAACTGAAGGCGCGGCTGGTTGAGGCGACGCTGGCGCGCTGCTGCCTGCTCGAACCCCTGCCGGCCGACGCCGAAGCCTTCGCCCGCCGTTGTGCCGAGGCGAAGTCCCGTATCGGCCTGGTGGCGCAGGAGTTCGTGCGCCTGGCCGGCCAGCTCGTCGCCGAACATCTCGGGGTGCAGAAACGCCTTCCCGCGCTGAAGGCCTTCCCGGGGGTCGTGGCCGACATCCAGTCCCAGCTCACCGGCCTGCTGCCGAAGGACTTCCTGGTCGCGTTCCCGTGGGAACGCCTGGCGCACTTTCCGCGCTATCTCAAGGGTGTGTCGGTGCGGCTCGACAAACTTCGCAACAATCCGGCGCGCGACGCCCAGGCGATGACCGAGTGGAAAGGCCTCGCCCAAGCCTGGGCGCGCGAACGCAGCGAGCGCCGCCGGGCCGCGGTGGATGATCCGGCACTGGAGGAGTTCCGCTGGCTGCTTGAGGAGTTGCGGGTGGGTCTGTTCGCGCAGGAGCTGAAGACGCCGATGCCGGTGTCGGTGAGGCGCCTGCAGAAAATATGGGAGAGCCGGCCGCGGTGACGGGGGTGCGGCCGGCGCGGGCGAGGCGGAATCAGCGCAGCGGAATCACCAGCGGCGGGATGTCCACTCCGATCACCACGGCGGGCGAGCGGCTGTAGCTGTACGAGCGGTAGGGGCGCTCGTAGTAGTGATTGTGGATCACCGGTTCGCGGTAGTAGCGCGGACGTTCGCGGATGATGACCTTCTCGCGATAGACGGTACGCTCGTCCCAGTGGCGGCGATGCTTGTGATCGTGTTTGGAATAGTGCTTCTGGTGGCCCCAGCGCGGGCCGTGGTCGCTCCAGCGCGGGCCGTGGTCGCCCCTGTCGGCCAGTGCCGCGGGCGCGGCGGCGGCAAGGATGCCGCCGCAGATCAGGGCGGTGACGATCTTTCGGGTCAGGGTCGTGTTCATGGTCTGCCTCGTTCATGGTGTCAGTGCAGGGCAGGGCCCCGGTGATTCGGATACTAGGCGAGGCCTGCGCCGTGAGGCAGTCGCAGAGTGTAAGCAGGGTTTTGTAACGGCCTCCCCCGATTCCCGCGCCTCGGCGGCGATCTTTGATTTTCCGGACTTTCTTGTTAGACTACCGGGCTTCCCTTGCTCCACCGGATTCGCATGCCGGGGGGCTGCAACAATCAACCGCAAGGAGTCTGCATGCGACACTACGAAATCGTATTCATCGTCCACCCGGACCAGTCCGAGCAGGTGCCGGCGATGGTCGACCGCTACAAGACCATCGTCACCGGGCGCAGCGGCCAGATCCATCGCCTGGAAGACTGGGGCCGCCGCCAGCTGGCCTACCCGATCCAGAAGGTGCACAAGGCGCACTACGTGCTGATGAACATCGAGTGCGACGGCGAGACGCTGGGCGAACTCGAGCACGCATTCAAGTTCAACGATGCCGTGCTGCGCCACCTCACCATCAAGATGAAGAAGGCGGTGACCGCTCCCTCGCCGATGATGAAGGAAGAGAAGTCGCGCTCGCTGAGCACCGGCTCGGACGAAGCCAAGCCGGCCAGCAGCGAAGCCGCTGCCGCCTGATTTGCCTGGCCCGGGTCTGAACGAACTGCGCCTCGATGCGCGCGTGGCCGAAGTGCTGCCGCTGCGTCGAACGCCTGCCGGCGTGCCGGTGGCGAGCTGCGTCCTGGCACATGAATCGAAACAGGTTGAAGCGGGTCTGATCCGCGACGTTTCGATGGAAGTGCACGCCGTGGCGCTGGGCGAACTGGCCGCAGTGCTGGCTTCGGCGGTGCCGGGGGGGGCGATTCGCGCCACCGGATTTCTCGCCGCGAAGAGCCAGCGCAGTCGCAACCCGGTCCTGCATCTGAACACAATCGAATTTCTCGAAGGAAACTGAAAATGGCCTTCAAGCCCAAATCCAAGTTCAAGAAGAAGGACGACCGTGGCGGTCGTGGTCTGTTCAAGCGTCGCAAGTTCTGCCGCTTCACCGCGGAAAAGATCGAGGAAGTCGACTACAAGGATGTCGACATCCTCAAGGATTTCATCACCGAAAACGCCAAGATCATGCCGGCCCGCATCACCGGGACTAAGGCCGGCTACCAGCGTCAGCTGTCGGTCGCGGTCAAGCGCGCCCGCTTCCTGGCCCTGATGCCTTACACCGACCTGCACCAGTAAGAGGGAAGCGAACTCATGCAAATCATTCTTCTCGAAAAGGTCGTCAACCTTGGCGGCCTCGGCGATGTGGTCAAGGTCAAGGACGGCTATGCACGCAACTTCCTGATCCCGCAGGGCAAGGCCAAGCGTGCCACGCAGGCCAACCTGGCCGAGTTCGAAGCGCGCCGCGCTGAACTCGAGCGCGTGCAGGCTGAAAAGCTTGCCGCCGCCCAGGAGCTCGCCGGCAAGCTGGAAGGGGTCAGCGTCCAGGTCGCGCGCAAGGCCGGCATGGACGGCCGCCTGTTCGGTTCGGTCAGCAACGCCGATGTGGCCGAAGCGCTGGTTGCCCAGGGCTTCAGCATCGACCGCTCCGCGATCCGCATGCCGGACGGCCCGCTCAAGCAGGTTGGCGAAGTGCAGCTCGAAGTCGCGCTTCACGCCGATGTGCTCGCGAACGTCACCGTAGCGGTGGTTGGCGAACAGTAAGACGACCGTGTCTTCGATCAAAAAGGGCTGCCACGTGCAGCCTTTTTTGTTGATACGCCCGGCAGGGGCGTCGGCCTAACGGCGAGGGTGTCGCGTGCGCGGTGAGCGCGCTCGCTACAATGCAGTCACAAGGCTTCAAGGGTATTCCGATGAGTACAACACCTTCCCGCTTTTCTGATTTTGCCGGTGATCCACAGATCGCCCACATCAAGCTGCCGCCGCATTCGCTCGAGGCCGAGCAGTCCCTGATCGGCGGCATCCTGCTCGACAACCAGGCCTGGGAGCGGGTGGCGGACCTCGCCAGCGAGGTCGATTTCTACCGCGACGACCACCGCCGCATCTACCGCCACATCACCCGACTGATCGACCAGGGGCGGCCGGCTGACGTGGTGACCGTATTCGAGTCGCTGGAAAAAAGCGGCGAGGCCGAGCAGGCGGGCGGACTGGCCTATCTTGCCGAGATTGCCAACAATACGCCGTCGGCGGCCAACATCCGCCGCTACGCGGAGATCGTGCGCGAGCGGGCGATCCTGCGCAAGCTGGTCGCGGTCGGCGACGAGATCGCCTCCAGTGCGCTGAGTCCGTCGGGCAAGGATGCCAAGGCCTTGCTCGATGAAGCTGAAGCCAAGGTGTTCGAGATCGCCGAAGCTGGGGCGCGTCACAGTAGCGGCTTTGTGTCGATCCAGCCGATCCTGAAACAGGTGGTCGACCGTGTGCAGGAACTCTACGACCGCGACAACCCTTCGGAGGTGACCGGGGTGCCCACCGGCCTGGTGGACCTGGATGAGAAGACTTCCGGCCTGCAACCCTCGGACATGATCATCGTCGCCGGACGTCCGGCAATGGGCAAGACGACGTTTGCGCTCAACTTGGCCGAGCACATTGCCATCGACCAGCGTCTGCCGGTGGCGATTTTCTCAATGGAAATGCCCGGCACCCAGTTGGCTACCCGCTTCATTTCTTCGGTCGGGCGCATCGACATGCAGAAAATCCGTAGCGGCCGCCTTACCGACGATGACTGGCAGCGCCTGACGATGGCAATGGGCAAGCTCTACGATGCGCCGCTTTTCATCGACGAGACGCCGGGCCTGAATCCGATCGACCTGCGTGCCCGTGCCCGCCGCCTGGCACGTCAGTGCGGCAAGCTCGGGCTGATCGTGATCGATTATCTGCAGCTGATGAGCGGAACGCGGGAGGGCGACAACCGGGCGTCCGAGCTGTCGGAGATCTCGCGCTCGGTGAAATCGCTCGCAAAGGAGCTGCACGTGCCCATCGTTGCATTGTCGCAGCTCAACCGCAGCCTGGAGCAGCGCCCCAACAAGCGCCCGGTGATGTCCGATCTGCGCGAGTCCGGCGCCATCGAGCAGGACGCTGACATCATCATGTTCATCTACCGGGACGAGGTGTATAACCCTGATTCTCCGGATAAGGGTACGGCCGAGCTGATCATCGGCAAGCACCGTAACGGCCCCACCGGTACGGTCAGGCTGACCTTCATCGGCGAGAACACGCGCTTCGAAAACTACGCAGCAGCGCCGGGAATGTATTGAGCCTGCCGACCTGGCGTTGCCGGCAGGTTGTGTGCGGGGTGAGTTGAGTCGTGTCGTGTCATGAGTCGGATTGAATTCCAGCTTATTTAAAAATAGAATTTTTGATTCGCGTTTACCTTGATCTTCTTTTCTCATTGTCTATAATGCGCACCTCTTTCAGCGCTGCAGCGGTTTTTGATGCGGCGTCGGCGCTGGGGGGTGGGAGGCGGAAGTCTTGCGGGGCGAGGGGTGTGGCGGGGGTGTTTTCCGGCTGCGGCCCGAAAAAAGTTCTGCAGATGCTTGACAGTGTGTGTTTAGCGGGTCATAATTTCGCTTCTCTGCTGCAGCGAATTGCAGCGGTTCTTTAAAAAGTTGGACAACCGATAAGTGTGGGTGCTTGGTGGTTGTGGCCGGAAGCGACGCGAGTTGCTTTGGTTTCACAATGATTGGGTGCTCATGCTGATTAAGTCAGTATTTTGAGTACTTTGTAGGATTGAACTTAAGAGTTTGATCCTGGCTCAGATTGAACGCTGGCGGCATGCTTTACACATGCAAGTCGAACGGCAGCGGGGGCTTCGGCCTGCCGGCGAGTGGCGAACGGGTGAGTAATGCATCGGAACGTGCCCATGTCGTGGGGGATAACGTATCGAAAGGTACGCTAATACCGCATACGTCCTGAGGGAGAAAGCGGGGGATTCTTCGGAACCTCGCGCGATTGGAGCGGCCGATGTCGGATTAGCTAGTAGGTGAGGTAAAGGCTCACCTAGGCGACGATCCGTAGCGGGTCTGAGAGGATGATCCGCCACACTGGGACTGAGACACGGCCCAGACTCCTACGGGAGGCAGCAGTGGGGAATTTTGGACAATGGGGGCAACCCTGATCCAGCCATGCCGCGTGAGTGAAGAAGGCCTTCGGGTTGTAAAGCTCTTTCGGCCGGGAAGAAATCGCGCACTCTAACATAGTGTGTGGATGACGGTACCGGACTAAGAAGCACCGGCTAACTACGTGCCAGCAGCCGCGGTAATACGTAGGGTGCGAGCGTTAATCGGAATTACTGGGCGTAAAGCGTGCGCAGGCGGTTTTGTAAGACAGATGTGAAATCCCCGGGCTCAACCTGGGAACTGCGTTTGTGACTGCAAGGCTAGAGTACGGCAGAGGGGGGTGGAATTCCTGGTGTAGCAGTGAAATGCGTAGATATCAGGAGGAACACCGATGGCGAAGGCAGCCCCCTGGGCCTGTACTGACGCTCATGCACGAAAGCGTGGGGAGCAAACAGGATTAGATACCCTGGTAGTCCACGCCCTAAACGATGTCGACTAGTCGTTCGGAGCAGCAATGCACTGAGTGACGCAGCTAACGCGTGAAGTCGACCGCCTGGGGAGTACGGCCGCAAGGTTAAAACTCAAAGGAATTGACGGGGACCCGCACAAGCGGTGGATGATGTGGATTAATTCGATGCAACGCGAAAAACCTTACCTACCCTTGACATGTCTGGAACCTTGCTGAGAGGCGAGGGTGCCTTCGGGAGCCAGAACACAGGTGCTGCATGGCTGTCGTCAGCTCGTGTCGTGAGATGTTGGGTTAAGTCCCGCAACGAGCGCAACCCTTGTCACTAGTTGCCATCATTTGGTTGGGCACTCTAGTGAGACTGCCGGTGACAAACCGGAGGAAGGTGGGGATGACGTCAAGTCCTCATGGCCCTTATGGGTAGGGCTTCACACGTCATACAATGGTCGGTACAGAGGGTTGCCAAGCCGCGAGGTGGAGCCAATCCCAAAAAGCCGATCGTAGTCCGGATCGTAGTCTGCAACTCGACTACGTGAAGTCGGAATCGCTAGTAATCGCAGATCAGCATGCTGCGGTGAATACGTTCCCGGGTCTTGTACACACCGCCCGTCACACCATGGGAGTGGGTTTCACCAGAAGTAGGTAGCTTAACCTTCGGGAGGGCGCTTACCACGGTGAGATTCATGACTGGGGTGAAGTCGTAACAAGGTAGCCGTATCGGAAGGTGCGGCTGGATCACCTCCTTTCAAGAGAACAGGTCACGGCGGCCAAGTATCCACAACTTATCGGTTGTTCAAGCGAAGAGCCTCGAAGTAGATAAGAGGGTCTGTAGCTCAGCTGGTTAGAGCACCGTCTTGATAAGGCGGGGGTCGTTGGTTCGAACCCAACCAGACCCACCAGGAATTTTTGGTTGTTCGAGACAGTATGGGGCTGTAGCTCAGCTGGGAGAGCGGCGGCTTTGCAAGCCGTAGGTCGTCGGTTCGATCCCGACCAGCTCCACCAGGTTTCGAGCCGGTGCTCTTCGAGGTGCGTGAGGCGTCAGGCGTGAGGTGCCGGAAGGTAGTTCAGTCCTGACTCTTTACGAGTCGTGCTCTTTAACAAAGTGGAAGAAGTGCAGTGTGCATCGAGCCGGTGCGCACTGCAAGTTGTGTGATTGCATTGATCCAGTGCTGAGCTTGTCAGCGCAGCGCTGGATCGCACAAACGAGTTCGTCCTTGTACAGTGGGCCTTCAATGGAGGGTCCAAGGTTATAGGATCAAGCGACTAAGTGCATGTGGTGGATGCCTTGGCGATCACAGGCGATGAAGGACGTGTAAGCCTGCGAAAAGCGTGGGGGAGCTGGCAATAGAGCTTTGATCCCACGATGTCCGAATGGGGAAACCCACCCCGCAAGGGGTATCCCAGACTGAATACATAGGTCTGAGGAGGCGAACCGAGCGAACTGAAACATCTAAGTAGCTCGAGGAACAGAAATCAACCGAGATTCCGCAAGTAGTGGCGAGCGAACGCGGAGTAGCCTGCACGACTAAACCATCAGCTTAGCAAAACGGTCTGGAAAGTCCGACGATACAGGGTGATAGTCCCGTATGCGAAAAGCCGGTGGCGGGTCTGAGCGTGCGACAAGTAGGGCGGGACACGAGAAATCCTGTCTGAAGATGGGGGGACCATCCTCCAAGGCTAAATACTCGTGATCGACCGATAGTGAACCAGTACCGTGAGGGAAAGGCGAAAAGAACCCCGGGAGGGGAGTGAAATAGATCCTGAAACCGCATGCATACAAACAGTGGGAGCCTCCTTGTGGGGTGACTGCGTACCTTTTGTATAATGGGTCAGCGACTTACGTTCAGTAGCGAGCTTAACCGAATAGGGGAGGCGTAGCGAAAGCGAGTCTGATAAGGGCGTCAGAGTTGCTGGGCGTAGACCCGAAACCGGATGATCTATCCATGGCCAGGATGAAGGTGCCGTAACAGGTACTGGAGGTCCGAACCCACTAACGTTGAAAAGTTAGGGGATGAGCTGTGGATAGGGGTGAAAGGCTAAACAAATCCGGAAATAGCTGGTTCTCCCCGAAAACTATTTAGGTAGTGCGTCGTACGGACACTTGCGGGGGTAGAGCACTGTAATCGTTGGGGGGGTCATTGCGATCTACCCCGCGATAGCAAACTCCGAATACCGCAAAGTGATATACGGCAGACAGACATCGGGTGCTAACGTCCGGTGTCAAGAGGGAAACAACCCAGACCGCCAGCTAAGGTCCCAAATGCATGGCTAAGTGGCAAACGAGGTGGGAAGGCCCAGACAGCTAGGAGGTTGGCTTAGAAGCAGCCACCCTTTAAAGAAAGCGTAATAGCTCACTAGTCGAGTCGTCCTGCGCGGAAGATGTAACGGGGCTCAAGCCATGAACCGAAGCTGCGGATGTGTCTTTGACACGTGGTAGGGGAGCGTTCCGTAAGCCTGCGAAGGTGTCTCGTAAGGGATGCTGGAGGTATCGGAAGTGCGAATGCTGACATGAGTAGCGATAAAGGGTGTGAAAAGCACCCTCGCCGTAAGCCCAAGGTTTCCTGCGCAACGTTCATCGGCGCAGGGTGAGTCGGCCCCTAAGGCGAGGCAGAAATGCGTAGTCGATGGGAAACAGGTCAATATTCCTGTACCGCTCTATGATGCGATGGGGGGACGGAGAAGGTTAGCTCGGCCATCTGTTGGAATAGGTGGTTCAAGTGTGTAGGCGTGCTGCGTAGGCAAATCCGCGCGGCTAAGCTGAGGCATGATAACGAGGACCCTTGCGGTCCGAAGCGAGTGATACCCAGCTTCCAGGAAAAGCCTCTAAGCTTCAGTCATAGAGTGACCGTACCGCAAACCGACACAGGTGGGCTGGTAGAGAATACCAAGGCGCTTGAGAGAACTCAGGAGAAGGAACTCGGCAAATTGATACCGTAACTTCGGGAGAAGGTATGCCCCGTTAGCTTGTAGGAGAACATCCGAAGGGCGAAGGGGCCGCAGAGAATCGGTGGCTGCGACTGTTTATTAAAAACACAGCACTGTGCAAACACGAAAGTGGACGTATACGGTGTGACGCCTGCCCGGTGCCGGAAGGTTAAGTGATGGGGTGCAAGCTCTTGATCGAAGCCCCGGTAAACGGCGGCCGTAACTATAACGGTCCTAAGGTAGCGAAATTCCTTGTCGGGTAAGTTCCGACCTGCACGAATGGCGTAACGATGGCCACACTGTCTCCTCCTGAGACTCAGCGAAGTTGAAATGTTTGTGAAGATGCAATCTCCCCGCGGCTAGACGGAAAGACCCCATGAACCTTTACTGTAGCTTTGCATTGGACTTTGACGGGACTTGTGTAGGATAGGTGGGAGGCTTTGAAGCCGGGACGCTAGTTCCGGTGGAGCCAACCTTGAAATACCACCCTGGTGTCGTCGAGGTTCTAACCCAGGCCTGTGAATCCAGGTCGGGGACCGTGCATGGTGGGCAGTTTGACTGGGGCGGTCTCCTCCCAAAAGGTAACGGAGGAGTACGAAGGTCACCTAGGTACGGTCGGACATCGTACTGATAGTGCAATGGCAAAAGGTGGCTTGACTGCGAGACCCACACGTCGAGCAGGTGCGAAAGCAGGTCATAGTGATCCGGTGGTTCTGTATGGAAGGGCCATCGCTCAACGGATAAAAGGTACTCTGGGGATAACAGGCTGATTCCGCCCAAGAGTTCACATCGACGGCGGAGTTTGGCACCTCGATGTCGGCTCATCACATCCTGGGGCTGTAGCCGGTCCCAAGGGTATGGCTGTTCGCCATTTAAAGTGGTACGTGAGCTGGGTTTAAAACGTCGTGAGACAGTTTGGTCCCTATCTGCCGTGGGCGCTGGAAGTTTGAGAGGGCCTGCTCCTAGTACGAGAGGACCGGAGTGGACGCACCCCTGGTGTACCGGTTGTGACGCCAGTCGCATCGCCGGGTAGCTATGTGCGGAAGAGATAACCGCTGAAAGCATCTAAGCGGGAAACTCGCCTCAAGATGAGACTTCCCCGGGGCCTCGAGCCCCCTGAAGGGTCGTTGAAGACCACAACGTTGATAGGCCGGGTGTGCAAGCGTGGCAACACGTTCAGCTAACCGGTACTAATTGCCCGTGCGGCTTGATCCTATAACCTTCAAAACAATACGAACTCGTTTCATCGGGTAACAAACCCGACAATCACACAACACTTCTTCCTCCTTTGGCCTGCTCCGCTGCAGGTGACAAGTCAAAGTCTGACGACCATAGCCGTGCGGTACCACCCCTTCCCTTCCCGAACAGGACCGTGAAACGCATGTGCGCCGATGATAGTGAGGCCCGCCCTCGTGAAAGTAGGTCATCGTCAGACTAACCCATAAAAAAACGCCCAGATACCCTGTCTGGGCGTTTTTGCGTCAACAACTCTCGCAACTCTTGTGCCAACAACTCGCGCAAAGGTCACTCTCGAGTGACGTGTATGCCTCGGCTGGGGCACAATCGAACCCTCCTGGCGAGGCAGAAATGACATGAAATACGACCTTATCATCGTCGGCGGTGGGCTTGCCGGAGCCGCACTGGCGGTCGCGCTACGACGCACTTCGTTCAGGATCGCTCTGGTCGAGCATGTCGTTCCCGCACGGCAGGCCGGCTGGGATCAGCGAATTTATGCTTATAGTCCTGCGAGCGTGCGTTTTCTCGAGGAACTGGGGGTGTGGGCACACATCGATCGTGCCCGGCTGGCGCCAGTCGACGAAATCCAGGTGTTCGGCGATGCCGGTGGTTCGCTGCGCTTTTCTGCCCATCAGAGCGGGCTGGCAGAACTCGCGCGGATCGGCGAGTCGAGCCTCGTTCACGTCGAGTTGTGGGAGGGGCTGAAGCGCCAGCACAATGTCGCACTATTCTGTCCGGCGCACCCCAAGGAGTTGATCCATCAGGCTGATGGCGTCGCTCTTCATCTGGCTGATGGGCGAGTGCTGAATGCAGCAATGGTGGTCGGCGCCGATGGGCGGGACTCCTGGGTGCGGCAGAAGATGGGCGTTGCTGCGACGGTCGAGTCCTACCATCAAAAAGGCGTGGTGGCGAATTTCAGCTGTGGGGTATCTCCGCGTGGAACGGCTTGGCAGTGGTTCCGCGAGGATGGCGTCCTCGCGTGGCTACCGCTGGCGCAAGCGGGAATGTCGATGGTGTGGTCGGCGAACAATGCTCTTGCCGACGAGCTGATGGCACTTGATGAGGAGGCTTTCTGCGAGCGGGTGGCACAGGCCGGCGAGCGCAGGCTCGGCCGCCTCGAGCTGCTGACCCCGCGCGCGGCTTTTCCCCTGAGCCTGATGCGCCTTGCCGAAGTGGTCGGTCCGCGAGTGGCGTTGATCGGAGATGCCGCGCACGCCATCCACCCCCTCTCGGGGCACGGCATCAATCTGGGCTTCCAGGATGCGCGGGTACTTGCCGAAGAGCTGGCTGCGGTGCCGTCCTGGCAGGATCCGGGCGACCATGCCGTATTGCGGCGCTATGCACGCCGGCGTGCGGAAGAGGCTTTCGTGCTGCAGTATGCAACGCATGGGCTGAACCGGCTGTTCGGCACCGACAACCCTTTTATCCGCGTGCTGCGCAATGCCGGACTGAACCTCACTGCGCGCTTGCCGGTCGTAACGAACATGCTCGTCCGCTATGCGGCGAATGAGCGCCCCTGACCTCCGGAGAATCCGATGCCCCTTTTTCCCATGCGCCGCATGTCCAAGTTTTTTGCATTCTTCCTGGCAACCGGCCTCGCCGGCCTGACTCATGCAGGCGAGGCCGAGGTCAAGAAGGGAATGGAGGCCTTCATCGGTGCTCCAGCGGTCGAATCCGTCACTCGTACCGGATATGGCGGGCTGTACGAAGTGGTGCTGAAAAATGGCCAGCTCGTCTATACCGACGCCGAAACCCGTTTCATCATCGATGGCAGTCTGATCGATACTGCAACCCGCCTTGACGTGACCCAGGCTCGGATGAACCAGCTCTCGGCGATCGATTTCTCAAAGCTGCCGCTCGACCAGGCGGTGAAACTGGTCAAGGGCAAGGGCACGCGGGTGATCGCGACCTTCGAGGATCCGAACTGTTCGTACTGCAAGCGCCTGGCCCAGGAGGTCGCCCGGATGGACGACGTCACCGTGTATACTTTCCTCTACCCGATCCTGGGCGAGGACTCGACGGTCAAGTCGAGCAATATCTGGTGCGCCAAGGGGCAGGGGCGCAGCCAGGCCTGGACTGACTGGATGGTCGATGGCAAGGTGCCGGCAAAGGCGAGCTGCGATGCGAGCGCGATCACGCGCAATGTCGAACTGGGCCGGAGTCTGCGGATCAATGGCACCCCGACGATCTTCCTCGCCAACGGCACCCGCATCGGCGGCTATATTCCCGCCGCCGAACTCGAGAAGGCGCTCGACAACCCGAGCCGCTGAAGCGCACTGCCGCGACGACCGCGGCCCGATCGGCGGCTGAAGATTTCCCCTTCGCCGCTGCTGCGGACGTCGCCTGTGCCCCTTCTCTTCCCGGTCGGCGCGCTCACGGCTTTGGCGGTGCCATGCCCTTGGGCAGCAGCACCCACAGGCTGCCTTGTTGGCGCATCCGCCCGGCTTCGCGCCCGGCGTCGGGGCCGAAGCCCCAGAAGAAGTCGGCGCGCACTCCACCCTTGATCGCTCCGCCGGTGTCCTGAGCGAGCACTAGCCGGTTCAAGGGCCGCTCGCTCAGCGGGTAGGTGCTGGCGAGAAAAACCGGCGCGCCCAGAGGAATGTAGCGTGGGTCCACGGCGATGCTGCGTCCCGCACTCAAGGGGACGCCGAGCGCGCCCAGCGGGCCGCCATCCGCGGCGGGAAGCTCGCGGAAGAACACATAGCTCGGGTTGGCATTGAGCAGCGCCGTCAGACGCTGCGGATTGTCCCGGGCCCAGCGCTTGATTCCCTCCATCGACGCCTGGTCGAGACTCAGTTCGCCTTGTGCGACCAGCCAGCGACCGATCGACTGGTAGGGATGGCCGTTCTGATCGGCGTAGCCGACACGGACCATGCTGCCGTCGGGGAGCTGTACCCGGCCCGAGCCCTGGACCTGGAGGAAGAACAGGTCGAGCGGGTCGTCGGCCCAGAACAGTACCGGCGCCGGGATTCCTTCCGCCCGTGCACTGAATTCTCCGCGGCTCCAGTAGGGCAGAACCTTGTTCCCAACCAAGCGGCCACGCAGGCGCAGATGCTTGAGCTCGGGGTGCACGTCGCCGAGTTCGATGGTCAGCATATCCGCGGGCACGCCGTGGATCGGCCAGGCGCTGCGCGCGCTGCGCGTGCGGCTGCCGCGGATCAGGGGTTCGTAATAGCCGGTGACCAGACCGGTGGTGCTGCCGTCGGGATTGAACACGCGCCAGGGAGCGAAATGGTGCTCGAAGAAACGCCGCACGGTGCTGCCCGACGGCGTCGGGCCGATGCTCGCCGCTGCGTCGCAGACCTTCTGCCAGGGTGCCCGTCGGCTCAGGGTGGAACAGGAGTGGCGCAGGGCAGGCCAGGCTGCGGCAAGATCGTCCTCCTCCCAGCCGGTGACTTGTTCCCAGCCGTTGGCCTGCAAAGCAGGTGCCGGCAGTGGTGCCGGGGTCGCGGTCGATGGCGGGACGGGCGCAGGACAGGCCAGGCAGGGCGGTGGCGGCGGGCAGGATGGCGCATCGGCCACGGATGGGACGGGTTGGTGGGCGCAGCCGACAGCGAGCAGGCCGGTCAGCAATGCAAGGGCAAAGTGCCGCGCAAGGGGCGGAATCATGAGATGGATCGGTTAAACTCGGAAACTTTCGATCCGCCAGTATACCCCGCGCGCGGACCGGAGCCCGGAGGCACGCCATGTGGTTGATCCTGCTCGAGGCCGGACTCGCACTGCTGCTGCTCGCGCTGATGGTCTGGGCGACGTGGCCGAAGCGCTCCCGGCCCGGGCAGGCGAGCCGTTCCGACACCGACAAGCACGACGATGAATGAACTCGCAGACCTGCTGAGCCGCGCCGAACGCGTTCTCGAACGCCTCGAAACCCTGCTGCCCGGACCGGCTCGCCCCCCCGACTGGGACGCGGCAAGCGCTTTCCGCTGGCAGCGCCGTCATGGCCGTAGCGAGCTCAGGCCGGTGCGCCTGCCCCATCGCATCGCACTGGGCGACTTGCAGGATGTCGATGAGCAAAAGGCGCGGATCGACCGCAACACCCGCCAGTTCCTCGCCGGGCGCCGCGCCAACAACGTGTTGCTGACCGGTGCCCGCGGGACCGGCAAGTCCTCCCTGGTGAAGGCGCTGCTCAACGAGTACGAGGCACGGGGGCTGCGCCTGATCGAGGTCGACAAGACCGACCTCGTCGATCTGCCCGACATCGTCGATTTGCTGGCCGGCCGTCCGGAACGCTTCATCCTGTTTTGCGACGACCTGTCCTTCGAGGAAGGCGAAGATGCCTACAAGGCCTTGAAAAGCGTGCTCGACGGCTCGGTGGCGGCGATGTCGGACAACGTCCTGGTCTATGCGACCTCGAACCGCCGCCACCTGATGCCCGAGTACCACGACGAGAACCTGCAGGTGCGCCACCTCGATGGCGAACTCCATCCGGGTGAGGCGGTGGAGGAAAAGGTTTCGCTTTCGGAACGCTTCGGGCTGTGGATTTCCTTCTATCCGTTCAGCCAGGACGAATATCTCGACATCGTGGCGCACTGGCTGAAGGTGTTCGGAGTGCCGAAAAAGGCGATCGCCGCCGCCCGCCAGGATGCACTGCAGTGGGCGCTGATGCGTGGCTCGCGCTCGGGGCGGGTGGCCTGGCAGTTCGCCCGCGACCACGCCGGCCGCTGCGAAGACGAAGGGCGCGGGCGATGACGCGCAAGCGGGTGGATGTGGCCGCCGGGGTGCTGCTGCGGGCCGATGGTGCCTATCTGCTCGGCCAGCGCGCGCCGGACACCGTGTATGCCGGCTACTGGGAATTTCCCGGCGGCAAGGTGGAGCCGGGCGAGACCCCGGCACAGGCCTTGTGCCGCGAACTCGATGAGGAGCTTGGCATCCGCGTCACCCGTCTGCGCCCCTGGCTGCTGCGCGAGCACCGCTACGAGCACGCCCATGTGCGCCTGCATTTTTTCGAGGTGGCGGCCTGGGAAGGGGCGCTCGACGACAAGGTGCACAGCGCGCTCGTCTGGGTTCGACCCGGGGAGGTGGCTCCCGAGCCCATGCTGCCGGCCAACGGACCGATTCTGAAAGCTTTGCGCCTGCCGCGCACGATGGGCATTACCCGGGCCGCGCAGGTCGGCGTCGACGCCCAGCTCGCTGCGCTGGAGCGGGCGCTGGCGTGCGGGCTGCAGCTGGTGCAGCTGCGCGAGCACGGGCTCGATCCGGCAGCGCGCGAGGCCTTCGCACGCGAGGCGCTGGCACGCGTCCACGCACACGGTGGGCTGCTGCTGATCAACGCTGACGCCGGGCTGGTGCAGCGCATCGGCGCGGACGGTATCCACCTGCCGGCGCACACGCTGATGGCGGCCCGTAGCCGGCCTGAATTCGGATGGGTGGGGGCCTCGTGCCATTCACGCGCCGAGCTCGAACACGCCGCTGCCCTCGGGCTGGATTACGCGCTGCTCGGTCCGGTGCGGCCGACCGCGACCCATCCCGGCCAGCCGGCATTGGGCTGGCCGGGATTCGCCGGTCTGGCGGCCGGTCTGCCGGTGCCGGTGTTCGCCCTGGGCGGGCTGGGGGAACAAGACATGGAGTCGGCCCGGGAGGCCGGTGCCCACGGCATCGCCGCGATCCGCGGGGCCTGGGCGGTGGCGGACTGAAGGTCCGCCCTCAGCGGCCTTCAGTGTCGCCGGGGGCGTGATGGTCGCCGCCGCCGGCACTGTCGCCGTCCGGTGGTGAAGTCGGGACGCGATACGCTTCCGAGGCCCAGGCCCCGAGGTCGAGCTGGCGACAGCGGGCCGAGCAGAACGGCCGGTAGCGGCTCTGCGCCTGCCAGGCGACCGGTTTTCCGCAGCCGGGGCAGTTGACCGTGCGGATCGTGTCGTTCATTGCGGGGCTCATGGGCAGGGCCGGAGTGTGCGTGGCGATGGGTGTGAAGGCGGGCGGGAAAGCGTCACAAGCTGCAGAAGGTGAGCTCGAAAGCGACGTCGCGCTCGGCCAGGCGTGGGCGGGCGATCGTTTCGGGGAGCATGAAACGGATGTTCAGCGCGTACTTGTTGGCGCTGATCTCGGGCACCGCCGCTTCGGCCGACGCCAGACGCACCATCTGTGCGCTGCGCCCGGCCATCGTCAGCTGAAAGGCGCCGTTGCGCGCGAGGTGGGTTTCGGGGCGGCTGCTCGCCCGCAGCAGGCGCAGCACGATCCCGATGCCGTCGCTGATCGGTGTCATCGGCTGCATCCATGCCGTCAGGTCGCGGCGCCGCGCCTCGGGGTCGCGGTTCAGCCAGTAATGGTAGGAGGGCAGGTCGAACTGGCACACCCCGCCGGGGATCGCGGCCCGGCTGCGAATGCTCATCAGCCAGTCGTTCTCGCGCAGGTACTGGCCGATCTTGCCCGCCATCGTCAGCAGTCCGGAAGAGGCCTGCTCGATTTCGTAGAGCGCGCCGGACAGGGCCTCTTCCGAGATGGCGGGATTGTTGCGGAAGGACATCAGGATCTGGCGCTGGCGCTCGAGTTCCTGCACGAGGTCGACCTTCAGGTCGGCGCGGCCCGCCACTTCCAGTGTCTCGAAGATCGTCAACAGGGCGACGTGGTGGTCCTGCGGAGCGTCGCCGGCGCAGAAATGCCCCAGTTTCAGGAACAGATCCTCAAGACGCAGCAGGGTGCGGATGCGTTCGTTGAGAGGATATTCGTAGCTAATCACTGCACACTATCCGCAAGTCTCGCGCCCTGGAAAATTCGGCCGATGATAGCACAGCGCTTGTTTTCCGCCGGGCGCTGCCCCGCCTCAAGGGCGGGCGGCGGCAGCGGCACGGTAGGCCGAATGCAGGGCGTCCACCTGGCGCTGCAGCGCGGCGAGTGAGCCGCTGTTGTCGATGATGTCGTCGGCTGCGGCGAGACGGTCGGCGCGGCTGGCCTGCACCGCCATGATCGCCCGGACCTGGCTTGCGGGCAGGTCGCTGCGCCCCATCACCCGTTCGATCTGCAGGGCTTCGGGGCAGTCCACCACGCAGATGCGGTCGCAGCGCTCGCGATAGTTGCCCGACTCGACCAGCAGGGGAACCGCGAGGATCACGTAGGGGCCGCCTGCGCTGCGGCACAGGCGTGCGCTTTCGTCGC
The DNA here is from genome assembly GCF_001922305.1 of Thauera chlorobenzoica. NCBI lineage: Bacteria > Pseudomonadati > Pseudomonadota > Betaproteobacteria > Rhodocyclales > Zoogloeaceae > Thauera > Thauera chlorobenzoica. The sequence goes on from NZ_CP018839.1 coordinate 551,847, forward strand.
GGATCATGGGGTGGAGGATGGCCTCGAGCTGTTGTCGTGCCGCGGGCTGGGCGAATACCCGTGCCCGCATCGCCGCCCGGTCCAGGCTGCCGTCGGTGGCGATCAGGGCGTCGCCGAAGCTGCGGCGGATTGCCTCGATCGCGCCGCCGCCCGCTGCGGTCAGGGCGTGGGCGATCCGGTCGGTGTCGACGATGCTCGCACCGAGTGCGGCGAAACGCTCGGCCGCCGCGCTCTTGCCGCTGCCGATGCCGCCGGTGAGGCCGACGATGAAAGGGCGAAGGGAAGAATCGGACATGGCGTGAAAATGCTTCAGTCGGTATTTGGAGGGGCGTTTTCGCAACTCTGGCGATGCTGCTCGAAGTCGTCCGCGGCCGATTCGATGGCGTGCATGGCGGCGAGTGGAGGCCGGGCCTCGATCCGGTAGACGGTCCTGGTGCGCGGTTCGATGGCGGCGTCGCGCACGCCCTTGGCGTAGAGCTGCTCGAGCAGCTGGCGGGCGCGGCGCTCGGTCTTGAATACGCCGAGCGAGATTGCGAACTGGCTGGGGCCGGCTTCCTGCACGATGAAGGTGTCACGGATGCCCTGGGCGTGCAGGCTGCGCTCGTGCAGTTCGGCGGCGCTGCGGTTGCGCGCCGGGGCGATGCGCACCCACCAGGTGTCGATCCGGGTGTCGGCGTGGCGAACGGGTTCCGCCCCCTGCTGGCGCAGCCGGGTGACGAGCTGGGTGGCGTCTTCCTCGCCGAGCCCGCTCCAGGCCAGGCAGCCGGGCGGTGTCGGGGGGGCGGCAGAGGCGGATTCGCCGGCCGTGCCGCCCTCGCCGGTGGCTTCATCCGAGGGCGCGACGGCGGGGCCGGCTTGTTCGGGAAGCGGCAGCCCGTCGGTGGCCGGTTTGTCTGTGCGGGGGGCCGCGTCAGTGTCGCCGCCGGCGGGAGCGGGCGCCGTTTGCGCTACGGCGTCGCCGGCGAGGCGGATGCGCTCGGGGGTGAGCTGGGCGGTGAGACGCTCCGCTTCTCCGCGCGTTGCGGCGCCGCCCAGCCCGCCGCGGATGGCGGCCAGGGCGAGGGCGTTGAGCAACAGCAGCAGGATGATCAGGAGGCGCACGTTGGTCGTTCGTCCGGTCTTGCCCGCCGGCAGCCGCGGGCTGCCGCTGGGCCTTTGTCAGCCCAGCCGGGGCAGATGGGCGAGTGAGGCGGCGACCGCGTCGGCCGGGTAGTCGTAGTTCTCGAGCTGGCCGGAGAAGTAGCGCTCGAACGAGCTCATGTCGAAATGCCCGTGGCCGGTGAGGTTGAACAGGATGGTCTTGCTTTCGCCGCGCGCCTTGCACGCGAGCGCCTCGTCGATCGCCGCGCGGATCGCATGGCAGGACTCCGGCGCCGGGATGATGCCTTCGGCGCGGGCGAACTGCACGCCGGCCTCGAAGGTGGCGAGCTGGGGCACGGCGGCCGCTTCGATCAGGCCTTCGTGGAACAGCTGCGACACCAGCGGCGAGTCGCCATGGTAGCGCAGGCCGCCGGCGTGGATGCCCGGCGGCATGAAGTCGTGGCCCAGCGTGTACATCTTCATCAGCGGCGTGAAGCCCGACGCGTCGCCGAAGTCGTAGGCGTACTGGCCCTTGGTCAGGGTCGGGCACGAGCTCGGTTCGACCGCGATGCAGCGCAGGTCCTGCGCGCGCCGGTCGCCGGCGGCACGGTCGGCGAGGAAGGGAAAGGCGATGCCGGCAAAGCTCGAGCCGCCGCCGCAGGGGCCGATGACGATGTCGGGGTAGAGGCCGACCTTGTCGAACTGCTTCTTCGCTTCGAGGCCGATGATGCTCTGGTGCAGCACCACGTGGTTGAGCACCGAGCCCAGGGTGTAGTTGGTGTCGGCGCGACTGGCGGCCTCTTCCACCGCTTCCGAGATCGCGATGCCGAGCGAGCCCGGGTTGTCGGGGTTCTCGGCGAGCAGGCGGCGGCCGGTGTCGGTGAGCGCGGACGGGCTGGCGAACACTTCCGCGCCCCAGGTCTGCATCATCAGCCGGCGATAGGGTTTTTGCCCGTAGCTGACCTTGACCATGTAGACGCGCACGTCCAGCCCGAACATCTGCCCGGCAAAGGCGATCGACGAGCCCCACTGGCCGGCGCCGGTCTCGGTGGTCAGGCGCTTGATGCCGGCCTGGCGGTTGTAATAGGCCTGCGGCACCGCCGAGTTGGGCTTGTGCGAGCCGGCCGGCGAGACGCCTTCGTACTTGAAGAAGATCTTCGCCGGGGTTCCCAGGGCCTGCTCCAGGCGCACCGCGCGCACCAGCGGGCTGGGCCGCCACAGGCGGTAGATCTCGCGCACTTCCTCGGGAATCGCGATCCAGCGCTGGGCGCTCATTTCCTGTTCGAGGATGGCGCCGGGGAAGATCGCCCCCATCTGCTCGGGGGTGGCCGGCTGGCCGTCGGGGCCCAGCGGCGGGGCGGGTGGGGTGGGCAGGTCGGCGACGACGTTGTACCAGTGGGTCGGAATGTCGGCGGCGTCGAGCAGGATGCGGGTGGCTTCCATCGTGTGTTCTCCCTTCGCGGAGGCGTTGTGGTTCAGTGTCCGTCGTGTGCGGCAGCGAGCGCGCCGAGGCCGGACAGCACCAGGTTGTCCACCCGGCGCAGCGGGATTTCGAGCAGCCCGGCGAAACTGTCGGCGGCGCCTCCGCCAAGCAGGCACAGCGCCTGCGGTTCCCCGGCGATCTGGCGGAACATGCGCTCGACGGCGCCGGCCTGGGCCTGCAGGCAGCCCGAGCGGATGGCGTCGACGGTGCGCCGCGGCATCGGCGTGAAGCGGCCTTCGGCCAGCGGCAGCTGCGCCGTGCCCTGGGCGAGGGCCTGCTGCATCAGTTCCACGCCGGGCAGGATCAGGCCGCCGAGGAAGTCGCCGTCGGCGGCAAGCAGGTCGACCGTGGTCGCGGTGCCGGCGGTGACCACCAGGCAGGCGTGCGGATGCAGGCGGCGGGCGCCGATGAGGGCGGCCCAGCGGTCGGCGCCGAGCCGGGCCGGATCCTCGTAGAGGTTGCGCACGCCGCCGCATGCCGCGCTCGGGCGCAGCCAGTCGAGGGCCAGTCCGGCGCAGGCGCGGGCGATCGCGGCAGCGACTTCGGCGCCGGCGACGTTGCAGCCGAACGCGCGCCGCAGGCCGGGATGGCGGCTGCGAACGGCGGCGAGCGCGGCGACTCCGTCGTGTGCGAGCGCCCCTTCGTCGAGCGCCCGCAGCGGCTCGGCGGCGGCGACGACGACGACGCGCCACTTGATGCGGGTGTTGCCGGCGTCGATGAGCAGGATCATGCGCCGGCTCCGGGCCCCGGGCGCAGCGAGACGTCGCCGGCGAGGACACGCTGCACGCCATGTCCGGTACGCAGCAGTAGGGCGCCGTCGACGTCGACGCCGGCGCACAGGCCGGTGAGGGTGTCGTTTTCGCCGCTGATGCAGACCGGCAGGTCGGCGAACGCGTTGCGCTGCTGCCAGGCGCTGCGCAGGGGGGGGAAACCGGCTGCGGCGAAAATGTCGAGCAGCGGGTGGAGTTCGCCGAGCACGGCGGCGAGCACGGCACTGCGGGTCGGCGGGGGGTGCCCGGGGGGCTGTTCGAGAACCCGGTCGAGCGCGGTGACCGGAATCGCTGCGGGCAGATCGATGTCCGCCGGCAGGCGCAGGTTGATGCCGATGCCGATCACCGCAGCAAGGGTGCGTCCGCGTCCGGGGAGCAATTCGACCAGGATGCCGGCGAGCTTGGCGCCGTGGACCAGCACGTCGTTCGGCCACTTGAGCTGCACGCCGGGCACGCCGAGTCGTTCCAGCGCGCGCGCGAGCGCCAGGCCGGCGACCAGCGACAAGCCGGCCGGCGCCGGGGCGCCGGGGGGGAAGCGCCACAGCGCCGAGAAGGTCAGGCTGGCGTCGTCCCACGACAGCCACGGCCGGCCGCGGCGGCCGCGCCCGGCACTCTGGCGGTCGGCGACGAGCACATGGACGCGGCCGTCGTCGGCCGGCGGGGCGTCGAGCAGCGCGCTGTTGGTTGAGGCGCACTCGGCCACCCAGCGGATCTCGAACGCGTTCGCGAGGCCGCCGAGGTGGGCGCAGAGTGCAGCGAGGTGTTCGCCCGCCTGCGGCGAAGCAGGCATCGACAGCGAGGTGGGGGACGAAGGGGGAGCGGACGGCAAGGCAGTGATCCGGCGGAGATGGCGCAAAACGGCATTATCCGTCATCCCGCGGCGGCACACGAGCCCGGGGCGCGGAAGGCGCAGGGGCGGTCGCCCGCGCCGCTGCCGCCGGCTTCCGGCCCGGCTTCAGTGCGGGGCGTCGCCGCCGTCCGTGCCGCGCTCTTCATCCATGCCGAGTTCCTGGATCTTGCGGGTGATGGTGTTGCGGCCGATTCCGAGCAGGTGGGCGGCCTCGATGCGGCGGCCACCGGTGGCCGCCAGGGCGCGCCGGATCAGGGTGCGCTCGAACTCGTGGGTCAGGCGCTCGAACACTTTGCCGGGGGTGGCGGCGATCAGGCGGTCGGTTTCGGTGCCCAGGCCTTCGAGCCAGCTCGTCGGCGTCTCGCGCCCGGGCTGGTCGCGCATTTCCGGCGGCAGGTCGGCCACTTCCACCACCTGGGCCGGCGCCATCACCGTCAGCCAGTGGCACAGGTTCTCGAGTTGGCGCACGTTGCCGGGGAAGGGCTGGCTCTGCAGGTACTCGATCGCGGCGGCGGAAATGCGCTTGCGTTCGACGCCGAGATCCTGCGCGCTGCGCTGGAGGAAATGGCGTACCAGCAGCGGGATGTCCTCGTGGCGTTCGCGCAGCGGCGGCAGGCGCAGGCGGATGACGTTGAGGCGATGGAACAGGTCTTCGCGGAACAGGCCCCGATGCACGCGCTCTTCGAGGTCCTGGTGGGTGGCGGCGATCACCCGCACGTTGGCGCGGATCGGCTGCTGGCCGCCGACGCGGTAGAAGTGGCCGTCGGACAGGACGCGCAGCAGGCGCGTCTGCAGCTCGGCGGGCATGTCGCCGATCTCGTCGAGGAACAGGGTGCCGCCGTCGGCCTGCTCGAAGCGGCCGCGGCGCTGGGTGGCGGCACCGGTGAAGGCACCGCGCTCGTGGCCGAAGAGTTCGGATTCGAGCAGATCGCGCGGAATCGCCGCGGTATTGATCGCGATGAAAGGGGCGTCGCGGCGCGGGCTGTGGCGGTGCAGGGCGCGCGCGACCAGCTCCTTGCCGCTGCCCGACTCACCGTTGATCAGCACCGTGGCGTGGGAGTGGGCGAGGCGGCCGATGGCGCGGAACACTTCCTGCATCGCCGGCGCCTGGCCGAGGATTTCCGGGGCGAGCTGGGTTTCCTCGGACGCACCGTTGTGGTGCGCGCCTTGTTCGAGGGCCCGCCGCACCAGCGCCACCGCCTGGTCGACGTCGAAGGGCTTGGGCAGGTACTCGAACGCGCCGCCCTGAAAGGCCGCCACCGCGCTGTCGAGGTCGGAGTAGGCGGTCATGATGATCACCGGCAGCTGCGGGTGGCGGGTTTTCGCCTTCGCCAGCAGGTCGAGGCCGGATTGGCCGGGCATGCGGATGTCGGACAGGAGCACGGCGGGAGGCTGCGGCGCATGCTCGAGTTCGGCGAGTGCGTCTTGTGCGGAACTGAAGCTGAGGTGCTCGATGCCTTCGCGGCTGAGGGCTTTTTCCAGCACCCAGCGGATCGAGCGGTCGTCATCGATGATCCAGACGGTATTCATTTTCGTATGCACTATTGTGGTGCGCCGAGGGCGTGGTTCCGGTCCGGCTGGCGGGTCGGGATCACGTTCAGGCGCGGTCGGTAATCGGCAGCAGGATCGTGAAGCAGGTCCGCCCCGGGCGGCTGTCTACGTCGATCATGCCCTGATGTTGCTCGATGAAGCTCTGCGCCAGGGAGAGTCCCAGTCCGCTGCCACCGTCCCGCCCCGAGACCAGCGGGTAGAAGATCTTGTCGCGGATCTCGGCCGGGATGCCGGGGCCGTTGTCGATCACTTGCAATTCCAGTGCCAGCTTGTAGCGGCGTTTGGCGAGCGTGACCTGGCGGGCGATGCGGGTGCGCAGGCGGATCTCGCCGCTGCCGCCGAGCGCCTGGGCGGCATTGCGCACGATGTTGAGCACGGCCTGGATCAGCTGTTCGCGGTCGGCGGTGAGCTCGGGCAGGCTGAGGTCGTAGTCGCGGCGGATGTCGAGGGCGGGGAATTCGGCGAGGATCAGCCGGCGCACGCGCTCGAGGACGTCGTGGATGTTCAGTGGTGCGGGCCGCATCATGCTGTGGGAGCTGAGCAGGCGGTTCATCAGGTCTTGCAGGCGGTCGGCCTCGGCGATGATGACGTCGGTGAATTCGCGCAGCTGCGGATCGTCGAGCTCATGCTGCAGCAGCTGGGCCGAGCCGCGGATGCCGCCGAGGGGGTTCTTGATCTCGTGGGCGAGGTTGCGGATCAGCTCGCGGTTGGCCTGCTGCTGGTGCAGCAGCTGTTCCTCGCGGGCGACGCGCAGCTGGGCGTCGATTGGACGGAATTCGAGCAGCAGGCGCACGCCGGCGGCTTCGACCGGCGTCACCGTGCAGTCGAGCCGGATCGGCTCGGCGTCGTTGCGGCCGATCGTCAGGTCCTGCCCGGTATAGCTCCAGTTGGTGCGCAGGGCGTTGTCGAGGGCGGCGCCCAGCCCGGGCGGGGTGCCGAGCAGGCGGGCGAGGGGCTGGCCGAGCAGCTTGCGCTGGCTGATCGCGAACAGGTTTTCCGCGCCGGGATTGATGTAGCGGATGAGGAGCCGCTCATCGACGAGGATGACGGCGGAAGACAGCAGCTCGAGTCCGGCGAAGGGGCCGCTGGCGGAAGGGTGGGAGAGCGGTGACATGGGCGCGTCCTGGGAGTCCTTCAATCGACATGCAAGATGCGCGCCAGGTCAGGGTCATCGAAGACCGGAAATCTCCCGGCGCAGGGCTTCGATGTTGCGCTTGTGCAGTTCGACCTTGTCCTTGAACGGCTGCAGGCGGTCGAGCACTTTCTGATAGTTGCGCTCGTCGCCGAAGCGGACTGCTTCCTGCTCGGCGAGCGCCTTTTCGGCTGCGGCGAGTGCGCTTTCCTCGGTGCTCAGCTCGTTTTCCAGAACCTGGCGCCGAGTGTCGTCGCGTGCGCGCTGGTCGGCCGGATTCACCCGCGGAAAGGCCGCTGCCGGTGCGGCGCCTGCGGCTGGGCGTGGCGCCGGGGCCGGCACCGAGGAGACGGCCTGGTCGGCCTGCAGGCGGACGCAGTTACGCGCCAGCGAGCGGTCGTTGGTGTAGGTCACCCGGCCGTCGGTGTCGACGCACTTGTAGACCTCGGCGTGGGCCAGGGCGCTCGCGCCCGCAAGCAGGAAAAGCGGAAGGAGTCGGAGCGGTGACATGGGTTTTCCGGAAAGCCGTCGGCGGGAATGCGGTGTTGCGGCCTCCCCCTCGCGGAGTGAATGCCGATTAGACCCCAGAAAAAAAGGACGGGCAATGCCCGTCCTTTTCGCGCTGCGCAGTGATCTGCGGATTACAGGCTGTAGTACATGTCGAATTCCACCGGGTGGGTGGTGATCCGCATGCGGTCGACTTCTTCCATCTTCAGCGCGATGTAGGCGTCGATGAAGTCGTTCGAGAATACGCCGCCGCGGGTCAGGAACTCGCGGTCCTTGTCGAGATACTCGAGTGCCTGGTCGAGGCTGGTGCACACCGTTGGGATCAGCGCGTCCTCTTCCGGCGGCAGGTCGTACAGGTTCTTGTCCGCCGGATCGCCCGGGTGGATCTTGTTCTGGATGCCATCCAGGCCCGCCATCATCAGGGCCGAGAAGGCCAGGTAGGGGTTGGCCAGGGGGTCCGGGAAGCGCGCCTCGATGCGGCGGCCCTTCGGGTTGGCGACGTAGGGGATGCGGATCGAGGCCGAACGGTTGCGCGCCGAGTAGGCGAGCTTGGTCGGGGCTTCGTAGTGCGGCACCAGGCGCTTGTACGAGTTGGTGCCCGGGTTGGTGATCGCGTTGAGCGCGCGGGCGTGCTTGATGATGCCGCCGATGTAGTACAGCGCGGTCTCCGACAGGCCGGCGTAGCCGTTGCCCGCGAACAGGTTCTGGCCGTCCTTCCAGATCGACTGGTGGACGTGCATGCCGGAGCCGTTGTCGCCGACGATCGGCTTGGGCATGAAGGTGGCGGTCTTGCCGTACTGGTGGGCGACGTTGTGCACGATGTACTTGAGCACCTGGGTCCAGTCGGCACGCTGGGTCAGGGTGCTGAACTTGGTGCCGATCTCGCACTGGCCGGCGTTGGCCACTTCGTGGTGGTGCACCTCGACGGGCACGCCGCAGGCCTCGAGTGCGAGCACCATCGCGGCGCGCACGTCGTTGAGGCTGTCGACCGGCGGCACCGGGAAGTAGCCGCCCTTGACGCGCGGACGGTGGCCGGTGTTGCCGCCTTCGAACTTGTCGGCGGTGGACCAGGCGGCCTCTTCGGAAATGATCTTGCTGTAGACGCCCGACATGTCGACCGACCATTCGACCGAGTCGAAGATGAAGAACTCGGGCTCCGGGCCGAAGAAGGCGGTGTCGCCGATGCCGGTGCTCTTCAGGTAGGCCTCGGCGCGCTTGGCGATCGAGCGCGGGTCGCGGTCGTAGCCCTTGCCGTCGGACGGCTCGATGACGTCGCAGGTTAGCACCAGCGTGGTTTCGTCGAAGAAGGGGTCGATGTAGGCCGAGCCGGCTTCGGGCAGCAGGACCATGTCGGAGGCCTGGATGCCTTTCCAGCCTGCCAGGGAGGAGCCGTCGAAGGGGTGGCCGTGCTCGAAGTGATCTTCCTCGAAGGCGGAAACCGGCAGGCCGACGTGGTGCTCCTTGCCGCGGGTATCGGTAAAGCGCAGGTCGACGAAGCGCACTTCGTTTTCCTGGATCAGCTTCATGACGTCTTGGGCGTTCATGTTCACTCCTGGTGAGATGAGGCGTTTTGATTGCGTTGAGCGGATGGAGCAGCGGCCGGAGGGCGATGCGCCGGATTCGGGTGAAAAAGCCTAAGCACTAAGTGTGCCAAGTTCGTTTTAGTTCGCCGGACATTGTGCCACAAGGGAAATGCCCGAAAGCGGTGCCGGGGGGCGGGGTTGTGCGCACCATGTCGGTGCTCGGCGGGGGATTTGCGCCCCGTCATGGTGCGAGCTGGGAATAGACGCTGATCGCACGGTAATGGGGGTGGGACAGGAGGCAGGCTTGCCGGCGCCGGGCGAGGGCGTCCAGCGCGGTGGGGGCGAGCGGTGCGGCGAGGATGATTTCGACTTCCACGCGCTCGCCGAGGTAGTGGATCTGCACCCGTTTCGGCGCCGGTGCGCCGGCACCGAGCAGGGCGCGCACATCCTCCAGGATCTCGGCCCGTCCGGGTAGCGGGCCGGGGGGCGCGGCCTGCAGGTCGGCATCGTCTTCGGGGTCGATGTGCACCAGCACGTCGCGGACTTCCGGGTGGGCGCTGCGCACCCGCAGATAGACGCTGTCGGAGACGCGGTGGCCTTCGGACACGGTGAGCCGGGGGTCGACCTGGACGTGGGCGTCGCACAGCACACGGCCGGCCATGCGCCGGGTGCGCATGTCGTGCAGGCCGATCACCCCCGGCGTGGTCTCGATCGTGTGGCGCAGGCGGGCGAGCTCTTCTTCCGGCAGGCCGGTGTCGATCAGTTCGCGGACCGACTTCCCCGCCAGCTTGAGTCCCATGTTGAGGATCAGGAAGCCGACCACGGCGGCGGCGAGCGGTTCGAGAAAAGGGTAGCCCGCCAGGCTGCCGCCGATGCCGACGGCCACGACCAGCGAGGACGCCGCATCCGAGCGTGCGTGCCAGGCGTTGGCTTCGAGCATCGGTGCCCGCAACCGGTGCGCGGCGGCCAGGGTGAAGCGGAACAAACCTTCCTTGGCCGCCAGGGTGAGCAGCGCCATCGCCAGCGCTGCGGGGTGGAGCGGCGGCGTGGCGGCCATGTCCTGCAGGCGGACGCCCGAGCTCCACAGGAATCCGATCCCGACCGCAGCGAGGACCGCGCCCAGCACCATCGTGGTGACCGTCTCGATGCGGTCGTGGCCGTAAGGGTGGGCGGTATCGGCCGGGTCCGCGCTGCGCCGTCCGGCGACCAGGACCATGAAGTCGGTCACCAGGTCGGACAGGGTATGGGCAGCATCGGCCACCAGGCTGAAGGCGTTGGCGAACAGGCCGACAAGGACCTGGCCCAGGGCGAGGGTGGCATTGGTCAGGATCGCGACCAGCGTCGTGCGCTGGATGCCGCGGCTGCGTCCGGCGTCGGTGTCGCAAGGGGGGGATTGCGGGGGGGTGGGGAGGGGCATGGCGGACGCGCTATACTTCGAGGATTCGCAATTCTAGACGGATGTTCGAATGGGAACCCTGTCGGATCTGTTGTCCCTGGCGCACGAGCGCGCCGAAAATCTCGGCCTGCCTTACCAGGGCGCGCTGACCCCGGGCGAGGCCTGGGAAGTGTGGCAGCGTGCTCCCGGCGCCAGGCTGGTCGATGTGCGCACCCGCGCCGAACTGGACTGGGTCGGGCGGGTGGCCGGCGCGGTCGAGATCGAGTGGAAGTCCTATCCGTCGATGCAGGACAACCCGAACTTCATGGCGCAGCTCAAGCACCAGGTCGATTCCGAGGCGCTGGTGCTGTTCCTGTGCCGCTCGGGCGTGCGTTCCGATTCGGCAGCGCGTGCCGCCAGCGCTGCGGGTTATGGCAACTGCTACAACGTCCTCGAAGGCTTCGAGGGCGACCGCGACGCCAACGGCCAGCGCAACCGCATCGGCGGCTGGCGCCACACCGGCCTGCCCTGGCACCAGGGCTGATCGATCGCGCGGGCCTTGGCGGCGGAACGCACTGTCTGCCGCCAGGTCCGAAATTTCACCGACACACCGGAATTTCCTCCAGGAGCAGGATTCGCATCATGCAAGCCGCCACCATCAGCTTCGATCGCTTCAACGTGCTCGCCGACGACGAGGCCCAGGCGCGTATCCGCGCCGCCCGCGCCCGCCTCGGCGACAAGGCGGTGCTGCTGTGCCATCACTATCAGCGCGCCGATGTCTACCAGCATGCCGACCTCACCGGCGACTCGCTCAAGCTCGCCCGCCTGGCCTCGCAGACCGATGCCCAGTACATTGTGTTCTGCGGCGTGCATTTCATGGCCGAAGTCGCCGACATCCTGTCCAAGCCGAGCCAGATCGCGATCCTGCCCGACCTCGCCGCGGGCTGCTCGATGGCCGACATGGCCAGCCTCGCCAAGGTCGAGCGCTGCTGGCGCGAACTGGGCGAAGTGCTCGGCGCGCCCGACGAGCGGATCACCCCGGTGACCTACATCAACTCCGCGGCCGACCTGAAGGCCTTCTGCGGTGAGCACGGCGGCATCGTGTGTACGTCGACCAACGCGCCGACGATCCTCGACTGGGCGTTTTCCCGGCGCGAGAAGGTGCTGTTCTTCCCCGACCAGCACCTGGGGCGGTGGACCGGCTTCAAGAAAGGCATTCCGCTCGAACAGATGGTGGTGTGGGACCCCGACCTCGAGTACGGCGGCCTTACCCCCGAGCAGATCCACAACGCCAAGATCCTGCTGTGGAAGGGACACTGTTCGGTGCACCAGATGTTCCAGCCCGGTCACATCGAGCGCTGGCGCAAGCAGCATCCGGACGGTTTCGTGATCTCGCACCCGGAGAGCAGCCTCGAGGTCTGTCGCAACTCGGATTACGTCGGCTCCACCGAGTACATCATCAACACCATTTCCGCCGCCGCCGCGAACACCCACTGGCTGGTCGGCACCGAGCTCAACCTCGTCAGCCGCCTGGCCGGGGAGATGAAGCCGCAGGGCAAGACCGTGGAGTTCATGGCGCCCACGGTATGCATGTGCTCGACAATGCAGCGCATCGACCCGCAACACCTGGCGTGGACGCTGGAAAACCTCGCCGAGGGCAAGGTGGTGAACCAGATCAGGGTGCCGGCGCACGAGGCCGAGCTTGCCCGCATCGCCCTCGACCGCATGCTCGCGGTGTCCTGAGACCGGGCTTCGGCGGGGCGGGCGGCCATGATGCTGCGCGTGTGCAGCTACAACATCCACAAGGGCTTCTCGCAGTTCAACCGCCGCATGGTGGTGCATGAACTGCGCGAACGCCTGCGCAGCCTCGACGTCGATCTCGTTTTCCTGCAGGAAGTGCAGGGCCTGCACCTGGGGCACCCGGCGCGCCACCCGGAATGGCCGCTGCAGCCGCAGCACGAGTTCCTCGCCGAGGACGCCTGGCAGCAGACCGCGTATGGCGGCAACGCGGTGTACGACCATGGCCACCACGGCAACGCCATCCTCAGCCGCCACCTGATCCTCAGCACCGCCAACCAGGACGTCTCCGACCACCGCTTCGAGCGCCGCGGCCTGTTGCACTGCGAAATCGAGCTGCCGCGGTTCGGGGGGCCGGTGCACTGCGTGTGCGTACACCTCGGGCTCATCGCCGGCAGCCGGCGGCGGCAGATGGCCGCGCTCGCCGAGCGCATGGAGCAACTGGCGCCGGGCAATGCGCCGCTGATCATCGCCGGCGACTTCAACGACTGGCGCAACCAGGCCGACGCGCTGATCGGCCGTCGGCTCGGTCTTACCGAAGTCTTCGGCCGTGGGCGGCCGGCGCGCAGCTATCCGAGCACCTTGCCGCTGTTCCGCCTCGATCGCATCTACGTGCGCGGCTTCCGCGTCCGTCAGGCGCAGGTGCACTACGGCGCACCGTGGGCGCAGATTTCCGATCACGCCGCGCTCACCGCCGACCTGGAGCCGGTGTCCTGATGCGCTTCCTGGCCGGCAACGCGGTGGCGCTGCTGGAAAACGGCGAGCAATACTTTCCCGCGCTGGAGTCGGCGATCGACCGCGCCTGGTGCGAGATTTTCCTGCAGAGCTACATCTTCGAGAACGACCGCATCGGGCGGCGCATCGCCGCCGCCCTGTGCCGCGCGGCCGGCCGCGGCGTGGTGGTGCGGCTGATGGTCGACGGCTTCGGGGCACGCAGCTTCGTCGCCGGGCTGATGCCCGAGCTCGCCGCGGCCGGGGTGCAGGTGCTGGTCTATCGCCGCGAACTGCGCCCCTTGTCGCTGCGCCGCCACCGCCTGCGCCGCCTGCACCGCAAGCTCGTGGTGGTCGATGGCCGGGAGGCCTTTGTCGGCGGGATCAACATCGTCGACGACTTCGAGCCGGGGGGGGGGGCGCATCCGCGCTACGACTACGCGGTGCATGTACGAGGGCCGCTGCTCGAGCCGATCGTCGCCTCGGCCCACCGCCTGTGGCGGCTGGTGGCGTGGGCAAGCTTTCGCCGGCGCGAAGACCTTCCCCTGCTGGCGCCGCCGCACAGCGTTCCCGCCGGTACCATCCGTGCTGCCTTCGTGCTGCGCGACAATCTGCGTTACCGGCGCGCGATCGAAGACGCCTACCTCGAGGCGATTGCCCGGGCCGAGACAGAAATCGTGATCGCGAACGCCTATTTTTTCCCCGGTCGGCGCTTTCGCCAGGTGCTCGCCGAGGCCGCGGCGCGCGGAGTGCGCATCACCCTGTTGCTGCAAGGCTTGTCCGATCACCCGATGCAGGCCTACGCCACCCGTGCCCTGTACCCGTTCTTCCTCGAACGCGGAATCGGCCTGTTCGAATACCACCGCAGCCACCTGCACGCAAAAGTCGCGGTGATCGACGGCCGCTGGGCCACCGTGGGCTCGAGCAACATCGACCCTTTCAGCCTGCTGATGGCGCGTGAAGCGAACGTCGTGGTCGATGATGCCGGCTTTGCCGGCGCACTGCATGCGAGCCTGGATGCCGCGATCCGCTCCGGTGCCCGGGAACTGAAAGCCGCCGACTGGCGCCGTCAGCCGATCCTGGCGCGCGCCTTGAGCTGGCTGTCCTACCAGCTGCTGCGGCTGGCGATCGGGATCGCCGGCTACGGCGGCCGGCACTGAAGTGCTCAGCGCGCGAGCAGGCGCGCATGCTCGATCTTGGTGCAGCGATCCATCACCACTTCGAGGCCGGCGGCAGCGGCCTTGGCGGCCGCTTCCGGCGCGATCACCCCGAGCTGGAACCAGACACTGCGGGCACCGACGGCGATCGCCTCGTCGACGACCGGCATCACCTCCTCAGGCTTGCGGAAGATGTCGACGATGTCGATCGGCTGGGGAACGTCGTGCAGGCTCGGATAGCATCGTTCGCCCATGACTTCATCGTGGAGCGGATTGACCGGGAGGATGGTGTAGCCGGCGGCGCGCAGATAGTGCGCCACTTCGTTGCTCGGCCGCGCGGGCTTGGGCGAAAGGCCGACGACCGCGATGTTGCGGCTGTCCTGGAGCAGGCGGCGGATCGCTGCGGGATCGGCGCTGATGTCGTTCGGGTGCATTGTGGCGGGTCCTTGGGCGAACGGTTCGGGAGGCGGGCGGCAGGTCCGGTCACGGCGGGGCATCGAGCCTTGCACGGGGGCCGCCGCACTCGGGTTCAGTAAAAGCCGCTGGCGACGGCCTGGCGGCAGCGCGGCACGGCAGAAAGCGACCAATGGGTTTGCGCCCAGTGCCACAGCTCGGTGAGGGAGGCGTGGGCGAGGGTGTCGGGGGGATTGTGGCCGAGAAAGCGCAGTGCGGCCACCAGGGCGACGGCTGGAGCCCGGTCGCCGATGGCGCGCGCCAGCGTCTGCTTGGAGAGCTTTTCGCCGGCGGCGTTGGTGGCCAGCGGCAAATGGGTGTAGTTCGGCCGCGGCGCGCCGAGCAGGCGCTGGAGGTGGATCTGGCGGGCGGTCGAATCGAGCAGGTCGGCGCCGCGCACCACGTCGGTGATGCCGGCAGCGGCGTCATCGACCACGACCGCGAGCTGGTAGGCGAACAAGCCGTCCGCACGCCGGACGATGTAGTCCCCGGCGTCGGCGGCGAGATCGACCTCCTGCGGGCCTTGCACCGCGTCGACGAAGTGGATCCGTCCGTCCGCGCGCACGCGCCAGGCGCGTGCGCTGCGCCCGGGCGGCAGGCCGTCGCGGCAGGTGCCGGGATAGCGGTGCGAGCCGTCGCGCGCGGCCGGGGCGGCGGCCAGATCGCGCCGGGTGCAGGCGCAGGGGTAGGCGAAGCCGCGCGCCTTGAGCTGCTCGAGCGCGGCTTCGTAGGCTTCGCCGCGGCGGCTTTGCCAGACGGGGGCCTCATCCCATTCGAAACCGAAGCGTTCCAGCGTGGCGAGAATGTCCTCGGCGGCGCCCGGGACGCAGCGCGGCGCGTCGATGTCCTCGATGCGCAGCAGCCAGCGCCCCTGGTGACTGCGTGCCTCGAGAAAGCTGCCGACGGCGGCGACCAGCGAGCCGAAGTGCAGCGCCCCGGTGGGTGAGGGAGCGAAGCGGCCAGCATAAAGGCGGGGGCTGAAGGTCATATGCGTATGGCGTGATCGGGGCCGCGTCACGACACGATCTATTTGATGCCCATCAAGTCAATTGCCGTCGATAATTGCTAGTGTCCGAAAGATTCGCCGTGCACATGCGGCGATCGAACATGATAAAACGGAGATTATCCATGAACAAATCCCCCTTCCTCCTCGCCGCGGCGGTTTCGGTCCTGCTGGCCGCATGTGGTGGTTCCGATTCGGGTGCGCCTGCCGCGCCTGCTGCTGCCCCCGCGCCGGTCGCGGCCGCGCCGGCCGCTCCTGCCGCCCCGGCCAATGCCGCAGGCGAAGGGGTGTACAAGAAGGTCTGTGCCCTGTGTCACGCCGCTGGGGTGGCCGGTGCACCGATGCCGGGCAACAAGGACGAGTGGGCGCCGCGCATCGCCCAGGGCGAGGAAACGCTCTACAAGCATGCGATCGAGGGCTTCACCGGCGAGAAGGGGATGATGCCGGCACGCGGTGGCGGCACCTCGCTGAGTGACGACGAAGTCAAAGCTGCGGTCGACTACATGGTGGCGAAGTCGAAGTAAGCCGGACGCGTTTCCCGGTTGTAGCGCGAACAGGGCCCTGCGGGGCCCTGTTCGCGTTGACGGTCAGGGCAACACAGCGGCACCGGCGTCGCGGCGCCGTGCCGGCCTTCAGTGGGTGTGATGGGTGTGGTTGGCGTTGCGCAGGCCGTCGACGACTGCGGGCTCCACTTCGTCGAAGCGCAGCAGGCGGCCGCCGTGTTCGGCGATGAAGGCCTGGGCGGCGGCTGCGTCGGCGAAGGCGGGCAGGTCGGGGCCGCGCATCGGACCGCGGATGCGGGAGCCGAGGACGAAGCGTGCCGTGTGCGCATCCAGCCAGCGGCCGTCGCCGAAATCGGTCACGTAAAGCGCGGCGCCTTCCCCGGCGTCGCGCGTCGAGCCGAAACGGCGGGGATCGGCGAGGAACATGAACAGGTCGACCGGCGAATCGAAGAAATGGGCGGCGCCGTCGGCGAAGATCAGCTGCGCCGCCCAGCGCGGGAAGCGCGCGGGGTACATGCCGCACACCGCGCAGCGGGCATCGGTCGGGATCGGGCGCGCTTCATGGATGCCGCGCCCGGAGGTGGGGTCGTAAGGGTGGGCGGAAGGCCGGGTCGCCGGCGGAACCACGCAGACATCGTCGATCGACGGCTCGAACGCGTTCGCCGCACGCTGGCCGTGCTGCCAGAACAGCGTGGCACCGGCCCCCGCCGCGAGCACGGCGCCGGCGAGCAGCAGCCTGCGCACCGGGGCGCGGCCGCTCACTGGCCGCCACCGCCGAGCTGCGGATCGTGCAGCAGGGCGGCGACGAGCCGGCGCAGGTTGTCCTCCGGGCGGGCGTCGGTGCGCGTGACCGGATCGGCGACGACGCTGCCGTCGGCACGGTGGAAATGGTTCGGCACTGTTGCCAGCGCGGGATGGGTCGGCGCGGTGTCGATGCCCAGTTCCACCCCCGCGGGGTCCGGGCCGCTGCGCCAGCGCAGTGAATAGGCATCGGCCGCGGCATAGCGGACAGTCAGCGCGACGTCGTTGTTCAGGTCCAGGATCAGGGCGTCCTGGGTCAGCCGCGGCGGGCAGGCGAGGGCCTCGGCGCAGTCGGCGGCGATGCGTTCGGCGAGGAAGGGATGCAGGTTCATCGGCCGTTGACCTCCTGCAGGCGCTGGGCCATGGCCTGGCGTGCGGCCTGGTGCGTGTCGGTGAGGATGCGGGCGGCGAGGTAGTGCTCGTAGGCCGGGTGCTCGGCCAGTTCGCCGGCGGCGATGCGCTCGATCAGTTGTGCGGGATCGTCCGCCCCGGCGGCGGCGAGCACCGCGCGGCGGTTTTCCCGCGTCTCGTAGATCAGGCGCGCGAGCTGCTGCACTTCGGCGGCGGTGTCCGGTGAAAGGGCGTCGTAGATGGAATTCATGATCTTTACATCCTCTGGTCGTGGAGGGCGCCGCCGTCGAGGACGACCCGGTCGGGAGTAACCTCGTCGAAACGGAGGACGCTGCCGCCATGTTCGGCGGCGAAGGCTTGCGCATCGGCCTCGCGGGCGAAGGAGGCGGCGGTCGGGCCCATCGAACCCAGGCGCTTCGAGCCGAAGACGTAGAACGCGGCCCTGGCGTCGATCCAGTGGCCCTGCGGGGCGTTCCAGTCGGCCTGGCCCATGTCCTGGACGAAGATCGCCGCGATGGCCCGCGCCTGTTCCGGGTTCAGGTAGATGTTGAACATCTCGACGGTGTCGCAGAACCAGTCCGGCTCGGCCACGCCGGCATAGTGGATCTGCGCCTTGGGGCCGGGGTAATCGGCGAGCAGCATGCCGTCGAGGGCGCAGCTGGTGCCGCGCTCGATTTCGAGGGCGACGACCGTGGCCTTGCCGCCGTCGCCCTGGCCGCAGGCGGCGAGCAGGCCGCTCGCCGCGGCGGCGAGCAGGAAGCGGCGGCGGGAAAGGCAGCGCTGATGGGTGCACATGAAGAGGTTCTCCGTTTCTCGTGGGGTGGGGGCTCAGCGGCGGAAGCGCCAGGCGGCGAGTGCGAGCGGGCCGACGATCCAGCCCGCCATCACCGCGCCGAGCAGCCCGGGGCGGGCCAGCGCCGGCGGGAACACGGTGGACAGCCCGTACAGGGTGCGCACGTCGTCGAGGCTGAAGATGTTGAGGATGCGGAACACGTCGGCCGGGTTCAGCAGCAGCGCGTAGGGCAGGAGCTCGCCGCCCCACTGCCCGCCGCTCAGCACCAGCGCGCCCAGCAGCAGCAGATCGAATACGAGCACGAAGAAGAACCACAGCGCGATCGCCAGCCCCGAGGCGCGGGTGCGGTCGGCGGCGAACACCGACAGCATCACCGCCAGGCTGAGGAAGGCACAGCCGAGCAGCACCGAACTAGCCATGAAGCCGACATAGTGGAAGAGCGCGGCGAGGTCGAGTTGGGCGGACAGCACCAGGCCGACGAGGCCGAAGCCGGCTACGGTGGAGAAGGCCAGCGCCGCGGCGAGTCCGAGGTATTTGCCCAGCAACAGCTCGCCGCGGGTGATCGGCATCGACAGCAAGAGCTCGAGCGAGCCGCGCTCGCGCTCGCCGACGATGGCGTCGAAGCCGAGCAGCAGCGCGATCAGCGGGATCAGGTAGATCACCAGGCTGACCAGGCTGGCGATCGTGACCTCGATCGAGCGGAAACCGACCGCGCCCTGCTGGGCCGCGCCGAAGTAGGCGATTGACAGCGCGAACGCGGTGAACACCAGCGCCACCGCCAGCACCCAGCGGTTGCGGATGCGGTCCCAGAATTCCTTGCCGGCGATGGCGGCGATCTGCGCGAACTCCATGCCTGCTCCTTTCAGTCGGAAAAGCCGAAGAACACGTCTTCGAGCGAAGGTTCGTGGACGCTGAGATCGAGCACTGTGCCGCCCAGGCCGGCGAGCGCGGCGATCACCGCCATCTTGGCCTCGCGCCGGCACTGCACCGCGACGTGGTCGTCGCGCGCCTCGACCGCGCCCACCGGCAGGTGGCCGAGCGCGGCGCGCACGGTCTCGAAGTCGGCCGGCGCCACGCGCACCGAGAACCACAGTGGCAGATCCATCTGCTCGCGCAGCGCCTGCACCGTGCCGCTGGCCTGGACCTTGCCCGCGGCCATGATCGCCAGGCGGTCCACGCGCTCCTGGATCTCGGCGAGGATGTGCGAGGTGATGACGATGGTCACGCCTTCGCTCTTCAACTGGCGCAGGATCGCGTAGAAGCCGCGGATCGCCTCCGGGTCGAGGCCGGTGGTGGGCTCGTCGAGGAACAGCAGTTTCGGACTGCCGAGCAGGGCCTGGGCGAAGCCGAGGCGCTGGCGCATCCCTTTGGAGTATTCGCGGACGCGCCGGCGGGCGGCCTGCTCCAGGCCGACGCGCTCGAGCAGGTGCAGGTTGGCGGTGGGCGGCACGCTCTTCAGGCGGGCGAAGAGCTGCAGCGTCTCGAGCCCGGTGAGGTTGTCGTAGAGGACGACGTTCTCCGGCAGGTAGCCGATCTTGCGCCGCACCGCGCGGAATTCGCCGCCGGTGCCGCCGCCGACGCGGGTGCCGTCGATGCGGATCTCGCCCGCGGTCGCGGGGATCAGGCCGAGCATCATCTTGAACAGCGTGCTCTTGCCGGCGCCGTTGTGGCCGATCAGGCCGAACAGCTCGCCGCGGCGGATTTCCAGATCGACGCCGTCGACGGCGCGGATCGGGCCGTAGTGCTTGTGCACGCCGCGCACCGCGATCAGCGGTGCGGCGGCCTCATTGGGGGCGGGGGAAGTGTCGGCCACGCCATTGGCTCCAGTCGGGGTTGTGCGGCAGCATCCGCGGTTTCGGGTCGACGATGCTCGGTGCGCGCAGCAGCGGGAACTGCTGGCCGACCAGGCGCAGGGTCTGCACCGCGGGGCTGGCGAGCAGCAGCTTCATCAGCGGGTGGCGCCAGGACAGGCGGTCGACGAGGTCGCTGGCCTCGTAGCGCACGTCGCCGACGCCGTCGCCGTCGCGGTCCCAGCCCAGGTAGTTGCTCCAGTAGTTGCCTGCCTGCTCGCCCCAGGGCAGGTCGCGGGCGCCGACGTAGCGCACCTGCTCGCGGTTGAGGATGAAGTCGTTGCCTTCCACTTCGTTGTTCTTCGAGCCCGCCCACAGGTGCACGCCGACGACGTTGTCGACCACGGTGTTGCCGCGCAGGGTGTTGTATTCGGCGTCGTAGATGAAGAAGCCGCGCTGGTTGCCGGCGACGACGTTGCCTTCGATGGTCGAGTCCTGGATCGTGCGCAGCATGATGCCGTGGTCGGAGTTGGCCCATGCGCGGTTGTTGCGCACGGTCAGCCGGCGCACCTCCATCAGCGCCAGGCCGCCACGGTTCATCCAGGTGTCGTTGCCTTCCCAGATGTTGTCGTAGGCGTTCATGTAGTGCGTGCCGTAGCGGCTGTGGTGCAGGCGGTTGGCGCGGAACACGGCGTCGTGCGAAACATCGACGTAGAGCGCGTCGCGCACGAAGCTGATGTTGTTGCCGATGATCCGGGCGCGGTGGGTGTTGTAGAGCTGGATGCCGTTGCCGCGCTGCGAGGACTGGTAGTCGCGCTTGCCGGTGATCAGGTTGCCTTCGATCAGCACGTCGTTGGCCTTCTCGATCCACAGGCCGAACAGGTTGTAAGTGAGGTCGCAGTTGCGCACCACCGTGCGGTGCGAGCCGGGGAAGACGTAGATGCCCGCGTTCTGGTCGCGCAGGCTGTCGCCCGAGTCGGACACGATCAGGCCTTCGATGGTGACGTCCTCGGCGGTGATGCGGATGGTGTCGCCCTTGAGGCCGCCCGAGATCGTCGGCCGGTCGAGTCCGCGCAGGGTCAGCGGCTGGGTGATGCGCAGGTTCTCGACGTAGCGCGCGCGCTCGATCTCGACCACGTCGCCGGGCTGGGCGCGCTCGATCGCGGCCTGGATCGACTCGCCCGCGCGCACGCGCAAGGTCGCGCCCAAGGCGTCGCCGCCGGCGACGAGGCCGAGCGCGGCAAGGAGCAGGCCGGCTGCCAGCACGCGCAGGCGCCGGCCGTGGTTCAGGGGCATCGGCGGGCTCAGAGCAGCAGCAGGCCGGCCGATTTCAGCCCGATGAACAGCGCCGCGCCGATCAGCAGATTCTTGAAGCCGACGTAGCACACCATGTCCATGCGGCTGGCGCGGCGGTAGCGCCTCCCCCACCACGGGCCTTCCTTGACGTAGGGCTTGGCGCCGAGGCGGGCGAGCACTTCGAACACGCTCCAGCCGAACCACCAGCCGATGATGGCGCCGGCGCTGAGCTGGCCCATCGCCGCGAGGATCCAGGCCACGCTCGCCGCCGCGGCCAGCGCCAGGCTCGCGGCCTGCACCGCACGCTGGCGCTGGAAGCCGGTTCGACTCCATGGCCACAGATGGTCCCAGGCCTCGGCGGCGAGCCGCTTGAGCAGGCTGCCTTCGGCTGCGTAGGGAGGCTGGACCGGTTCGGTCAACATGCGCGGATCGACCATGTTTCTCTCCTTGCCGGATCAGGCGTTCGGCGCCCGCGTGGGCACGGGCGTGATCGGGATGTAGTAGCCGTCGGCCCCGATCGGCGTCAGGGTCTGGCCGGACTTGGTGCGGCGCTTGCGCTCGTCGGCCAGCGGTGGGCAGACATGGTTGTCGGTGTACAGCACCATGCAGTCCAGGCACAGCATGCATTCGCGGTGGTCGATGCGGCCCTTGTCGTCGATCGCGAGCGAGCCGCAGCCCTTCGCGCAAGCCTTGCAGCTGTCGCATTCCTGCTTGCGGCGCAGACCGAACCAGCGGAAGGTCGAAGGCATCGCCAGGGCGGCGCCGAGCGGGCACAGGTACTTGCAGAACGGGCGCTCGATGAAGATCGACAGGCCAAGCAGGCCGGCGGCGAACAGGGTGTAGGGCCAGCTGCGGTTGAACAGGCCGACGAGGAAGGTGGTCTTGAAGGGCTCGACTTCGGCGAGCTTCTCCGCCAGCCCGATCGAGAACATCGACACCGCGAGCAGGCCGAAGAACACGCCGTACTTGACCCATTTCAGGCGGTTGTGCCATTTCATCGGCAGTGCGAACTGGAAGCGCTGCAGGCCGATCGCACGCGAGACCTTGTAGATCATCTCCGACAGCGAGCCGAACGGGCACAGCCAGCCGCAGAACAGCCCGCGGCCCCAGACGAACACGGTGACGATGATGAAGATCCAGAACAGGAAGATGAACGGGTCGGTCAGGAACAGCTCCCACTGCCACTGGAACAGCAGCGAGTGGAACCAGGTCAGCACCTGGGTGATGGAGGGCTGGGCGAGCAGGCCGAAACCGACGAAGCCGATGCTGATGATCCAGGCGCCGTACTTGAAGGCGTTGACCGGCCACCTGTTCTTGCGCGTCGAGCGCCGGGTGAGCGTGTCGCGCTTCGCATAGACGGCGGCGACCGCCACCAGCAGCGCGGCGAACACGGCGATTTCCACCGCGCGCGTCTTCCACACCCGCACCCAGGGGGCGTCGGGTTTGTTCACCTCGGGGCGGCCGCCTTCGAGGTAGCGGTCGGCGAGCCAGTACTCGGTGTCGAAGTTCACGAAGGTGCGCGCGCCGGTCTCGCGGTCGACGCGGTTGCCGAGGAAGATGAACTTCCACGGGAAGGCGCCGGAGAAGGCCGGGGAGCGCACGATGAAGATGCCCGACTCGCTGAAGGCGGGGGCGCCGGCGGCGCTGACGCCGTAGAGGTTGAGGTAGTCGAGGTCGCGGAAGGTGAACGCGTCCTGGCCCTGGCGGATCTGCACGCGGTCGTAGATGCCGCCGCGCACGAAGCCCGAGCCCTTGAACGACTCCCGGCCGCCGCTGCGGATCACGAACAGGGCATGCTCGCCTTCGGCCAGGCGCGACATCAGCGAACGCCAGCCGGCTTCGCCGAGGATCGCCCGGCCGATCTCGGGGTGGTTCAGGTAGCCGAACCACAACTCGATGAACGGCGTGGCGCTGCGCTCGAGGCCGACCTGTTCGGGCCTCACCGTCAGGCGCTGGACGGCGCCTTCCTTGACCAGCGTGGCCCAGTCGAGCTGGCGGCCGGCATCGGCGAAGCGCGCCTGCGGGCGGATGGTCGGCTCGAGGATGCCGACCTGGCGGGCGACCGCCGCGCCCGAGGTCATCATCACCTGGTTCTGGGCGATGACGGTGACGGTGGCGCCGGAAATGGCGTCCAGGCCGATGATGTCCTCTTCGGGGCGGGAGCGGCCGATCTCGATGTTGTCGCCGACGAACTTGCCCAGGTACTGCTCGTTGAACTTGATCAGGGACGACTCGGGAATGCCGAGCAGCAGGATCGGCTCGGAGTGCTTGAGGATCTTGACGCCGACGAAGCGGCCTTCGGTGTTCATGCCGATCAGCGTGACCACCGGCTTGCCCGAGTAGGCCGGGGTGTCGGTGATGTCGGTCGACAGCATCACATAGCCGAGCAGCTTGCGCGTGCCGTTTTCTTCCGCATAGCCCTCGACGTAGCGCGGCTGGCCCTTGCGCTCGGAGAAGTGGGTGGCGCCGGGCAGGACTTCGCCGCAGGGGACGTAGTCGCACAGCGCGGGAGTCGTGCTCAGCTCCGGCGGCAGATGGGCCTCGTAGGCGCTTTGGGCGTGAACGGAGGGGGTCGCCACCGCGACGAGGGCGAGGGCGGCCGCGCAGGCGGCGCCTCGCAAGGCGGTGAACAGCTTCATGATGCGCTCCATAAGGAAAGTATGATGGAGTCTAAGAAACAGGGGGAGCCATTGTAATTGTTCGCGATCAATTCACCCCTGTCGCGGTAAGGCCATAAGTACAAAGCACACAAGGGGCTTGCGCCCCTTGTGTGCTCGGCGGACTGGGAAGCGGGCCGGCTTAGGCTTCGACGATCATGCGCGAGCGCATTTCGAGGTGGAGGGCGTGGCAGAAGTGGGTGCAGTAGCACCAGAATACGCCCGGCTTGTCGACCTTGAAGGTGACCGACTTGGTTTCCTGCGGGTTGCAGATGAAGTTGATGTTGTACTTCGGAATGGCGAAACCGTGGGTCAGATCCTCGATCTTGTCGAGGTTGGTCATGATCAGGGTGACTTCGTCGCCGACCTTGAGCCTGAACTCGCGCGGCTCGAACGCCGGCGCCATCGAGGTGATCTTGACCGTGACCTTGTTGCCGTCGCGGAACACGCCGGCTTCCTTCGGGTCCTTGATTGCGAGCGGGAACTCGTTGAGGTCGTAGACCTGCTTGGGCTGCAGCAGCTCGCGCTTGAAGATGATGAAGTCGTGCGGTTCGGGGCGGACCGGGTGGTCGGCCACCAGCACCATCTTCTCGCCCGAGATGTCGACCAGCTGCTCGGTCTCGGCATGCAGCGGGCCGACCGGCAGGAAGCGGTCCTTGGAGAACTTGCAACCTACCGCCAGCCACTGGCCGTCGGCGAACATGGTTTCCGACTGCGAGGCGTTGATGTGGCCGGGCTGGTAATGGACGTCGAGGCGGTCGACGACGTACTGGGCGTTCTTGTCGCCGGCGTGGAATTTGATCGCTGCTTCCACGTTCCACTTGACGATCTGGCTGTCGAGGAACAGCGTGGTGTAGGCGTTGCCGCGGCCGTCGAAGGCGGTGTGCAGGGGGCCGAGGCCGATTTCGACTTCGGCGACGATCGCCTTGTCGAGCTCGTCGAGCTTGCCGTCGAACCACTCGAGCACTTTCGCCAGTTCGATGACGGTGCCGGTGGGCGAGAGCTTGCCGGCGCAGATGAAGTACTTGCCGTCGGGCGAGGCATTCACCCCGTGCGGGTTCTTCGGTACGGTGACGTAGGCGGTGAGCGCGGTCGCCGGGTCGGCGTTGGCGGCCTTGGTGCCGTCGACGACCGGCACCTTGGAGCTGCCGTAGGTCTTGAACTTGCCGTCCTTGACCGCCTGCTCGATGCGGGCGATGTTGAAGAACAGGCAGGCGTCGCGCTCGGCCGACATCATGTCTTCGTAGCGCGCGCCGCCTTCGGTGTTGTACTGGTTGGTGGCGGCGAGCTTGCCGTCGAACGAGGTGGCGACGAGGTCGCAGTTGCCGTCGATCAGCACCTGCCAGCGCACTTCCATGGATTCGGCGTCGACGCAGGAGAACAGCGTGCGGTATTTGTCCAGGCTGTCGAGGTCGCGGCCGTCGTTGGGCAGGGGGGTATGGAATTCGGCGCCGCAGAACACGCGCGTGGTGTAGTTGATCGCCGGGTCGACCGGGTCGCGCTTGTCCGGGAAGATGCCGTGGAAGCCCTGCACGTTGGGCAGTTCGGTGATCTTGTCGCAGATGAAGTAATCGAGACGGATGCGGGCGATGCGGCTGTTGATCTTGTCGTTGATCCAGGCGTAGCGGCCGTCGTAGTTGCCGTCCTTGTACGAGGCGTGGGTGTGGTGGGTGTCGGCGACGGTGTATTTCAGGCTGCCGTCGGCCTGGGTGCCCATGACCGCCTTGGACTCGTTGGTGATGCCCCAGCCGATCAGGGGGTCGGCGTTGAAGCACGGCACGCGATGCAGTTCGCGTCCGGAAGGC
This sequence comes from Thauera chlorobenzoica, assembly GCF_001922305.1. Classification (NCBI taxonomy): domain Bacteria; kingdom Pseudomonadati; phylum Pseudomonadota; class Betaproteobacteria; order Rhodocyclales; family Zoogloeaceae; genus Thauera; species Thauera chlorobenzoica. Next base: position 577,235 of record NZ_CP018839.1, read on the forward strand.
AGGCCGAGGACGCGGAAGTCGCCGGTATGGCCGCCCGACCACAGGCCGTAGTAGGTGTCGAGCTCGCCCGGCTTCAGGTGGGGTTCCCGGTGCGCGGCGGCGGGAGCAGCGGCGGGGGCGGCGGGAGCGGCCGGCTTCGAGCCCGACTCGTTGTTGCAGGCCGACAGGCCGACCGACAGGCCGGCACCGGCGAGGCCGGCCAGCGCCGCGGTGTTCAGAAACTTGCGCCGGCTCGGATCGGGCATCGCCTCGGCCGTGTTCATTCTTGTTTCGTCCATGATTTGATTGCTCCCGTGTTCTACGTGTAATCGGTGTCTCGCCCAGGGGACAATTGCGATTTCTGCGCTCCCCGTGCCGAACGGTCCGCGCAGTGTACCTGTGGCACATTGTCCTGTGGCGTTTTGTCGCAGCGTGGATTCTAGAAAGATGGGATTCGGTAAACCTTGATATAACGCAAACACCAGACCCAGGTCTCTGCAACGACAGGGTTTTTTACTGTGTGTCCATACCCCGGATGAAACTTTTCCCGCCGCGCTGTTCGATCCCGGAGCCGCCCTCCAGTGCCGTGCGCACCGACCGCAGCCGCCTGCTGCAACTGCGCTGGGCGTCCCTGCTGGCGATGGCGGCGATCGCCTTCATCGTCTTTCCGTGGCTGGCGCCGGCGCAGGCGCGCGCGCCGCTGGCCGGGGTCACCCTGTCCCTGCTCGCGGTGAACCTGGCCTTGCAGGCCGGTGCGGCACGCTGGCTGGTGGGGCGCTGGGGTGCCTTCCTGCAACTGGCGATCGATCTGGCGGCGTGGGGGGGCTTCCTCTACTTCGCCGGAGGGGTGACCAACCCGGCGATCGCGCTGCTGCTGCCGGTGGTGGCGATCGGCGCTTCCATCCTGCCGGCGGCGCAGGCCTGGCTGCTGGCGGGGCTCGCCGTCGGGGTGTACTCGCTGTTGTGGACGTTTCACCGACCGGTGCTGCTTGCCGACGCCGAACTGGCCATGTACTGGCACCTCGCCGGGATGTGGATCAGCTTCGGCTTTTCCGCGGTCACCGTGGTGTGGTTCATCGTGCACCTGAACGTGGAGCTTGCCCGTCGCGAGGACCAATTGGCCGCGGCCAACGCGGCGCGCGCCCGCGACGCCTACCTCGTCGGCCTGGGCACGCTGGCGGCGGGTGCGGCCCATCGCCTGGGCACGCCGCTGGGCACGCTGTGGATCCTGTCCGACGAGCTCCTGCGCCGTTCCGAGCTGGCCGCCGAGGTGCGCGAAGACCTCGCGCTGATGCGCGCGCAGGTCGGCCATTGCCGGGACATCCTCAACAGCCTGGCGCGCGAGGCGGGGCAGCCGCGCGCGCAGGAAGGGGGGGTGGCCGGCGTGCCGGCCTGGGTGGAGCAGATCGTCGGCCGCTGGCAGCGGCTGCGTCCCGGCACCGCGGTGACGGTCGAAGTCGATGAGGACTGCGCCCGGAGTGCGATTGTGGCTGATGCGTCGCTCGGCGAGGCGCTGCACAATCTGGTCGATAATGCAGCCAACGCCAATGCCAGAGCGGCCGCGCGGGACGCGGCGGTCGAGTTGTGGGTGCGTGCCGATGGTGCGGACGTGGTGGTCGAGGTCGCCGACCGCGGCCCCGGTCTCGAGCCGGCGCAGGTGGCGGGAGGTGCCATCCCCCCCGACGCTGGCGCCGGGGGAATGGGCGTGGGCTTGATCCTGGCGCAGGCGGCCCTCGAGTCCCACGGCGGGCGGCTGGAGTTCCGCGCGCGGCCCGGAGGTGGCACCATCGCCTGCCTGCGTATTCCGGCCCGGAGACCCTGCGCGTGAACCGCGATCGCATCCCCCGCCTGCTCGTTGTCGATGACGACCCCGCCTTCAACCGCGTGCTGGGCCGCGCACTCGCCCAGCGCGGTTTCGACACCTACGGTGCCACCGACAGCGAGGGTGCGCTGGAACTCGCCCATGACCATGCTCCACAGTTCATCGTGCTCGATCTGAACATCGGCGGAGCGTCCGGGCTGAAGCTGATCCGGCCGCTGCTCGAAGCCAGCCCCGGAGCGCGCATCCTGGTGCTGACCGGCTATGCCAGCATCGCCACCGCGGTCGAGGCGGTGAAGCTGGGCGCGCTCCAGTACCTCGCCAAGCCCGCCGCGGTCGATGCCATCATCAAGGCGCTGGAGGCCGGGGACGGGGTCGCCGAGAGCACCGTTCCCGAGCTGCCGATGTCGGTCGATCGCCTCGAATGGGAGCACATCCAGCGCGTCCTCGCCGCGCACGACGGCAACATCTCGGCCACCGCGCGCGCGCTGCAGATGCACCGCCGCACCCTGCAGCGCAAGCTGGCGCGACCGCCGGCTTCCTGAGCGCCGGCGCCCGGCGGCTACGCGCGCGTGTCGGTGATCGCCGCCAGGTGGGGGAAATATTTGCGGTCTTCGCGCACGATGTGTTCCGCGACCACGTCGTGCGCGAGGAACGTGAACAGCGCCCTCGCCCCCACCCGGTGGCCGCGGAAGCCTTCGACCAGCGCTTCCGCGCGCTGGGTGAGGGTGTGGTGCAGTGCCGCATGCGCACCCAGTTCGGGATAGCCCGCGGCCTGCAGGAGCTGCTCTTCGTCATCGAAATGACGCTTCAGCTTCTCGAGCAGGGCATCGATCGCGGGCTGAATCTCCGCGCTGCACGCTCCGGAAAACAGGGGCGCCAGCAGCCGGTTGACGTCGTCGAAGAGGTCCCGGTGTTCGGAATCCAAGGCTCCGTTGCCGCTCTCGAAGGAGGCGTGCCAGCGCAGCTGCACCAGGCCCGCCTGTCCGTCCGCCGCAGGCTCTACCATGTGGTCGGCTTCGACCCGGTTTCTTCCGCCCTGCTTGGCGCGGTATAGCGCGGCATCGGCGCGCGCGACCCACTCATCGCGCGCTTCGGACTCGCCCAGCTCGGCGACACCGAAGCTCGCGGTGACGCCGCCGACGCTGTCGATGTGATGTGTCGCGATCGAGTCCCGCATGCGTTCGGCCAGCGCCGCCGCGCTCGCGAGCCCGGTGTCGGGCAAGAGCACGAGGAACTCCTCTCCGCCCCAGCGGGTCAGCGAATCCGGCCTGCGCAGGGTGCCGCGGATGCAGTGTGCGATCTGCTGCAGGACCCGGTCTCCGGTGGCGTGGCCGTGGCGGTCGTTGATTGTCTTGAACCGGTCCACGTCGAGCATCACCAGCGCAAGCGGACGGCGGTAGCGCCTGAAACGCTCGAGCTCGGGCTCCACGGCCTCGTAAAACTGGCGCCGGTTCCAGGCCCCGGTCAGGGCATCGGTGCCGGCGAGCCGATCGAGCTTTTCCATCGTCTGGAGGAGTGCCTTCTCCTTCTCGCCCAGCCTCGCCACCAGCTTGTTGAAGCCGAGCACCAGCGCGCCCACCTCGTCATGACGGCGGACGGGTAGCGCTGCCAGTGCGCGTCGGCCTTCGGCCATCTCGCGGATCGAACGGGCGGTGTCGGTCAGCGGCCGGAGCATCCGCGGCAGCAATATCGACAACAGGATGATCATCCCGGCGACGGTCGCGAAGGTGTTGCGCCAGAGCAGGCGGCGCAGTTCCGCGACCGGCTCGAACACTTCCGCGGTCGGCGCGCTGGCGACGACCAACCATCCTGTGCTGGGCACCGCCGCAATCGAAAAAAGCGCATCGGCACCGTTGCCGCGGGAGGTGATGCCCGTACCCCGATAACCCGCCATGGCGCGATCGAGCAGCGGGTCGGCGCCGGGGGGCGGCGTCGGCTGCAGCGCCAGCGCCGGGTCGCTGGCGGTGACGAACAGCTCGTCGATCGGCGATACCAGCAGGAAGCCGCCGCTGGCTCCCAGCCGGGTTTGCTGCAAGTCGTCGAGAAACCCCCGGGCATCGAGGCTGACCACGCCCGCGAGGACGGCCAGCACGCGCTTGTCCGCGTCACGCACCGCCGCCGCCCCGGTCAGGGCGGGGACGCCGGCGCCATCGCGCCGGGGCTTGCCGATCACCGCCTGCTCCGACGCGAGCGCCGCGTCGAACCAGTCGGCATCGACCCGGGCGCCTGGGTCCGCGCCGTCGGCCAGCGGCGAGTGTGCCAGCAGGCGGCCATCGGGGTGCAACACCAGGATGCCGTGGTCGAACAGCGGATTCAGGCGCTCCCGTGTCCCGAGCCACTGCGCCAGGCCTGCCGGCTGTGCCAGCAGCGAAGGCGGCAAGGTGTCCGCCAGTTCGCGGATCAGGTCGCGGCGCATCCGGATGCTGTGGTCGATGTCGTGGGCGACGTAGCCCGCGATCGACACGTGCGCGCCAGCCACGACTTCCTGCACGCGCTCCTGCACTGCCGGCAGAAAGACGAAGTGGCGGGCCGAGACGCCGATGGCGATCAGCAGGAGGCCGAGGCCCATCAGGCGGAATTTCATGTTCTGATAGAACGGCATGGAGGCGGGCGCGATCCTGAGTGCAGGACGACAGTGTATCCAGGTCGCCCGCGCGATCCTGTGAATAACTTGGCGAAACGGGTGATCCTGCCGGGGCATGGCCCGATGTGCGCGCTGCTCGCTTCGCCCCGCATCCATCGCTGTCCGCCTTGCGCCGCCTGCGCGCCTTCGGCCAGGAGCCTGTTTGGGGGCGTACAGGCCCTCTCCCCGCCTCTGCCGCGCGGCGTCGAATCCTTCGGCAGGACGTGCCCGGATACGGCGGGCATCCGCGGGGCGGGGGGCCGAGAAGGGCGCCAGAAAATGAAAACCCCGCGATCGGCAGGATCCGCGGGGCTTCGGAGGAGAACCTCTGGGGGCTCAGACGTTGAACAGGAAGTTCAGCACGTCGCCGTCCTTGACCACGTAGTCCTTGCCTTCGGCGCGCATCTTGCCGGCTTCCTTGGCACCTGCTTCGCCCTTGCAGGCGATGAAATCCTCGTAGGCGATGGTCTGGGCGCGGATGAAGCCGCGCTCGAAGTCGGTGTGGATCACGCCGGCGGCCTGCGGCGCGGTGTCGCCGACGTGGATCGTCCACGCGCGCACTTCCTTCACCCCGGCGGTGAAGTAGGTCTGCAGGCCGAGGAGCGTGTAGCCGGCGCGGATCAGGCGGTCGAGGCCGGGCTCTTCCAGCCCCATGGACTCGAGGAAATCCTTCTTGTCGGCGTCGTCGAGGTCGGCGATCTCGGCTTCGATCGCGGCGCACAGGGCGACGACTTCGGCCCCTTCGGCCTGGGCGTGGGCGCGCACGGCATCCAGATGGGGGTTGTTCTCGAAGCCGTCCTCGGCGACGTTGGCGGCGTAGAGCACGGGCTTGGCGGTGATCAGGCAGAAGGGCTTGAGGCTCGCCCATTCCTCTTTCGACAGCTCGAGCGCGCGCACCGGCTTGGCCTCGTCGAGCTGCGCGAGGCATTTCTCCAGCACCGCGACGAGGATCTTGGCGTCCTTGTCGCCGGCGGCGGCGGGGCGCTTGTAGCGGTTGACGGCCTTCTCGACGGTCGCCATGTCGGCGAGCGCCAGTTCGGTGTCGATGACTTCGATGTCGCGGATCGGGTCGACGCTGCCCGAGACGTGGATCACGTTGTCGTCGGCGAAGCAGCGCACGACGTGGACGATGGCGTCGGTCTCGCGGATGTTGGCGAGGAACTGGTTGCCCAGGCCTTCGCCCTTGGAGGCGCCGGCGACGAGGCCGGCGATGTCGACGAACTCGACGATCGCCGGCTGCACCTTCTGCGGCCTGACGATCTCGGACAGCGCGGCGAGACGCTGATCCGGCACCTCGACGATGCCGACGTTGGGTTCGATCGTGCAGAAGGGGTAGTTCTCGGCCTGGATGCCGGCCTTGGTCAGCGCATTGAACAGGGTCGACTTGCCGACGTTGGGCAGGCCGACGATTCCGCATTTCAGGCTCATGGCTTGGGTTCGTCCTTGGGGGGTTCGGGCGCGGCCGGAGGCCTGGGCGCCTTGGGCGGTTTCGGAGGTTTGGGCGGGGCGGGACGGGCGTTGAGCCGGGTTGCGGCGGTGTTGAGCTCGCCGCGTGCGAGCTGGGGCCAGGCGACGAGCGCCTTGTCGATCGCCTCGTCGATCAGCGCCTGCTCTTCGCGCCGTGCCGGCTTGAGCACGAAGTTCACCACTTCGCTGCGCTCGCCGGGGTGGCCGATGCCGATGCGCAGGCGCCAGTAGTCGTGGGTGCCGAGGTGGGCGGAGGTGTCCTTCAGGCCGTTGTGACCGCCCAGTCCGCCGCCGAACTTCAGCCGCAGCTGGCCGGGGGGAAGATCGAGCTCGTCGTGCACGACGAGAATCTCGGACGGTTCGATGCGGTAGAAGCGCGCCAGCGCGCCGATCGCCTGGCCGGAGCGGTTCATGAAGGTCTGCGGCAGCAGCAGCCACACTCCGGCGGCGCGCGCGTTGGCGACCAGGCCGTGGAAGCGGGATTCGTGCGCGAAGCGCACGCCGAGCTGGTCGGCGAGCCGCTCACAAAGCCGAAACCCGGCGTTGTGCCGGGTTTCGGAGTATTCGGCCCCCGGGTTGCCGAGACCGACGACGAGACGCAGGGGGCGCGAAGGCGCAGCGGTCATCGGTGATCGGTCTCCGGCATGCGGGGCTAGGCAGGGGAAGGGGCTTACGCCGCTTCGCCTTCGCCTTCGGCCGCGGCGCCCTTGACCTGGACCGCGGTGGCCACGACCGGGTCGCCTTCGCCGTGCTGGACCAGCTCGACACCGGCCGGCAGCACGAGCTGCGACACGTGCACCGACTGGCCAACCTCGAGGGCGGAGAGGTCGACGCCGACGAACTCGGGCAGATCCTTCGGCAGGCACTGGACGTCGATTTCGTTGATCACGTGCGAGATCATGCAGCCGCCGAGCTTGACCGCCGGGCTGACGTCGTCGCCGCTGAAGTGCAGCGGCACCTTGAGGTGCATCTTCTGGTCGGCCGCCACGCGCTGGAAGTCGATATGCAGCACCTGCTGCTTGAACGGGTGCCACTGGGTGTCGCGCAGCACGGCGATTTCCTTGCTGCCATCGACGTCGATGCTCAGCACCGAGGCGTGGAAGGCTTCCTTGCGCAGCAGGTGGTAGAGCTCGTTGTGGTCCATCACGATCGGCTGGGCTTCGCCGGTGCCGCCGTAGATGATGCCGGGCAGCTGGCCGGCGCGACGCAGGCGGCGGCTCGCACCCGTACCCTGTGCGTCACGCTTGCTCGCCTTGAATTCGATTTGCATGGTGTTGCTCCTGAGTGGTGAAGGTTTCCGCCCGCGACCAGGCGGAAACGGCAAAATCCGCGCCTCGCCCCGAGGCCGGCGCGGAGGGGAAAATCATTCCATGAACAGCGACGAGACCGACTCTTCGTTGCTGATCCGCAGGATCGTGTCGGCCAGCAGCGAGGCCACCGAAACCTGGCGGATGCGCGGACAGGCGCGGGCGTCCTCGCGCAGCGGGATGGTGTCGGTGACGACCAGCTCGTCGAGGTCGGAGTCGCCGATGCGCGCCACCGCAGCGCCCGACAGCACGGCGTGGGTGCAGTAGGACAGCACGCGCTTGGCGCCGTTGGCCTTCAGCGCGCTGGCGGCCTTGCACAGCGTGCCGGCGGTGTCGACGATGTCGTCCATGATCACGCAGGTGCGGCCTTCGACTTCGCCGATGATGTTCATCACTTCGGAGACGTTGGCCTTCGGCCGGCGCTTGTCGATGATCGCCAGGTCGCACTCCATGCGCTTGGCGAAGGCGCGGGCGCGGACCACGCCGCCGACGTCGGGCGACACCACCAGCAGGTCGTCGTACTTCTGCTTGTCGAGATCGGTGAGCAGGACCGGGGCGGCATAGACGTTGTCGACCGGAATGTCGAAGAAGCCCTGGATCTGGTCGGCGTGCAGGTCCATCGTCAAGAGGCGCTGGACGCCGACGGCTTGGAGCATGTTGGCGACGACCTTGGCCGTGATCGGTACCCGCGCCGAGCGCGGGCGGCGGTCCTGGCGGGCGTAGCCGAAGTAGGGCAGGGCGGCGGTGATGCGGCCGGCGGAGGCGCGCTTCAACGCATCGACCAGCACCAGCAGCTCCATCAGGTTGTCGTTGGTCGGCGAGCAGGTCGGCTGGAGGACGAAGACGTCCTTGCCACGCACGTTCTCGAGCAGTTCGACGTTGACCTCGCCGTCCGAAAAACGGCCGACGGTGGCCGAACCGAGGGAGATCCCCAGACGTCGCGTCACGTCGGCGCCAAGCTTGGGGTTGGCGTTACCGGTGAAGACCATCAGGCTGCCGTGGGGCATTTCTGCTACTCCGATACCGTAAGAAACAACGCGCAAAAACGCTGCGTGAAAACGACTCGGGCAGGCTCGTGGCCTGCCCGTCGTTGTGTGGCTGGGGAGGAAGGATTCGAACCCTCGAATGCCGGAATCAAAATCCGGTGCCTTAACCGACTTGGCGACTCCCCAATAAACTGTTTCGCCGTGAAACGGATCGTTCGACGAAGCGGGCGCTATTCTAACCACTCGTAAAGCGGATGGCGAGTCAGGCTTCGCGCTTTCCAGGCTTTCCAGCGTGGCGGACAGCTCCTTGCGATACGGCCGGCCTCGGCTTCCGAGGGGATTTCCGCAAATACACAAGCGCCCGATCCCGTCATCGTGGCCGGTGCGTACTGCGCCAGCCACTCGATCGCGTCTCGCACTTCCGGGTAACGGCTGCAGGCCACTGGCTGCAAGTCATTTCGGGTAGTGCTCGCTGCGAAGTCCGCCATTCTGATTGGAGGTGTATCGCGCGTCAAGTCCTTCGCTGAAAAAATTTCGGCGGTCGGTACCGAGATTCCCGGCGATAGCACGACGTACCAGGCCGGCGGCAGGCTCAGCGGCTGCAGCGCTTCGCCGATACCTTCGGCGAAAGCGTCCCGGCCGAACACGAAGACCGGCACGTCGGCGCCCAGTTGCAGGCCGAGCGCCTGTAGCTGGGGGCGCGACAGCCCGGTCCGCCAGAGCCGGTTGAGGGCGATCAGGGTGGTGGCGGCGTCGGAGCTGCCGCCGCCGATGCCGCCCCCCAGCGGCAGGACCTTGTGCACGGCGATCTCCGCGCCCAGGCTGCAGCCGGTGTGGGCCTGCAGCAGACGCGCGGCACGCACGACCAGATCCTGTTTTGCGGGAACGCCGGGCAGGGTGGTGGTGCGGCGGACGAGGCCGTCGGCACGCAGGGTGAAATCGAGGGTGTCGCCCCAGTCGAGCAGGCGGAAGGCGGTCTGCAGCAGGTGGTAGCCGTCGGCCCGGCGCCCTGTCACATGCAGGAACAGGTTGAGCTTGGCCGGTGCGGGGCAGCCCGTGAGGCGGGCCGGATCGGTTGTCGAAGGGGCGGTCAGGGGCGGGCGGTCCATGAATCGATGATCAGGCGGATGCGGTGGTCGCCGCGTGAAATGTCGAGGCGGGCGGGCGGGGCGCCGGCGCCGTCGTCGGCGTAGGCCAGGTAATCGATGCGCCAGCCCTGGTCGATGAGCAGCTGCGGGCGGCCGTAGGCGTCGCGCTGACGGACTTCGGCGCCGGCGTCGGGTGCGGCCTGCACCCAGAGCCGCAGGCGCGCCACCGGCACGTCGACGCCGAGCACTTGCGGCAGCAGGGCGTCGGCGCTGGCGGCGACGATCCGCTGGCCGTCGGCGGTAAGCAGGGTGGCGCCGGCGGCATCGCTGTCGAGCCGGGCGGCGATCTGGCCGAGCGGGTTGAGCAGGGTCAGGCGGTCGGCGTGCGGCGCATGTTCCCATTCGATGCGCCCGCTCGCGGCCTGCTGGCCGTCGGTGGCCGACATCCGGCCTTCGAGGGTGAACATGGGCTGCGCGTGGCGGACCGCTGCAGGGCTGGCGGGGGGTACGGGCAGGGGCGCGCAGGCGCCGAGCGCGAGCGCCCCGGCGAGCGCCGCGAGCAGCGCGCGTGGCGCGCTCATTGGGCGCGCAGCCGCAGCACGGTTTCGTTGAGCAGGCGGTTGTCGGGATGGGCGGCGAGGGCCTCGCCGAAAATCCGCTTCGCATCGTCGCGGCGGTCGAGGGCCCACAGCACTTCGCCCAGATGAGCGGCGATCTCGGCGTCGCGGCGCAGCGCGTAGGCGCGTTCGAGGTGCTCGAGCGCGGAGTCGATGTCGCCGCGGCGGAAACGCACCCAGCCCATGCTGTCGAGGATGAACGGGTCGTCGGGGGCAAGCTCGAGGGCACGGCCGATCAGTGCTTCGGCTTCGTCCAGGCGCAGGTTGCGGTCGGCGAGCGAGTAGCCCAGCGCGTTGTGGGCATGCACGTGGTCGGGCTGGAGCGCGATGATGCGGCGCAAGCGGGTTTCCATGAGGTCGATGCGGTCCAGACGCTCGGCCAGCATGGCGGCTTCGTACAGCAGGTCGGGGTCGTCGGGCAGCGTGGCGAGTGCCGCGTCGAGCACGCCGAGGGCTTCGGCGGGACGCTCGGCATCGCGCAGCAGCTGGGCCTCGGCGATGATGAAGCGGCGCCGCAGCGAGGCTTCGCCATCCTGCGCCTGGAGCAGGGCGCGTGCTTCGTCGAGACGGCGTTCGCGGGCGAGGCTGTGCGCGCTGCGGATCACCGCCTCGGGCCGGTGGCGCTCGTCGCTGATCTGTCCGAACCATTCGCGCGCGTGCTCGCCGTCACCGCGGGCGTCGGCAATCTGTCCCAGTTGCAGGCGGATCAGGTCCGGCTGCGGATGACCGCCATCGAGTGCGAGGCGGAAGTTCGCCTCCGCGTCGGCATCGTCCCCGAGCTGCTGCGACAGCAGGCCGACGGCGTAGCGCAGTTCGGCGTCGCCCGGGTGGGCCTCGAGCAGGCGGCGGAACTGGCTGCGTGCTTCGTCGAAGCGCTGGGCTCCGACCAGGCCACGGGCGTAGGCCTGGCGCAAGGGGGCGCTGTCCGGCTTGCGTTCCAGTTCGGTTTCGAGCTGGCGGAGCGCTTCGTCGCCGGCGCCGGCCTGGTGCAGGATCTGCGCCTTGAGGAGCACGGCCGGCTCCCAGCCGTGGTTGAGCTCGAGGGCACGATCCACCGCGGCGAGCGCTTCCATCGGAGCCTGGCCGAGGAGTGCCGCCTGCGCGCGCGCGATATGGGCCTCGGGCAGCTCGAGGTAGGGTTCGGTCAGGCGGTTGATGATGGTTTTGGCCGCCTGCTTGTCGGGCACGCTGGCCAGCGCGCGGTTGAGCCCGAGCAGGTTCTGCGCCAGCCGGCCGGAGGACTGGGCGAGGACGCGGGCGAGCTGGATCTGGATGGTGTCGAGGTCGAGATCACCGTCACCGCTGGCATTGAGCACACTGGCCAGCACCCGGCGTGCCTCCTCCGATTGGGGCGCGGATTCGACCCAGATTGTTGCCGCTTCGGTGGTCAGCCGCAGGTCGCGCGAATACATCGCGATCTCGGTCGCGCGGCGGGCAATGCGCGGGTCGCGGGTCGAACGTGCGAGATCGACGTAGAGCTGGGCGGAAAGCCCGACCTGACCGCGCGCACCGGCGATTTCGGCGAGCAGGAAGTGATAGAGGGTGGCCGGGCTCAGCTCCTGCGCCGGAAGGGGGTCGCCGCCGGGTTCGTCGTTCGCTGCAGCGGCAACGCCGCCGATGCCCAGCGTGAGGGCGAAGCACAGCGAACGGGCGAGGCGGGAGAGGGGATTCTTCATTGGGGTGGTTCGACGGACTTCGGTGGGCTGTGGTCGGCGCGCGCGGCGGGGTAGTGGGGCGGGAAGGTGGGCCGGGAGGGGCTGGCGCGAGTGGTGCGGGCGGGTTGCTGCGGTCGATTGGAACGGTCGGGGCACTGAACTAGAATGCGGTTCGCTCCATGGTATGCAGATCGGCGCCGTGCCTGCAAGCCGAATGCCCCCGCGGCGGCAACTCCCGGCCCGCCGATCCTTCTCCCGGAAGCCTGTCCGATGCCTGAACTGCCCGAAGTCGAGACCACCTGCAGCGGAATCCGCCCCCACCTCGAGGGGCATACGCTCGATGCGCTGGTGGTGCGCAACCCGAGGCTGCGCCAGCCGCTGCCGGCAGGACTGGGGCCGCTCCTCGCCGGGCGCCGGCTGCTGGCGGTGCGGCGGCGGGCGAAGTACCTGCTGTTCGATTTCGGCGACGGCACGTTGATCGTGCATCTGGGGATGTCCGGCAGCCTGCGCCTGGTCCCGGCCGGGATGCCGCCCGGTGCGCACGATCACGTCGACTTCGTGTTCGGCGGGCAGCTCTTGCGCCTGCGCGATCCGCGCCGTTTCGGCCTTGTGCTGTGGCAGCCGGGCGCGGCCGCGCTGCACCCGCTGCTCGCCGGGCTGGGACCGGAGCCGCTGTCCGCGGCGTTCGACGGCGCCTGGCTCCACCGCGTCACGCGCGGCCTGCGGGCGCCGATCAAGCATGTGCTGATGGACAGCCGGCGGGTGGTCGGCGTGGGCAACATCTATGCATCGGAAAGCCTGTTCCGCGCCCGCATCCACCCCCTGGAGCCGGCCGGCCTGCTCGGCCCGCAGCGCTGCGCGCGACTGGTGACTGCGGTGCGCGAGACCCTGTGCGCAGCCATCGCCGCAGGCGGCAGCACGCTGCGCGACTTCGTCGGCGGTGACGGCCGGCCCGGCTACTTCCAGCAGCAGTACGCGGTATATGGCCGTGGCGGCGAACCATGCCCGCAGTGCGGGGCGGCGATCCGCCGTGTCGTCAGCGGGCAGCGTGCGACCTTCTTCTGCCCCCACTGCCAGCGCCGCCGCATGAAAAAAGGCGGGCCGAAGCCCGCCTGATGCCGTTCCGGAAGCGGCGCCGAGCGGCGGCTTCAGGCCTTTTTGGTCAGCTTCAGGAACTTCGCCATCAGCTCTTCCTTGCTTTCCTGGCGCTTGGGGTCGAGCGGGATACAGTCCACCGGACACACCTGCTGGCACTGCGGCTCGTCGAAATGGCCGACGCACTCGGTGCATTTGTTCGGGTCGATTTCATAGATTTCCTCACCCTGGGAAATGGCGCCGTTGGGGCACTCCGGTTCGCAGACGTCGCAGTTGATGCATTCGTCGGTAATCATCAGAGCCATGGTATTGCTTCCTTGCCTTTACTTTGAGGTCAGTTTGTCCTGCAGTCGTGCCAGCACCTGGGGCTGCACGAACTTGCTCACATCGCCGCCGAGGCGGGCGATTTCCCGCACCATCGTGGCGGAGATGAACATGTATTCCTCGGCCGGCGTCAGGAACACGGTTTCGACGTCCGGATAGAGCTTGCGGTTCATCCCCGCCATCTGGAATTCGTATTCGAAGTCCGACACCGCGCGCAGGCCGCGCAGGATCACGCGCGCGCCCTGCTGCTTGAGGAACTTCATCAGCAGGCAGTCGAAGCCGGCGACTTCGACATTGGGGAAGGCAGCGACCGCCGCGCGCGCGATGTCGACCCGCTCGTCGAGCGAGAAGATCGGATTCTTGCTGCTGCTGCGCGCGACCGCGACGACGACGCGGTCGAACAGCACCGACGAGCGTCGCACGAGGTCTTCGTGGCCGCGGGTGAACGGGTCGAACGTACCCGGGTAAACCGCTACCGTTTCCTTCATGCCTGGCTCCTGCGCATCAGATGGAAGTGGACCTGTCCGGCGCGGCCCTGCTTCACAGTGTGCCAGTCGCCCAGGTGTTCCACCGCGGCTTCGGCCTCGACATAGAGCCATCCGCCCGGTCGCACGACCCGGTTGAGCCAGGGCGCCACCTGCTCGAGCCAGCCCTGCCTGTAGGGTGGATCGAGGAACACGCCGTCGAAGGTGCGCGGCGTCGTCCGGGCGAATCTTACCGCATCGCCGCGCACGATCTCCACCTGCGAGGCCTGCAGGGCCTGCGCCGCCTTGTGCAGCGCATCGAGGGCGCGGGCGTCGTGCTCGACCAGCACGACCGTCGCGGTGCCGCGCGAAGCCGCCTCGAAGCCGAGGATCCCGGTGCCGGCGAACAGATCGAGGCAGTGCTGGCCGTCGAGATCCTGGCCGAGCCAGTTGAACAGGGTCTCGCGCACGCGGTCGGGGGTCGGGCGCAGGCCGGGCACGGCAGCGACCTCGAGCAGGCGCGAGCGCCACTGCCCGCCGACGATGCGCACCCGGCTCATTGCTCCGCGCCCTGCGCGGCGGCGGCAGGCTCGCCGTCCGGCGCCCGGTCGCCGTCGCCGCCGGCGATCACGGTGACGAGCTGCTGCGCCCGGATGCGGCGCTGCCAGGCCTCGCGCACGGCGGCGGCGTCGACGCCGGCGACCTGCCGCGGATAGGTGTCGAGCCAGTCCAGCGCGAGGCGGTAGAAGCCGATCATCGCGACGTGCTCGAGCAGCTTGGCGTTGGAATCCAGGCGCAGGCCGAAGCCGTTCACCAGGTTGTCCTTGGCCGCCTGCAGCTCCTCCGCCGTCGGTCCGTCGGCGATGAAGCGGGCGAGCGTGTCGCGCACCACCGCGAGCGCTTCCTCGGCCTGGCTGCCGCGGGTCTGGAGTCCGATCTGGAACGGACCGGCAACCTGCTGCGGCGACAGATAGCTGTACACGCTGTAGGCGAAGCCGCGCTTTTCGCGCACTTCCTTGGTCAGGCGCGAGACGAAGCCGCCGCCGCCGAGCACGTAGTTGCCGACCAGCAGGGCAAAGTAGTCGGCGTCCTCACGCGCCATCCCGGGCTGGCCGAGGAGGATGTGGGCCTGCGCCGAGGGGTGGGGGATGCGGAAGGTCGCGGCGTCGATCGGGGCCGGGGGCGGCAGGGTGGTGGTGGCGCCGGCCTGTGGCAGGGCCTCGGTCAGGCGCACCGCGATGTGCTCGGCGGTGGTGCGATCGACGTCGCCGACGATGGCGACCGAGGCGCGGGCCGCAGCATAGTGGCGGCGGTGGAAGTCCACCAGATCGGTGCGGGTGATCGCGCTCAGCGACTCCGGCGTGACCTGGCGACCGTAGGGGTGGCCAGCGTATACGGCAGCGCTGAACTGGCGCGCGGCGAGGGTGGCGGGCTGGGTCAGCGCTTCGCGCAGCGCGGCGATGGTGCGCTGGCGCTCGCGTTCGAGGATTTCGGCAGGAAAGGCGGGCTGCGCCAGCAAGGTGGCGGCGAGCTCGACCGCGGCATCGCGCTCGGCCGTGGTGGACAGGCTGCGCAGCGACAGGCTGGCGCGGTCGTCGTCGGTGCCGCCGCCGAGGCGGGCGCCGAGGTCGGCTTCGCGCTCGGCGATGGTCTGTTCGTCGAGCCCGCCTGCCCCGGCGTCGAGCAGGGCCTGGACGAGCCCGGCGAGGCCAGCCTTGGCGGGCGGGTCGTAGGCGGCGCCGGCGGCGAAGTCGACCCGGATGTCGACCAGCGGCAGGGCGCGGCTTTCGACGAAATACACCCGGGCACCGGTGGGCGCGGTCCAGTGCTGGATCTGCGGGGTGGCTTGTGCCGGTGCGGCGAGGCCGAGAAAGGCAGTGAGGGCGAGAGCGGCGATGGAGGCGAAGCGTGCGAGGAGCGCGTGTGCTGGCCGGCGCTGGGGGGAAGTCGCGTGCACGAAGGGGGTCAAGGTGGCGATCATGGCGGGGGCGGGGTTCCTGGCCGGATGCGGGTCAACGGTGGGCGGCGAAGGGCGCGCGCGGGCGCTGTTCGGCCAGCGGCTGCGGTTCGAGGCGGGTGATGCTGAGGCTGTCGTCGCTGAAATAGCGCCGTGCCACCGCCTGCACTTCTTCGGCGGTGACCGCGCGCAGGCCTTCGAGCAGGCGCTCCTCGTCGCGCCAGGACAGGCCGGCTGCCTCCAGGAAGCCGATTTCCATCGCCTGGCCCATCAGCGAGTCGCGCTTGTAGACGCGGCTGGCGACCGCCTGCGTCTTCACCCGGGCAAGCTCGGCCGCGCTCACCCCGGTGTCGCGAATGCGCTGCAGCTCGGTGCGCAGCGCGGCTTCGAGTTCGTCCATGGTGTGGCCGGGCGCGGGCACGCCGTCGAGGTAGAACAGCGCAGGGCCGCGCCCGCTGCCGTCGTAGCCGGCGCCGGCCGATACCGCGAGGCGGGCATCGCGCACGAGCTGGCGGTTGAGGCGGGCGCCGTCATGGCCGTCGAGCACCGCCGCCAGCACCTGCAGGGCATAGGCTTCGCGGTCGGCGGCGGGGTCGCGCAGTGCCGGCACCTGCCACGCCATCGCCAGGTAGGGAAGCTCGGCCGGCGCCCTCACCACCGCGCTGCGCGGGCCGCGCTGCGCGGGTTCGGTCGAGATGCGGCGCGCGGGCAGGGCGCGCGCGGCGACCGCGCCGTAGTGCTGTTCGGCCTGGCGGAACACCTCCTGGTGGTCCACGTCGCCGACCACCACCAGCCAGGCGTTGTTCGGTGCGTACCAGCGCCGGTACCAGGTGCGCGCGTCTTCGGCCTGCATCGCCTGGAGGTCGGGCATCCAGCCGATCACCGGGCGGCGGTAGGGGTGGGCCTGGAACGCGGTGGCCATCAGCTGCTCGTAGACCAGCGCGCGCGGCTGGTCGTCGGTGCGCAGGCGGCGTTCTTCCTTGACGACTTCGATCTCGCGGGCGAAAGCCTCGTCGGTGAGCTCCAGGTTCTGCATGCGGTCGGCTTCGAGCGCCATCACCGTGTCGAGGTGGGCGGGCGGCACCTGCTGGAAGTAGGCGGTGTAATCCTTGCTCGTGAACGCATTGTCGCGCCCCCCCAGCGCGGCCACGCGCTGGTTGAATTCGCCCGGGCCGACCGCCTTCGTGCCTTTGAACATCATGTGTTCGAGCACGTGGGCGACGCCCGACACCCCTTCGGGCTCGTCCATCGCGCCGGCGCGGTACCACACCATGTGCACCACCGAAGGCGCGCGGCGATCTTCCTTGACGATCAGTTTCATGCCGTTGGCAAGAGTGGTCTGGAACGGGTTGGCGAGTGCGGGCGGCGCCAGTGCGGCGGCCAGCGCGGCTCCCGTCAGCAGCGTGCGGGCAAAGGTCTGACGAAACATGGAGATGTCCTGCATCTGTTAGAATTCGCGGCACTCCGCGGGGCTTGCGCGTGCTGCGCCGGCCGGCCGGGGAGCCGCATCTTAGCGTGATCGGCGGTGCCCGCCCACGATTGCGGGCGGACGTCGCCGACGCAAAACGACCCCTGTGACCCGAGCCTTTCATGTTTGGTTTCCTGAAAAAGAAGTTCGGCAAGACCGAAGACGCGGCTCCGGCCGCTCCCCCGGCGGCCGAGGAGGCGCACGAACCTGCGCCGGCCGAGCCGCCTGCGCCGGCCGAACCCGATTGCGCGCCCGCGCCCGTTGCCGAAGCGCCGGAGCCCGATCCTGCCGTCACCGCGCCCGTGCCGATGGAGCCGGCCGCTGTCGACGCCGCGGCTCCGGCGCCGGACCTGGTCGCGGTGGACAGCGCCCCACCCGCTCCGGCGGCGAAGAAACCCTGGACCGAGCGCCTCAAGGCCGGCCTTGCCCGCACCCGCCAGCAGATCGGCGGCGGGCTGGCGAGCCTGTTCGGGCTGCGCAAGATCGATGAGGACCTCCTCGAGGAACTCGAATCCACCCTGCTGATGGCCGACTGCGGCGTGGATGCCACCCAGCACCTGATCGACGAACTGCGCCGGCGCTGGAAGCGCGACCGCCTGGAAACCGCCGACCAGCTGCAGAAGGCGCTCGCCGACGGCCTGCACGAAATCATCGCGCCGCTCGAGGCGCCGCTGCAGGTGGAGGGACACCAGCCCTTCATCATCATGATCGCGGGGGTCAACGGCTCGGGCAAGACGACCTCGATCGGCAAGCTCGCGAAGTATTTCCAGGCCCGCGGCAAGAGCGTGCTGCTCGCCGCCGGCGACACCTTCCGCGCCGCCGCGCGCGAACAGCTGATGAGCTGGGGCGAGCGCAACAACGTTACCGTGGTGGCGCAGGACGGCGGCGATGCGGCGGCGGTGATCTTCGATGCGATCAGCGCCGCGCGCGCGCGCAAGATCGACGTCGTCCTCGCCGACACCGCCGGGCGGCTGCCGACCCAGCTCCACCTGATGGAGGAGATCGCCAAGGTCCGCCGCGTCATCGCCAAGGCCGACCCCTCCGGCCCGCACGAGGTGCTGCTGGTGCTCGACGCCAACATCGGCCAGAACGCGCTCGCCCAGGTGAAGGCCTTCGACAAGGCGATCGGCGTCACCGGGCTGGTGGTGACCAAGCTCGACGGCACCGCCAAGGGCGGGGTGCTCGCGGCGATCGCGCGCCAGTGCCCGAAGCCGCTGCGCTTCATCGGCGTCGGCGAGGGCATCGACGACCTGCAACCCTTTGCGGCGCGCGAGTTCGTCGATGCGCTGTTCGAGCCCGGTGCCGCGGCGGTCAAAAACGGCGCGGGCGGACGTAGATGATCGTCTTCGAGGACGTCGCCAAGCGCTATGCGGGCGGCTACAGCGCGCTCGCCGGGGTCAGCTTCGAGATCCGCCACGGCGAGCTCGTGGTCCTGTCCGGGCACTCGGGCGCGGGCAAGAGCACGCTGCTCAAGCTGATTCCGGTGATCGAGCGCCCCTCCGCGGGGCGGGTGCTGATCAACGGCCAGGACGTCTCCCACCTGCCGCCGGCGGCGATTCCCTACCTGCGCCGCAACCTCGGCCTCGTGCTGCAGGAAAACCGCCTCCTGTTCGACCGCAGCGTGTTCGACAACGTCATGCTGCCGCTGGTGATCACCGGTCATCCGCCGGGGGACGCGGCGAAACGGGCGGCCGCCGCGCTCGAGCGCGTCGGCCTTGACGGCCGCGGCAAGGAAATGCCGGCCGGACTGTCGGGCGGTGAGCAGCAGCGGGTGGCGATCGCGCGCGCGATCGTCAATCGACCGTCGATCCTGATCGCCGACGAGCCCACCGCCCACCTCGATCCGGCCTATGCAGCAGACATCGCCCTGCTGTTCCGCTCGTTCAACGACGCCGGTGTTACCGTGCTGGTGTCGACCCACGATGCCGGCCTGTTCGCCGCCAGCCGCCCGCGCCGGCTGGTGCTGGCGAAAGGCCTCCTCGCCGAAGATTCCAGCACTGCCGGCCACCCGGCGGCGGAGGCATCCGCATGAAACACTGGCTTTACCTCCATGCGCGGGCCATTGGCGCGGCGCTGCGCCGGCTGCTTGCCCAGCCGCTGGGCACCGCGCTCTCGGCGCTGGTGGTGGGCATCGCCCTGTCCTTACCGGGAGGGGCTTTCCTGCTGCTGGACAATGTCGCCTCGCTGGTGCGCGGGGTTTCCGGGACGCCCGAGATCAGTATCTTTCTCGATATCGGGGCGAAGCCTGCCGACGTCGAGGCGATCGAGCGCCGGCTGAACGCCGAGGCCGAGCTCGCGAGCTACCGCTTCGTATCGCGCGATGAGGCGGTCCGCCAGCTCGAGGCTGCGGGGCTGGGGGACGTGCTCGGCGGTCTCGGCACCAATCCGCTGCCCGATGCGTTCGTGATCGCGCCGCACAGCGGGGATCCTGCGGTGTTCGAGCGCATCGCGGCACAGATGCGGGAATGGCCGAAAGTCGCACAGGTGCAGCTCGATGCGGCCTGGGTCGCGCGCCTGCACGCCCTGCTCGGACTGGGGCGCTCGGCGGTGCTGATGGTGGCGGGGCTGCTCGGCTTCGCGCTGGTGATCGTCACCTTCAACACCATTCGCCTGCAGATCCTCACCCAGCGTCAGGAAATCGCGGTCAGCCGCCTGCTCGGTGCCACCGACCCCTTCATCCGCCGCCCGTTCTACTGGTTCGGCGGCCTGCAGGGGGCGCTCGGCGGCCTGGTGGCGCTGGGGACGGTGTGGGCGGGCGTGCACGCGCTGGCCGGGCCGGTGGCGGCGCTGGCCGAAACCTATGGCGCGGTGTTCGTGCTTGCCGGGCCGGATGGGCGTGCGGCGCTGTCGATGGTGGCGTTCGCCGCCTTCCTCGGCTGGCTGGGCGCGGTGATTTCGGTGCGGCGACATCTGGCCGGGGCCTGAGATCGCAAGCCGGCGGGAAGGGGCAGAATCGAACGCGATAGGATTTTTCAATCGTGATTATCTCGACAATCAATTAGTGCAATTCGCCCGGATTCCTTAGACTGCATCCCATCGAGTTTCACCCAACGCTTCCCACAACCTCAGCTGGAGAATCGCAAATGTCGCTGATCAACACCGAAGTCAAGCCGTTCAAAGCCACCGCCTACCACAATGGCCAGTTCGTCGACGTCACCGAAGCCAACCTGAAGGGCAAGTGGTCGGTGGTCTTCTTCTACCCCGCCGACTTCACCTTCGTGTGCCCGACCGAACTGGGCGATCTCGCCGACAACTATGCCCAGTTCCAGAAGCTGGGCGTCGAGATCTACGGCGTGTCGACCGACACCCACTTCACCCACAAGGCCTGGCACGACACCTCGGACACGATCCACAAGATCAAGTACCCGCTGGTCGGCGACCCCACCTGGGTGCTGTCGAAGAACTTCGAAGTGCTGATCGAGGACGCCGGCCTGGCCGATCGCGGCACCTTCGTGATCGACCCCGATGGCAAGGTCCAGATCGTCGAGATCAACGCCGGCGGCATCGGCCGCGACGCCCAGGAGCTGCTGCGCAAGGTCAAGGCCGCGATCTACGTCCGCAACCACCCGGGCGAAGTGTGCCCGGCGAAGTGGAAGGAAGGCGACGCCACGCTGGCGCCGTCGCTCGATCTGGTCGGCAAGATCTGAGCCGCTGCGATCCTCCCCGGGCGCAGGCCGCCCGGGCGCAACGCTTTGCAGCCGGCCCCGTGCCGGCTGTTTCATGTCGGCGCCCGCCCGCCGCTCCCCGAAGCCGCACTCCCGCCTAACCTCACGGACGACATCACCATGCTCGACGCCAACATCAAGACTCAACTCAAAGCCTACCTGGACAAGGTCACGCAGCCGATCGAGCTCGTCGCGTCGCTCGACGAGGGCGACAAGTCGGGTGAAATGCGGGCCCTGCTCGGCGAGCTCGCCGAGCTCAGCGACAAGATCACCGTCATCGAGTCGGGCGCGCCCGGCGATCAGGCGGGCGAGCGCAAGCCCTCGTTTGCGCTCGCCCGCAGGGGCGAGCCGGGGCGCGTGCGCTTTGCCGGGCTGCCGATGGGGCACGAGTTCAGCTCGCTGATCCTGGCCCTGCTGCAGGTCGGCGGCCATCCGCCCAAGGCCGCGCCCGAGCTGATCGAACAGATCCGCGCCCTCGACGGCGAGTACGTGTTCGAGACCTACATCTCGTTGTCCTGCCACAACTGCCCGGAGGTGGTGCAGGCGTTGAACCTGATGGCGGTGCTCAACCCCAACATCCGCCACACCATGATCGACGGCGCGCTGTTCCAGGACGAAGTCGAGGCGCGCAAGATCATGGCGGTGCCGACGGTACTCCTCAACGGCCAGCCCTTCGGCCAGGGGCGGATGGAGCTGGGCGAGATCCTGGCCAAGGTCGACACCGGCGCCGCGGCACGCGATGCCGGGAAGCTGTCGGCCAAGGACGTCTTCGACGTGCTCGTCGTCGGCGGTGGCCCGGCTGGCGCGGCCGCCGCGATCTACGCTGCGCGCAAGGGCATCCGCACCGGCGTCGTCGCCGAGCGCTTCGGCGGTCAGGTGATGGATACGATGGCGATCGAGAACTTCATCTCGGTGAAGTACACCGAGGGCCCCAAGCTGGTCGCCAGCCTCGAAGAGCACGTCCGCGAGTACGACGTCGATGTCATGAACCTGCAGCGTGTCGCGCAGCTGGTGCCGGGCGAGGGCGTGCACGAGGTGAAGCTCGACAACGGCGCCGTGCTCAAGGCGAAGTCCGTGATCGTCGCCACCGGCGCGCGCTGGCGCGAGATGAACGTGCCCGGCGAGCGGGAGTTCCGCGGCAAGGGCGTGGCCTACTGCCCGCACTGCGACGGCCCGCTGTTCAAGGGCAAGCGCGTGGCGGTGATCGGCGGCGGCAACTCCGGTGTCGAGGCCGCGATCGACCTCGCCGGGGTGGTCGCCCACGTCACCCTGCTCGAGTTCGCCGACGAGCTGCGCGCCGACGCGGTGCTGCAGAAGAAGCTCCACAGCCTGCCCAACGTGACGGTGATCAAGAGCGCGCAGACCACCGAAGTGACCGGCAGCGACAAGGTGGACGGTCTGGTGTACAAGGACCGCGCCAGTGGCGAAGTGCGCCGTATCGAGCTCGAAGGCATCTTCGTCCAGATCGGCCTGCTGCCCAATACCGACTTCGCCAAGGGCACGCTCGAGCTCACCCGTTTCGGCGAGATCATCGTCGATGCCAGGGGCCAGACTTCGGTGCCGGGCATCTTCGCCGCCGGCGACTGCACCACGGTGCCGTACAAGCAGATCATCATCGCCATGGGCGAAGGGGCGAAGGCTTCGCTGTCGGCCTTCGATCACCTGATCCGGAGCAGTGCACCGGCCTGAGCGCCCCTTGCGTTCGTGCAAGTGCCCCGCTTCGAGCGGGGCTTTTTGCGTGTTGCGGGCACCCGCGGCACACTGCACCTGTCAGAGCCCTGGTTTGGGCTGCAGCGCGCCCCTCGATCCGCTTTACGCGCGGGCGGCAGGTGCCGCCGATGCGACCACCGAGATGCAGCGCATGCGCCGGCGCGGATGGTGCGGGGGGCGGCCCCGGGCCCGTCAAGGAGACTTTCACGTGCTTTTCAGCTGGTTCGAGCGTCACGTTGACCCCTATCCCGATGCCGTTCCCGGGGCCACACCGCGCGGCTTCTTCGCCTTTTTGTGGGCGGGCACCGAAGGCCTGCGCCCGTTCATCCTCGGCATGATGCTGCTGACTGCCACCATCGGCGCGTTCGAGGCCCTGCTGTTCGCGATGCTCGGCCGTGTCGTCGACTGGCTGGCGGCGGTGGAGCCGGCGCGGCTGTGGTCTGACGAGGGCGCCACCCTGCTGCTGCTCGCCGTCATCATCGTCGGCAGCATCGCCCTGGTGGCGGTGCAGACGATGCTCAAGCACCAGACCCTGGCGGGCAACTTCCCGATGCGCCTGCGCTGGAACTACCACCGCCTGATGCTCGGCCAGAGCATGAGCTTCTACCAGGACGAGTTCGCCGGCCGGGTGTCGGCAAAGGTCATGCAGACCGCGCTCGCGGTGCGCGACACCTGCCTGATCATGACCGACATCCTGGTCTTCGTGACCATCTACTTCGCCACCCTGACCCTGGTGGTGGCGAGCTTCGATGCCTGGCTGCTGCTGCCCTTCCTCGGCTGGCTGGCGCTCTACCTCGCGACCCTGCGCTGGTTCGTGCCGCGCCTGTCGAAAGTGTCGCGCACCCAGGCCGACGCCCGCGCGCTGATGACCGGACGCATCACCGACGCCTATACCAACATCGCCACGGTGAAGCTGTTCTCCCACGCCGGGCGTGAAGCCGGCTACGCGCGCGGGGCGATGAAGGAGTTCATGCACACCGTGCACGCGCAGATGCGCCTGGTGAGCAGCATCGAGATCGTCAACCACAGCCTGTCGATGGGGCTGATCCTCGCCACCAGCGGGGTGGCGCTGTGGCTGTGGGTGCAGGGCGCGATCGGGGTCGGCGCGGTGGCCGCGGCGACGGCAATGGCGCTGCGCCTGAACGGCATGTCGCACTGGGTGATGTGGGAGGCGGCGCAGCTGTTCGAGAACGTCGGCACGGTGCAGGACGGGATCAACACCTTGTCCCGTCCGCACGCGGTGGTCGACCGTCCGGAGGCGAAGCCGCTGGTGGTGAGCCGCGGCGAAGTCCGCTTCGAGCACCTCGTGTTCGCCTACGGCGCCACCGGGCCGCAGGCGCGCCGTGTGATCGACGACTTCTCGCTGGCGATCCGCCCGGGCGAGAAGATCGGCGTCGTCGGCCGCTCGGGGGCGGGCAAGTCGACGCTGGTGAACCTGCTGCTGCGCTTCTACGACCTCGAATCGGGCCGCATCCTGATCGACGGCCAGGACATCGCCGGGGTGACGCAGAACAGCCTGCGCGCGCAGATCGGCATGGTCACCCAGGACACCTCGCTGCTGCACCGCTCGGTGCGCGACAACATCCTCTACGGCCGCCCCGACGCCACCGACGCCGACATGATCGCCGCCGCCCGCCGCGCCGAGGCGCACGAGTTCATCCTCGGCCTCACCGACCCCAAGGGGCGGCGCGGCTACGACGCCCACGTCGGCGAGCGCGGGGTCAAGCTCTCCGGCGGCCAGCGCCAGCGCATCGCGATCGCCCGGGTGATGCTCAAGGATGCGCCGATCCTGCTGCTGGACGAGGCCACCAGCGCGCTCGACTCCGAAGTCGAGGCCGCGATCCAGCAAAGCCTGTACCGCCTGATGGAAGGCAAGACCGTGGTCGCGATCGCCCACCGCCTGTCGACGATCGCGGCGATGGACCGCCTGGTGGTGATGGACAAAGGCCGTATCGTCGAAGAGGGCGACCATCGCAGCCTGCTGGCGTACGGCGGGCTCTACGCCCGGCTGTGGGCGCACCAGAGCGGCGGCTTTCTCGGCGCCGAACCCGAGGACGCGGACGAGGATGCGGCGATGCCGGTGTGATCGCCGGCGCCCCCCGCGCGCCGCGGCTCAGGCCGGGCGCAGGTGGAACACTTCGGGGTCGTCCCAGTGCTCGAGCAGGATGCGCGCCACGCGCTGCTGCCACAGCTCGCCGAAGCGGCGCGCTTCGCCGGCGTCGGCCTGACCGTGGACGCAGCGCTGCAGCAGCAGCGGCATCTGCGGGTCGGGGGCCACTTTCGACAGCTCGGCGCCGGCATCGAGCGCGGCGCCGCTGTCGACGCGCACGAAGCGCATCGTCAGCGGGCGCTCCAGTCCGAATGCCTGCAGGTTGCGGCGCACGAAGCGCCCGCCGATGCCCTTGAAGCCGCCGTCCTGCGCCGCCCCGGTGAGCAGGCCGGCGACCGCGGCGACGACGCCGGTGACGCCTTCGTCCACCTGATGGGCGAACTCCACCCGCACCCCGCCGCGCACCGGCAGCCCGTCCGGGTACAACCGGGTCAGCGCGTGATGGGCGAGGGCGTAGGTCGAGGCCACGGTCGGGCAGGAATGGCCGGCCAGCTTCACCGCGTCGGCGTAGCCGTATTCGAGGATGCCGCCTTCGGCCGCGCCGAGGAACTCGGCCAGCGGGTCGCGCACGCGCAGGCGCGGCACTTCGGCGTAGAAGGCGGGAAAGCGTGGATCGGTCATGGTCGCTCCGGGGCGTGTCGGTGAGGGTGAAGCGCGGATTGTCGGCGCTGCGCCTGCCACTGGCCTTGATGTGCCTCAGGGCCGGTGGAATGCGGAATAATGGACTTGTTGGTGCCCGTCCTTCCGCACCTTTCCTCAACGACCCCGCCGGCCATGGATACCGATCCGCGCCAGTTCGCCCCCGCCACCGCCCGCAACCGCGACTTCATCCTGCCGATCCTGCAGCGCGTGCTGCCGGCGACGGGGCTGGTGCTGGAGATCGGCAGCGGCAGCGGAGAACATGCGGTGCATTTCGCCCGCCATCTGCCCTTCCTCCACTGGCAGCCGAGCGATGCCGACCCGGCCGCGCTCGGTTCGATTGCGGCCTGGGCCCGGCATGCCGCCCTACCCAATCTGGCGCAGCCGCTGCACCTCGATCTGGGGGCGGCGGCGTGGCCGCTGGCGCAGGCCGATGCGGTGGTGGCGATCAATGTGCTGCACTATTCGCCCTGGTCGTCCACCCCGGCCTTGTTCCGCGGCGCGGCGAACGTGCTGCAGGCCGCGGGAGTGGTCTACTGTTACGGCCCGTACCGGCGTGGCGGCGCCCACACCGCGCCCAGCAACGCCGCTTTCGATGCGTGGCTGCGCGGCATCGATCCGCGCTTCGCGGTACGCGACCTGGAAGCGGCCGAGGCGCAGGCGCTGGCTTGCGGTTTCCGCCTCGACGAAGTGATCGACATGCCGGCGAACAATTTCAGCCTAGTGTTCCGGCGCGGCTGAACGGATCGCGGCCGGGGCACAGGCTATCTGCTACGAAGGGAGCATCCAATGGACGAATCGGATACGCGGCGCGCGGCACGGGTGGGTGGCGAGGCGCCGGCGGCGGACAGCCCGGACGGCGCCGGGCGGGTCGATATCGGCGTGTGCCGTTCGCTGCGCATCACCTGCATTTCCGAAACCGGCTGGCACGACACCGGTGCGTTGCTGGGCGACATCAAGGCGGCTGGCGGAATGCAGGCGAACCAGTGGAAGACCGCCTGGCAGCCGGGCAACGGCGCCGGCAGTGCGAGCCTGATCGAGATCGAGGCGGTGGACGGGCGCGGGTACCGGATCCTGCTCGACACCGGCTGGGACCCGGACTACATGGCGGAGCGCTTTGCCGCGACCGGCGTCGATGCGCTGCTGCGCCGGGGTGAAATCGACCTGTTGCTGGTTTCGCACGAGCACTTCGATCATTTCTGGGGGCTGGAGGCGGTGCTGCGGCTGCGGCCGGACATCGCCATCGCGCTGCCGGCGAGCCTGCGCGACGAAGGGCGGGCCTTCCTGCGCGGGGGGGCGTTCGCTCCCGCCGGCGCGCGCAACGGCATTGCCCACACTGGCCGGCTGCTCTGGCACGGCGCGGACGAAGTGCATCGGCTGGCCGACGGCGTCGCTGCGGTCGCCTTCGATCTGCCGATCGCGCTCGGCGTGCGCGGCGAGCAGTCGCTGTACGTCAATGTCGCCGGCAAGGGCATCGTCTGCATCACCGGCTGCTGTCATCAGGGGGTCGAGCGTTTCGCGCAGTTCGCGCGCGACCGCCTGGCCGGTGGCGAGCGCCTCCACGGCCTGTATGGCGGCCTGCACCTCGCCCCGTTCGGACCGCTCGACGATGCGGCGCAGGCGGCGATCCGGAGCCTGGCCGAGTACGGTTTCGAGCGGATCGCCTGCAACCACTGTACCGGAGCGGTCGCGGTGGAAAAGATGATCGAACTGGGCTACCCGGTGGTGTGCGGCAGCGGCGGTTCCGGCTCGGCAAGCGAGCGCTACGTCGGCAACGGCGACCAGCTCCGCTTCGGCTGCGGGATCGACGATGAGCCGGCACACGGAACCGAGCCCGCGTCCGATTTCTGAAAGGAGGTTTTCATGTCGCTCGCCATGCTCACCAGCAAAGGGCAGGTGGAGGATGAGTGTATCCGGGGGCGTCGCGGAGGGCTCCATGTGGCTCTGACCGGCACGCCTGGCGGATGCAGCGACTCATGCCACTGGCTCGGTCTCAACTCCCGCGTCAGCGCCGGGAGCGCTGAGCCTTCGTACCGTCAGGGCGCAGCGCTGCTCGATCAGGGTCACGATTCGCTCAACCACGGCATGACCGGCAAAGCCATCCTGGGAGTGAAGTTCGCGCGCGCTCGTCGGCAATGACTTTGCCAAGGCCAGAACCCGCTTTCTGGCTTGCGCCTTGCCGAGTCGAACTGCTTCGGCAAACTGATCCCAGTGGCGCGCCTGGACTTCGCTGAACGTGTACTTGCCGCCGATTTTCATCGCCATCTTGTGCGTCAGGGCCGGATAGACCGCTGTCGACAGCGTGTCGTACAAAGGCGCCAGCACGGCGGACTTGCCTGCGCGCAGCAGCGAAAAATTCTTCGCGTGTGCGTCGTGATTGCCGATCAAGGCGTTGAAGATCACGTAGTCGAGCAGGCGCAGGACGTGCGGCGCGCTGGGGCGCGTCATGCGCCGGACCAGATCGAAACATTGCGCCAGATCCGGGCCGCCTTCGTGCTGGTATTTCATCTCCGGGACCACGCCCAGCGCCTGGCAGAAGTCCTCCTGATGCAGGCGCTGGCGGTGCCCTTGCGCATCGATGAACCGGTCGTAGCGCTCGACCAGCAGGAACTGTCGGCCCAGTACGGAATGCACCTTCGATCTGGCCGGTTTGAGTTGCATGACCTCGGCCAGCGCCAGACAGAAGCCCTCGTTGGTCACCGTGTCTTCAAGGGTGCGGATGGCGGGCTTCAGGATGTGTGAGCTGGGGGTACCATCGAGCGGCAGACCCACCCGGGCACCGTCGAAGATCACCGGCAATTTGTCTTGAGCGCCCGCCAGCGAGAGCCGCAAGCCCTCCTTGCCCGCCAGCATTGGTCGATGCGGCAGTTCATCAAGAACGGCGATGATCTCTTCGTCGCTCAGCCACTGTACATCGTTACCCGGCGCAGGACGGGACAATGCCTGCCCGGGCGCCAGCAAGGTCACGGCGCCGGCACATTCGCCGCCGATGTGATCCAGCAGTGCAAAATCGTTCTGCCTCGATACCTGAAAGTGCTGCGCAATGAGTCTGCGCAGCTGCCCCTCCGGCAACAACCCCGCAAAGAAGGGCCGGGTCTGATGGTCGTCGAACGCTTCTGCTTGCAGAGGAAAGGAGCTGGACAAGGTCACGGCGTCTGGTCGTGAGAGCCAGTCCGGGTTGTAACGGAAATTCAGCCGGCCCTCGGTCAGGTACAGAGAGCCAACCCGGTCCGCGAACAGCCAGACCTCCAGCTCATGCGCCATGGTCGTTGCCCCCGGGGAAATGTTCGCGGGCCGTCGATGGCAGGCCGGTGAGTTGGAGCTCTCCACCCAGGGCGTCGATCACGCGAAGCACGTTTTCCAGCCTCAGGGTGGGCTTGCCTGCTTCAAGGTCGACGATGAAACGCACACCAACGCCTGCCGCCAGAGCCAGCTGGGGCTGCGTCAGACCCAGCTGCTTGCGTGCAGCACGAAGTGCGTGGCCGAGTTGTTCTGTTGTTCGTATGGAGTCCATCGCTGACCTTGTTTCCCGTCCGGGAAAGTTTCGGCCAGGACGTTGGGCGGCGCAAGCGATATTTCCTGTACGGGAAATTTTTACAACGGAACGCGCTACTGGCCCAATACATTGTGAATCGCCCCGGGTGGGTTGCAGGGCAAGCGCGGGCTCCTCAGTGGTCGCTTGCGAGGCTCCTTTTGTCCTTACAAAAA
Source organism: Thauera chlorobenzoica (assembly GCF_001922305.1). Classification (NCBI taxonomy): domain Bacteria; kingdom Pseudomonadati; phylum Pseudomonadota; class Betaproteobacteria; order Rhodocyclales; family Zoogloeaceae; genus Thauera; species Thauera chlorobenzoica. The sequence continues at coordinate 605,919 of NZ_CP018839.1, forward strand.
ATCATTTTTGTAAGGACAAAAGGAGGTTCTCATGTCGCTCGCCACACTCACCAGCAAAGGGCAGGTGACCATCTCCATCGATGTGTGCGCGAAGCGCTCGACCTGCGGCCCCAGGACAAGGTGAACTTCACGGTGCTCCGGGGTTCGACACTTCACCCCGAATTTCGCCCCTTTTCGGAAAGTGCCTTCAGCACCGGCGCGGGTTTCAAGGCCATGATCGCAAAAGTGCTGTGGTGGCACGTTTGCAACATCCGCCTTCAGACTTGACGAGGCCTTGCGCCTGGGTAAAGTAGCGGCATGCACGTCAAGCTCACCACCTCGGGAGGCCGCCGCTACGTCCAGCTCGTCGAGTCCTATCGCGACGAGGCGGGACGGGTGAAGAAGCGCACCGTCGCCACGCTCGGCCGTGCCGAGCAGGTCGATGGTTCGCTCGACGCGGTGATCAACGGCCTGCTCAAGGTCACCGGCCGCGAACCGATGGGCGCCAAGCCACCGGCGCCGACGGTGTCGTTCGAGTCCGCGCGCTCGCTCGGTAACGTGTGGGCGCTGACCGAGCTGTGGAAGTCGCTCGGGTTCTCGGGGCTGCGTCGGGTGTTCCGGCGCACGCGCCGGAACACGGATGTAGAAGCGCTGATCCGCCTGATGGTGCTCAACCGCCTGTGCGATCCGGAATCCAAGCTCGGCGTGCTGCGCTGGGTACAGACGGTGGCGCTGCCCGACTTCGGGCCGAAGGCGGTCACGCACCAGCAGTTGCTGCGCAGTCTCGATGCCCTGATGGACCACCAGGATGAGGTCGATGCGGTGATCGCCGGGCTGCTGCACCCACTGATCGACCAGGATCTGTCGGTGGTGTTCTACGACCTCACCACGATCCGTAGCGAAGGACTCAGCCAGCAGGCTGGCGACGTGCGCCAGTACGGCATGGCCAAGGAAGGACTGATCGCCCGCCAGTTCATGCTCGGCGTGGTGCAGACCGCCGAGGGGCTGCCGATCTACCACGAGGTGTTCGACGGCAGCACGGCCGAGACCCGGACCCTGTTGCCCACGCTCACCAAGGTGCTCGAGCGCTTCCCGTCGGTGCAGCGCCTGGTGCTGGTCGCTGACCGGGGGCTGCTCAGCCTGGACAATCTGGAGGCGCTGAAAGCCGTGCGCCTGGCCAGCGGCAAGCCGCTCGAGTTCATCGTCGCCGTGCCCGGTCGGCGCTACAACGAGTTCATCGAGCTGCTCGAACCCTTCCACGAGCAGCAGTGCGCCACCGCCACGCAGGAAGTGATCGCGGAGCAGGCCTGGAACGAGCTGAGGCTGGTGGTCGCGCACGACCCGGTGGCTGCGGCCACCAAGACCGAGCAGCGCAACGAGCGTATCGACGCGCTGACCCGCCAGGCGGACCAATGGACGGGCAAGCTCACCGAGCAGGATGAAGGCGTGAAGCACCGGGGTCGCAAGCTCTCGGACAGCGGCGCCAAGGCGCGCTTCTACCACGCGGTCAGCGAAGCGCACCTGTCGCGCATCCTCAAGGTGGATCTGGCAGAGGAGCTGTTCAGCTACCACATCGACGACAAGGCGAAGCGCCTTGCCGAAATGATGGACGGCAAGCTGCTGCTGGTCACCAACGCCGAGGGCTTGTCCGCACAGAACGTGATTCAGCGCTACAAGTCGCTCGCCGACATCGAGCGCGGCTTCAAGGTGCTCAAGTCCGAGATCGAGATCGGCCCGGTGTATCACCGCCTGCCCGAGCGGATTCGCGCGCACGCGTCGATCTGCTTCATGGCGCTGATCCTGCATCGGGTCATGCGTAGCCGACTTAAGGCCACCGACGCGGGTTACACGCCCGAGCGCGCGCTCGAGCAACTACAGCGCATCCAGCATCACCGGGTGCGGCTGAACGGCGGCGAGCCGGTGGCGGGAGTGTCGACGCTCAGCACGGAGCAGAACGAGGTGCTTCATGCATTAGGAATCGAAAAGCCAACGGCGCCGGAGCAGTTGGCGCTGTTGTAGTGGCATTTTTGAAAGTGCGCTCTAGCAAAAACAAGCACTTGCGAGCGTAACTGTCGAACTCGGGGGAACAGGGTTGCGACCGACTTGGTCGAACAAGCGAAGTACCGTGAAAGGATGGGAAATGCCCTCGCGGATCTGGAAAGCATCCGTGATAGCATCCCCGATTCTTGGTGGTTCGTGGATGAGGGCGTGCCGGCCAACGTGAGTTGGGACGAAATCGCGCGCTGCTTGGCCCGCTGCCACCGGGAAGACTTTTGGATCGCGCCATGAAGAAGTTCGTCTGCCATTACGCTTTGCTTCGTTTTCGCCCGTTTGTCGAGACGGGCGAATTCGCGAACGTCGGTGTCGTGTTGATGGCGCCTGCGGCGCGCTTCTTCGGCTATCGCCTGCTCACCCGTTACGGCCGCATCACGCAGTTTTTCCATCAGCTTGATCGTAAGGTCTATCTGCAGGGTAGGGCGCTACTCAAGCAGGAGATCGGCCGCTTCGCAGGCGATCTCCGTCGGCTGGCCCTGGGTGACGGGCATACGACGCCCGATCTCCCCCTGGCCGATCATCTCTTTGCCGAGTTTGTCCGCCCGCGCGAGGCGATGCTCCAGTTCGACGAACAGCGCATCGTCTTGGCCGATGACCCTCGGGTCAAGCTCGATGTGCTCTTCGATCATTACATCGAGCGCAATTTCGTGACCAAGGAGTATCAGGAGCGCCTCCTTGAGAACATGGTCAGGAAGCTCTTGGTCGGGCAACGTCTGGGGGCCGCGTACCGGGCCGAAAAGGTCGGCAACGCCGACTTCACCGTGAATTTCCCGTTTGTGCGTATGCAGGACGGTCGGCCAGCGCGAGTCATCAAGCCCTTGTATCTCGCGCAGGATGACACCACCAAGCTTCTGACGCATGGCGGGCAATGGGTGGACAAGGTGCGGCGGCTCGCGAAGCGCAATGCCCTGCCGGGAGCGGTCATGTTCCCTGTGAAGGCCCCGCCGCGCGACACGAAGCAGTATCAGGCCTACGACGAAATCCGCGAAGACCTTCAGGATGCAGGCGTCACTGTGGTGGCTGCGAACGACGAGAGTTCCATCCTGCGCTTCGCGGCGGACTGATCTCCGCCTTCGCTCCAGCTGGTCGCAGCCGGATCTTCCCCGATCCCGCTGCGACCAGATATCGACCAGAAAGCAAAAAGGCCGACGCAGGGTCGGCCTTTTTGCTTGATTTGGTTGGTGGTGATGGGCGGAATCGAACCGCCGACCTATGGGTTATGAATCCATCGCTCTAACCGTCTGAGCTACATCACCAACAGAGCGCGCGAATATAGCGGGTCCGCGCTGTCCGCGTCAATAGCCCCGGTGCACTGTGTCATCCGCGCATGGCCTGGCGGGGGTGCCGGCCGCTTTCCGTGGAAGTCTTGATTTATAAGGCTTTTGCATTGACACGGGAGGGGTGATCGGGGATCATTCGACGCCTGTTCCTCACGGTTCCGGATCTTTCCGGTCTGTCTTTGCGCGCGCTTCCGCTCTCCGTCTTGCTGGTTTCCGCCTTCGGTCTGCTGCCGAGCCTGGTGTCTGCGGCCCTGCCGCGGATGATTCCGGACGAGGCGGCGAAGGTGAAGATGCGCTTTTCGCCTGCGGGGCTGGTCCAGATCGGGGACCGGGCGCTGCGGCTGAGCCCGGGGGCGCAGATCCGCGACCCCGCCAATCGCATCGTGCTGCCTGCATACGTCCGCGGCGAGCACACGGTGCGCGTGCTGCTCGACAACAATGGCCAGGTGCATCGGGTGTGGATCCTGACCCCGCAAGAGGCCGCCGCGCCGCTGCCGGGGCGCTGATCCGTCCTCGATGGCCGCGCCCCCAGCCCTGCAGTGATTTCCCTTCCATCATGAAAAAGCTCTACATCCGCACGTTCGGGTGCCAGATGAACGAGTACGACTCCGACAAGATGGCGGACGTGCTCGGTGCCGACGAAGAACTGGTCAAGACCGACGACCCGGAAGAGGCCGACGTGATCCTCTTCAACACCTGTTCGGTGCGCGAGAAGGCGCAGGAGCGGGTGTTCCACGACCTCGGCCGGGTGCGCCTGCTCAAGCAGAAGAAGCCCGGGCTGATCATCGGCGTCGGCGGCTGCGTCGCCAGCCAGGAGGGCGAGGCGATCATCCGGCGCGCGCCCTATGTGGACGTGGTGTTCGGGCCGCAGACCCTGCACCGCCTGCCCGGCCTGATCGAGGCGCGCAAGCGCAGCGGGCGCTCGCAGGTGGATATCTCCTTCCCCGAGATCGAGAAGTTCGACGCCATGCCGCCGGCGCGGGTCGAGGGGGCGAGCGCCTTCGTCTCGATCATGGAGGGCTGCTCCAAGTACTGCACCTTCTGTGTCGTGCCCTACACCCGCGGCGACGAGGTGTCGCGCCCGCTCGAGGACGTGCTGGCCGAAGTCGCCGGGCTGGCGGCGCAGGGGGTGAAGGAAGTCACGCTGCTGGGCCAGAACGTCAACGCCTGGCGCGGCGAACTCACCCGCGAGGACGGCGAGCAGGGCGACTTTGCCTTCCTGCTCGAATGCGTGGCCGAAATCCCCGGCATCGAGCGCATCCGCTACACCACTTCGCACCCGCGCGAGATGACGCAGCGCCTGATCGACTGTTACGCCAAGATCCCCAAGCTCGTCTCCCAGCTCCACCTGCCGGTGCAGTCGGGTTCGGACCGCGTGCTGGCGGCGATGAAGCGCGGCTACTCGGCGCTGGAATTCAAGTCGGTGGTGCGCCGGCTGCGCGCGGCGCGGCCGGATCTGGCGCTGACTTCGGACTTCATCGTCGGCTTTCCCGGCGAGACCGAGGCCGATTTCGACAAGACCATGAAGCTGATCGACGAGGTCGGCTTCGACGGCTCGTTCAGCTTCGTGTATAGCGCGCGCCCCGGCACGCCGGCGTCCGATCTGGACGACCCGGTGTCGCAGCAGACCAAGCTCGCCTGGCTCGCCCGCCTGCAGCAGCGCATCGACGCGCAGTACCAGGCCAACAGCGAGGCCATGGTCGGCACGGTGCAGCGCATCCTGGTGGAAGGTGCAGCGAAGAAGAACGCCGAGGCCGAGATGATGGGCCGCAGCGACAACAACCGCGTGGTCAACTTCCCTTCCGATTCGCCGGTGCGCGACCGCCTGATCGGGCAGTTCGTCGACGTGCGCATCACCGCCGCACTGCCGCACAGCCTGCGCGGCGAAATCCTCACCCGGGAATCCTGAATGGCAAAAACCCTGGAAGTCTTCTTCGAGCCGGTGGATAACCTCCGTTTGTCCCGGCTGTGCGGTGTGCTCGACGAGAACCTGCGCCAGATCGAGAACGCCTTCGACATCACGGTGAGCCGGCGCGGCGAGCAATTCACCCTGACCGGCCACCCTTCGCAGGTACTGCGCGGCGAGATGGCGTTGAAGCACTTCTACGCGCGTGCCGACCAGGACCTGTCGCTCGACGACGTCCAGCTCGGCCTGATCGAGATCGGCAGCCGCGGCAGCGGCGGCGACCCGCTGCAGCCGGCGCCGGTGCTGCTCACCCGGCGCACCGAGCTGCACGGGCGCACGCCGCGCCAGGTGGAGTACCTGAAGAACATCCAGGAATTCGACATCACCTTCGGCATCGGCCCGGCCGGCACCGGCAAGACCTATCTCGCGGTGGCGAGTGCGGTCGATGCCTTCGAGCGCGACCTGGTCGAGCGCATCATCCTCACCCGCCCGGCGGTCGAGGCCGGCGAGCGCCTCGGCTTTCTGCCCGGCGACCTGGCGCAGAAGGTCGATCCCTACCTGCGCCCGCTGTACGACGCGCTCTACGACCTGATGGGCTTCGACCGCGTCGGCAAGCTCTTCGAGCGCAGCCTGATCGAGATCGCGCCGCTCGCCTTCATGCGCGGGCGCACCCTCAACAACGCCTTCATCATCCTCGACGAGGCGCAGAACACCACGCCCGAGCAGATGAAGATGTTCCTCACCCGCATCGGCTTCGGCGCCAAGGCGGTGGTCACCGGCGACCTCACCCAGGTCGACCTGGCGCGCGGCCAGCGCAGCGGCCTGAAGGAAGCGCGTGCGGTGCTGGGGGAGGTGCGCGGCATCGCGTTCACCGAGTTCAGCAAGGAAGACGTCGTGCGTCATCCGCTTGTCGCACGCATCGTCGAAGCTTACGACAACGAGGCCGAGCGCGTGGCGCGCGCCAGGGCTGCGACTGCGACTCGCGCACAGGCCCAGGACGAGGAGAGGAAAGATGGCGAAACCGGCGACTGACCCGAAAATCACCGCCTTCGACGCCCGGGGCAAGGCGACCCGGATCAAGGCCGAGCGCCTGGAAATCGATTTCGGCGACGGCCGCAAGCTGCTGCTGGCCCTTCCCGAGAACACCTGGGGCGATCTCGAGATCGAGGCCGAAACCGCCGACGAGGCCGCGCTACCGATGCTGTCGCTGCAGCCGGGCGCCTGCAACCTGCTCACCGTGCGCGTCGATGTCCATCAGGACGTGCACTTCGAAGATCCGCCCGAGCGCCCGCTGCGCACTGCGCCGCCGGTGCTGACGCTGGCGGTACAGAAGGCGGTCGAGGGCCAGGACAAGGCCGGCATCCCGAAAAAGCACCAAATCCGGCGCTGGGCGCAGGCCGCGCTGCAGCGCGACGCGGAAGTCGCGGTCCGCCTGGTGGGCGAGGCCGAGGGGCGCGAGCTCAACCGCGACTATCGCGGCAAGGATTACGCCACCAACGTGCTCACCTTCGCGTATGCCGAAGGCGAGTGCCCGGCGGCCGGGCTGCCCGCGGCCGCCGCACTGCCGCTGGCCGGCGACCTGGTGCTGTGCGTGCCGGTCGTGGTGCGCGAGGCGGCCGAGCAGGGCAAGACCCTGGAGGCCCACTTCGCCCACCTCGTGGTGCATGGTATGTTGCACCTCCAAGGCTACGATCACGAGACCGAAGCCGAGGCGGCGGAAATGGAACAACTCGAAACCGGCATCCTTCGCGCCCTGGGCTATGCCGATCCCTATGCCTGAGCCTCGCATGCGCGTTGCGCACCCCGGCGGTCCGGTCTGAAGCGGAGATCCCGAAACACAACATGGACAACCCCCCTAAACCTTCGTTACTCGAGCGACTTTCGGCCTTTCTCTCGCGCGAACCGGAAGATCGCGACGAACTGCTCGCGCTGCTGCACTCCGCGTTCGACCGCAACCTGATCGACGCCGATGCCCTCTCGATCATCGAAGGCGCCCTGCAGATGTCCGACATGCAGGTGCGCGACGTGATGATCCCTCGCGCCCAGATGGACTGCCTCCATCTCGACGACTCGATCGAAACCATCGCCAACTTCGTCATCGACACCGCACACTCGCGCTTTCCCGCGATCGGCGACGGCAAGGACGACGTCGCCGGCATCCTGCTCGCCAAGGACCTGCTGCGCTACTACGCCGGGCGCGAATTCGACCTGCGCGACATGCTGCGCCCGGCGGTGTTCGTCCCCGAATCGAAGCGCCTCAACGTGCTGCTGCGCGAATTCCGCGTGTCGCGCAACCACATGGCGATCGTCGTCGATGAGTACGGCGGTGTCGCCGGCCTGGTCACGATCGAGGACGTGCTCGAGCAGATCGTCGGCGACATCGAGGACGAGTACGACTTCGACGAGGTCGGTGACAACATCCGCCTCGACCACAGCGGTCGCTACCGGGTCAAGGCGACGACCGAGATCGAGGACTTCAACGAAGCCTTCGCCACCCACTTCAGCGACGAGGAATACGACACTGTCGGCGGCCTCGTCATCCGCCACTTCGGCCGCCTGCCCAAGCGCGGCGAAGAAGTGGAACTCGAAGGCCTGAAGATCCAGGTGCTGCGCGCCGACAGCCGGCGGGTGCATACCCTGGTGGTCGAGCGCCCGGTGCAGGCCGCAACCGCCGCCGAGTGATGCGGCGTCCGGCCCTTGTCGCGCTGCTCGCCGGAGGGGGGGCGGTGTTCGCCTTCGCCCCTTTCGGCCTGTTTCCGCTCGCGCTGCCCAGTCTGGCGGTGCTCGCGGCGCTGCTCGGGCGCGCCGCGCGCCCGGCCGATGGCTTCCGGCTCGGCTTCGCCTGGGGCTTCGGCGCCTTCGGCGCCGGGGTGTCCTGGCTGTATGTCGCGCTCGAGCGCTACGGCGGCATGCCGGCGCCGCTCGCTGCGCTCGCGATCGCGCTGTTCTGCGCCTACCTCGCGCTTTATCCGGCGCTCGCCGGGGCCGCCTTCGTCCGTCTGCGCGGCCGGGGCGAGCGCGGCGCGGCGTCGGGGCGGGCGGGGACGCTGGGGCCGGCGGCGCTGTTCGGTGCCCTGTGGCTGCTCGCCGAATGGCTGCGCGGCGTACTGTTTACCGGCTTCCCGTGGCTGGCGATCGGCTATTCGCAGACGCCGCCCAGTCCGCTCGCCGGCTTCCTGCCGCTGATTGGCGTGCATGGCGTGGGTGGCCTGCTCGCCTTCGCCGCCGCGCTGCTCGCCTTCGCCGACTGGCGCCGTCCGGCCCGTGCCTGGCGCGCGGCCGCGGTGCTGGGTGCCCTGCTGCTCGCCGGGGGCGGGCTGCTCGGGCGCGGATGGACGGTGCCGGCCGGGGCACCGGTCGATGTCGCGCTGGTGCAGACCCACTTCGAGCAGAGCATGAAGTGGGACCCCGAACGTTTCGCCGACGTGCTGCGGGTGAACCTGGAACTGGTGCGCGATGCCTTCGCCGGTGCAGCGCCACCCGCCCTCGTCGTGCTCCCCGAGACCACCCTGCCGACCCTTGCCGAGCACCTGCCCGAAGGCTACCTCGCGCTCCTCGAGCGCTTTGCCGGCGAGGCCGGCGGCCAGCTCGTGCTCGGGGTCTTTCGTCGCAACGAGGCGGGGCAGATCTTCAACGCCGCGATGAGCCTGGGCGGGGGCGAGTCCCAGTACTATGCCAAGCAGCACCTGGTGCCCTTCGGCGAGTATTCGCCGCCGCTGTTCGGCTGGTTCTACCGCCTCGCCAGCATCCCGATGTCGGACCAGACCCGGGGCGCGCCCGAGCAGCCGCCGATGCGCCTCGACGGCCAGCGGGTGGCGCTCAACATCTGCTACGAGGACTTGTTCGGTGCCGAGCTGATCCGCGCGCTGCCGGCCGCGACGCTGATGCTCAACCTCTCCAACCTCGCCTGGTACGGCGACTCGCTGGCCCAGCCCCAGCACCTGCAGATCGCCCGCGTGCGCGCACTGGAAACCGGTCGGCCGATGCTGCGCGCGACCAATACCGGGATGACCGCGGTGGTCCAGCCCGACGGTCGGGTCAGCGCCGTGCTGCCCGGGTTCGAGCGTGGCGTGCTGCGTATGACGGTGCAGGGCCATGCGGGGCTGACCCCGTATGCGCGCTGGGGAGACCGCCCGGCGCTGGGCCTCGCCCTGCTGATGGCGCTGGGGGGGGCGCTGCGCCTCGTCCGTCATCGTTCCCGACCGCTTGCGGGGCGCGGCGGCCTTCCTCCGGCACCTTAGAGGGGAGGCGGGGTGTCGGCGCGGCCGTCTTTCCCTCGCCCCTTGTCCGCCGAACCCCGGTAAAATCACCGCCTTTGCGTGCGCTGCGCGGCTGCAAGGCCTCCGAGACCATGACTACCCACTCCCGACTCGTCAATCCGACCTTCCAGCAAGTCATCCTCACCCTCCAGCAGTTCTGGGGCGAGCGCGGCTGCGTGCTGCTGCAGCCCTACGACCTCGAAGTGGGCGCGGGCACCAGCCACACCGCCACCTTCCTGCGCGCGATCGGCCCCGAGCCGTGGAACGCGGCCTACGTCCAGCCCTCGCGCCGGCCCAAGGACGGCCGCTACGGCGAGAACCCGAACCGCCTGCAGCACTACTACCAGTTCCAGGTGGTGCTCAAGCCCTCGCCGCTGAACATCCAGGAGCTCTACCTCGATTCGCTCCGCGCGCTCGGCATCGACACCGGCGCCCACGATATCCGCTTTGTCGAGGACGACTGGGAGAACCCCACCCTGGGGGCCTGGGGGCTGGGCTGGGAGGTGTGGCTGGACGGCATGGAAGTCACCCAGTTCACCTACTTCCAGCAGGTCGGCGGTCTCGACTGCAGGCCGGTGCTGGGCGAGATTACCTACGGCATCGAACGTCTGGCGATGTACCTGCAGGGGGTGGAAAACGTCTACGACCTGGTGTGGTCGGTGTATCCGGACGGCACCCGGGTCACCTACGGTGACGTCTTCCACCAGAACGAGGTTGAACAGTCGACCTTCAACTTCGAGCATTCCAACGTCGACTTCCTGTTCTCGCTGTTTACCAGTTATGAATCCGAGGCGAAGCGCATCATGGAGCTCGGCCTCGCCCTGCCGGCCTACGAAATGGTGCTCAAGGCAGCCCATACCTTCAACATGCTCGATGCCCGCGGCGCCATCTCGGTGACCGAGCGTGCCGCCTACATCGGCCGCATCCGCAACCTGTCGCGTGCCGTCGCCCAGGCTTACTTCGAATCCCGTGAAGCCCTCGGCTTCCCGATGCTGAATGCCACCAAGGAGGCCGCGTGATGACGAACGCGACCCATGTTGCGACCCTGCTCGTCGAGCTGCTCACCGAAGAACTGCCGCCCAAGGCCTTGCCGCGCCTGGGCGAGACCTTTGCCGCGAAGATCGCCGACGGCCTGAAGGCAAAAGGCCTCGCCGCCGCCGACACGGTGTTCCGCGCCTACGCGAGCCCGCGCCGGCTGGCGGTGACGGTGACCGGCGTCGCCGCCCAAGGCACGGCGAAGGAAGTCACCGAGAAGCTGATGCCGGTGTCGGTGGCGCTCGATGCCGAGGGCCGGCCGACGCCGGCGCTGCTGAAGAAAATGGAGGCGAAGGGGCTCTCTGCGGGCGCCGTGGCCGGCTTCGCGCGCCGCATCGATGGCAAGGCCGAGGCCTTGTTCCACACCGCCGTCGTCCCCGGGGCGAAACTCGCCGACGTGCTCTCGGCGATCGTCCACGATGCGGTGAAGGCGCTGCCGATTCCGAAGGTCATGCGCTGGGGCGACGGCGACGCCACCTTCGTGCGCCCGGTGCACAAGCTCACCTTCCTGCACGGCGCCGACGTCGTGCCCGGCCGCGTGCTCGACCTCGATTCGGGGCGCACGACGCGCGGCCACCGCTTCATGAGCCGCGGCGACATCGAGCTCGCCACCGCCGACGCCTACGAGCCGACCCTGCTCGCCGAAGGCAAGGTCATCCCCTGCTTCGCCGAGCGTCGCGCCGACATCGAGCGCCAGCTGCTGGCCGAGGCGGCGAAGCAGGGCGCGCGGCTCGGTGCGAGCAAGGAGGATTACGCCGACCTGCTCGACGAGGTCGCCGCGCTGGTCGAGCACCCGACGGTGTACGTCGGCGAGTTCGATGCCGAATTCCTCGCCGTGCCGCAGGAGTGCCTGATCCTGACGATGCGCGCCAACCAGAAGTACTTCCCCCTGTTCGATGAGGCCGGGACCCTGCTCAACCGCTTCCTGATCGTCTCCAACATGCGCGTGGCCGATCCCTCGAACATCGTCTCCGGTAACGCGCGCGTGGTGCGCCCGCGCCTGTCGGACGCGCGCTTCTTCTTCGAGCAGGACAAGAAGCACAGGCTCGAGGCCCGTCTGCCGCGCCTGGCGCCGGTGGTCTATCACAACAAGCTCGGCAGCCAGCTCGAGCGCGTCGAGCGCCTGGAGGCGCTGGCCGGCGCGATCGCCGCGCAACTGCACGGCGACGTTGCCGCGGCGAAGCGCGCCGCGCGTCTGGCGAAGGCCGACCTCGTCACCGACATGGTCGGCGAGTTCCCCGAGCTGCAGGGCATCATGGGGCGCTACTACGCCCTCGCCGACGGCGAAGGGCAGGTGGTGGCGGACGCCATCCAGGCCCACTATCAGCCGCGTTTCGCCGGCGACGCGCTGCCCGCGGGCAACGTCGCCGCCGCGGTGGCGCTGGCCGACAAGCTCGATTCCCTGGTCGGCTTCTTCGGCATCGGCCTGCTGCCGACCGGTGACAAGGACCCGTTCGCGCTGCGCCGCGCCGCCCTCGGCGTGCTGCGCATCCTGATCGAGACGCCGCTGCCGCTGGAGCTGCCGAAGCTGATCGAAGCCGCCGCCGCCGGCTTCAAGCCCGGCCTGCTCGGTGCCGAAGGCTTCGCTGCCCAGTTACAGGACTTCATCCTCGAGCGCCTGAAGAACCTGCTGCGGGAGTCGGGCCGCGACGGTGCGGTGATCGACGCCGTGCTCGCCTTGAAGCCTGCGCGCATCGACCTGGTGCCGGCCAAGCTCGCCGCGGTGGAGGCCTTCCGCGCGCTGCCCGAAGCCGAGGCCCTGGCCGCGGCCAACAAGCGCATCGTCAATATCCTGAAAAAGGCCGCGGCCACCCCGGGCGAACCGGACCTCGCGCTGCTCCAGGAAGAGGCCGAGAAGGCGCTGTTCCACCAGCTGATCGAGGTCGCGCCGCTGGTCGACTCCCACGTCGCCAACGAGGACTACACCGATGCCCTGTGCGCGCTCGCCGGGCTGCGCGCGGCGGTGGACCGCTTCTTCGAGGACGTCATGGTGATGGCCGAGGAGCCGCTGACGCGGCACAACCGGCTTGCCTTGCTGGCGCGGCTGGCCGGGCTGATGAACCAGGTGGCGGACATCTCGCGCCTGTCGGCCTGACCGCAGCGCGCTCCGCATCACGGAGGTTGCCGATGAAGCTCATCATTCTCGACCGCGACGGGGTCATCAACTTCGATTCCGAGCAGTTCATCAAGTCGCCCGAAGAGTGGAAGCCGATTCCCGGCTCGCTCGAGGCGATCGCGCGCCTGAACCAGTGGGGCTGGCGCGTGGTCGTGGCGTCGAACCAGTCCGGCGTCGGCCGCGGCCTGTTCGGCATGGACACGCTGAACGCGATCAACGACAAGATGGTGAAGAGCCTCGCCCAGGTCGGCGGCCGCCTCGATGCGATCTTCTTCTGTCCGCATCCGGCGGATTCGACCTGCGATTGCCGCAAACCCAGGTCGGGCATGTTCCTGCAGATCGCCGAGCGCTTCAACGTCGACCTGCACAGGGTGCCCTGCGTCGGCGACAGCCTGCGCGACCTCCAGGCCGGCGCCGCGGTCGGCTGCACGCCCTACCTGGTGCTCACCGGCAAGGGGCAGCTGACCCGCGAAAGTCCTGAGCTGCCGGCCGGCACCCTGATCTATCCCGATCTCGACGCCATCGCCACCGAGCTCACCACCTGAGCCGCGCGGGCATCCCCGCCCGCCGGCGCTGCCCGCCCCGTGGTGCGGGCGCCGCGTCCTGCCCATCCACCTACGGAGTGCTCCCGTGCATCTGCTTCGCTCCTTCCTGTTCGCGCTCCTGCTCGCCGTCATCACCGTGCCTTACGCAGTGCTTGCGATCCTGATCTTCTGGCTGCCGCCGATGACCCGTCACCGCCTGATCACGTCCTGGGTGCCATTGATGATGTGGGTGATCCGTCACGTGCTGGGGATCCGCTACCGGGTGATCGGCGCCGACAACATTCCCGCCGGCCCGGCGGTGATCCTGTCCAAGCACCAGTCGGCGTGGGAGACGATCGCGCTGCAGCAGATCTTTCCGCCGCTGTGCTACGTGCTCAAGCGCGAACTGCTGCGCGTGCCCTTCTTCGGCTGGGCGCTGGGGCAGATTCCGGGGATCGCGATCGACCGTGCGGCGGGCAAGGATGCCTTGTCGCAGGTCGTCGAGCAGGGCCGGAAGCGCCTCCACGAAGGCTTGTGGGTGGCGGTCTTCCCCGAAGGCACGCGGGTCGCACCCGGCGTGGTGCGGCGTTACAAGCCGGGAGGCGCGATCCTCGCCAAGCGTGCCGGAGTGCCGGTGGTGCCGGTGGCCCACAATGCCGGCGAGTTCTGGCGGCGCAACGCCTTCATCAAGCGCCCGGGAGAGATCACCGTCAGCATCGGTCCGCTGATCGAGGTCAAGGGCGTGAAGGCGGAGGAGATCAACCGCCGCGCCGAAGAATGGATCGAAGGCGAGATGCGGCGCCTGTTCGGCCATCACTATGCCGGGGCGGAGACTCAGCCGGAGACGGCGGCTCGGGTGCCGGATTAGGTGCCGGGTGAACGCAAGAAGGCCCCGCGATGCGGGGCCTTCTTCGGTCCGGCCGCTGAAGCGATCAGGCGGCTTTCTTGGCCGCAGCCTTGGCGCCGGAGCTGACCGCCTTGACGGTGGCGTTGGTCGCGGCGGCCACGTTGGCTTCGGCGATCTCGGCGACCTGCTTGGCGGCCTTGCTCATGTTGTCGTAGGCGCTGTTGGCGGCGGCGATCGCCGACTTCACCGCGGCGACGGCAACGTCGGAGCCGGCGGGCGCGGACTTGGCGGCGTTGTCCAGCGCGCTGGCGACACCCTTGTTCAGCTCGGCGACCTGGCTCTCCATCACCTTCGAGACTTCTTCCTGGCTCTGCGAGGTGATCTCATAGACGCTGCGCGCGTAGGCGACGGCTTTCTCGACGATCGGCTGGGCCAGCGCAGCCTGCAGGCTCACCAGTTCCTGCACGTCCTTGGCGCCGAGCAGGGCCTTGGTGTTGGCCACGCCGTCTTCCAGGATCGCACGGGCGGTGTTCAGGTTCAGGGCGGCCAGGCGCTCGGCGCTGGCGAAGGCGGCGTTGGCCAGGGTCAGCAGGGTTTCCACGCTGGCCTTGTTGGTGCTGGCGAACTGCTCGGGGGTAATGAAAGTGCTCATGGGGCTCTCCTTGGTCAAAGTCGGCTGCAGCTGGGGGACTGATTTGCTGCGATGCAACATGGTGCGGATTATACGGTGCCGCAACGTACTGTCAAGGGAAGTTTGTGCATCGCACAATCAAAACCGATTGGTTGCGTCAATCGGCTGTCCGTCTGCAGCCAGGCTCCGGGACGGGAGCACCGGGAGGCTGCAGGCGAGACCGACGGCCCAGTGTGCGCCGCCAGGATGACAGCCATGTGACGCGGTGGTGGGGCGCGGCAGCCAGGCCCAGGGCTCCGCTCAATCGTGGCGGAAGTCGGGCTTGCGTTTCTCGACGAAGGCGGCCATCCCTTCTTTCTGGTCGTTGAGCGCAAAGGCGGCGTGGAATACCCGGCGCTCGAACAGCAGGCCTTCGTTGAGGCCGCTTTCGAACGCCCGCCCGATCGACTCCTTGATCATCATCACCACCGGCAGGGAGAAGCCGGCGATGGTGGCGGCGGCGGCGAGCGCCTCGTCGAGCAGCTTGTCGGCAGGGACCACCCGCGACACCAGGCCGGCGCGCTCGGCCTCGGCGGCGTCCATCAGGCGCGCAGTCAGGCACAGGTCCATCGCCTTGGCCTTGCTCACCGCGCGCGGCAGGCGCTGGGTGCCGCCGGCGCCGGGCAGGATGCCGAGCTTGACTTCGGGCTGGCCGAACTTCGCGCTGTCGGCGGCGATGATGATGTCGCACATCATCGCCAGTTCGCAGCCGCCGCCCAGGGCGAAGCCGGCGACCGCGGCGATCACCGGCTTGCGGCAGGTCTTGACCCGCTCCCAGTTGCGCGTGATGTACTCGCTCTTGTAGGCGTCCATGTAGGAGAACTGGGCCATCGCGCCGATGTCGGCGCCCGCGGCGAAGGCCTTGTCCGAGCCGGTGATGACGATCGCGCCGATGTTGTCGTCGGCCTCGAAGCCGTCGAGCGCGGCGGTGATTTCGTTCACCACCTGGTCGTTGAGTGCGTTCATCGCCTGGGGGCGATTCAAGGTGATGAGGCCGACCCGGCCCCGCTGCTCGGCGATGATGAGTTCGAACGTCATGCTTCCTCCTGGCTGATGTGGGTCGCGGCCGGTCACTGCGGGCTTGCAGGCTGGCCGTCGCTCTTGGGTTGGATCACGGCGCGCACGCGCCCGCCCGGCGCAGTGCCCGGGCTTCCCGCCTGCGGCGCGTTGGTGGCGAGATAGTTCTCGGTGATCGCGTCGTACTCGATGTAGTGGCCGCTGACCTGGTCGCCGCCGCTGCGGACCTCGGCGCGATTGAATAGGCGGGCTTTTTCCGTGCGGCTGTCGTATTCGATGCGCTCGGCCTTGCCCTCGACGTATTCGGTGCTGCCTTCGCGGCGCTGGCGGAAACTGGCGAGGCGCTCTCCGGCAGCGGTGGCGACGCCGTTCTGGAAGCCGGCGGCGTCCTGGGTGACGACCAGCTTGTCGCCGCGGATGATGAGGGTGCCCTGGGTGAGGACGACATTGCCTTCGAAGACATGCACCTTGTTGCGGTCGTCGACGGTGAGGCGGTCGGCTTCGATGTTGACCGGCTGCTCGCGGTCGCTCCGCTCCGCAAAGGCGGGGGCGGCGCAGACGGCGAAGGTAGCGAGGGCGGCGGCGAGCAGGCGTTTCATGTGGGGGGTCCTTGGCGGCGCGGCAGCGTCGAGCGCACTTCGCCGATCAGTTCGAGGGTGCCGAACAGGTTGTCGGCGCGCAGGCCGAGCGCGGTGGCGCGGACGTTGCCGCGGGTCAGCGATACCGGAGAGTCGGTGTGCGCGCGATGCGCGTCGGGCCATACCGTGAGGGCCTCGGAATCGAGGCCGAGCGGTGCCTCTGATGCGGTGCCGGGACGGCGGACGCGGACCTCGCCCGCCAGGTCCACCTGCTCGCCGCCGGGCGAGACATCGGCACGCCCGGCGCTGATCAGCGTCTCGCGTCCTGCGCTGTGCAGGCGCAGGCGGGGCTGGTGGAGGCGGGTGGCGCCGTCCTGGGGGTAGTGTTCGAGGCGTTCGG